>NZ_JBSPKY010000003.1:0-488413 GCF_053848025.1 Mesorhizobium sp. 128a | reverse complement strand
AACCCTGGACTTCGAAACGCCGGCCGATAGGCTACAGAAGGTGTTGCGATGACCGGTTGAACCCACCATCCCATCTCGGCCACCACCGATTATGGGTTCACGAACTAGACGGCTGCGCCGGCAGGCGGCGCCGCCGCCGGCACGGCCGGCTTTCGCGACCGACCGATCCTGTAGACAATCACCGCGGCGATCACGCCTGCCGCCAGGATGGCTACCGCCAACACTGGCCGGTACCAGAACCAGGCAATCGCGATTGTCGTCGTGCCAACCAGGATCGCGAGCACGAAGGCGATGATGCCAGTGCCCATCCGCGCCATGCTGCCGAGGAAGGGAATGACGTCGAGGATCACCCCGATCGGACTGAGGAACAGCGCAAAGCCGATGGTCAGCAAAAGCAGGCCGGCGCCGCGCAGCAGCCAGGTGATCAGCGTGTTGGCGCTGACCGCGTCGGCGAACATCTTTTCGGCCGGCACGTTGCCGGTATCGACCATCAGCAGCGCGTCGCCCGCTTGCGTCTGGTAGGGCTCGAACCGGCTGCCGGCCTGGCGCGCAACGATGCTGACCACGCCGAGCGGCGCCAGTTCGTAGCCGATGCGGTAGTCGCCCAAAGCAGGCGTCGTGTTGTCGTTGCCGAGATAGATCTTGCCATCGACGATGCTGAGCGGCTTCGTCCCGCTATAGGCGGCCTTTATCGCCGCCGACTGATCGGCCGTCAGCGAATAGTCCTTGTCGCCCTCGATGCGGTCCAGCACCGGCGTGTCCAGATCGAAGGCGACAAGCTTGCCCTGCGGGATCTGGAATGTGCGGCTGTGGATTGCCATTGACGGATTCTGATGGCCGTCCGGCTTCTTGAAATCGGACGAGTCGATCTGGCTGTCATCCCACACTCTGGAATAGCTGTAGGTCGTCACCGTCTCTTCGCCGCCGCCGAGCTTCTTCGTCGTCTCCGACTTGGACTCTTCCTTCCACTGATACATCTCGACACTGCGCGACAGCCGCAGCCCCTGCGCGGCAATGCCGAAATCCGGATCCGCCAGGCCGCTATCGGCCGTCACCGGGCCGCTCACATAGACCAGCTTGCCGTCATTGGCTGCATCGACGCTGTCGGCGCCGACCGAAACGACCGCTCCGGACCCCTCGGCCAGCGAGCGTGCCGTCTGCACGGCGCGGCCCTCGTTCCAGAACAGCCCGATCACCATCAGCACGATCAGGATGAAGCCGAAGATGACCCCGCCGACCGCGCGCTTGATCCGCCCGAACCACGAGACGGACGTTACTTCCTGAAATGAATCGCTCATCGTTTCCCCCGAAACAAAGTTGCCCAAGATTTCAACGCGGCCGGCGCCGCGCGTCGAACCGATTAGTCTGCGTGAATCTGCGCGCCGCAATCCCTGTCACCGGCGCAGGCGTGCACCGCCCGCGTCGTGCCACCATCACCCACCCGCCATGGCGATGCGGACAGAGGCGCTTGCCTCTTGTTGCCGAGAAGGTCAAGCGCCCGCATCGCGGTCTGCTCCTCCGTTTCTTCCCGTTTGACGACCTGCACATCTCTAAGGCCGATCGCGGCAAGCTGCGGCATCACCACATCAGGGTCGCCCGCCACCACGATCAGCGACGGATCGAGCGACGACAAAGCCAACGCCTGTTTCTGCACCGCATCGAGAGTCAGCTTTGTGCGCGCCGCCATGCGGCCTTGCTGGTCCTCCAGCGTCGAGCCGCTGCCAACCGCGCCAATCAGCGAGGAGAACAGGCCGGCCGAGGTCTCGGCCGATCCGGCGAGCGCCCGGCGATAGACGGTCACCGTGCGGTCGACCTCGTCCTGCGCCACCGGCAAGGTGGTCAGGCCGGCAAACCCTTTGAGGATTTCGGTGATCGCCGGTCCGGTGTTGGCGCGCTCGACGGTGGTTGCCACGACCAGTCCCGAGCCGGCCTTCATCGGGCTCATGAGATAGCTCGACACGCCATAGGAATAGCCCTTCTCCTCGCGAATCACCGAATTCAGCCGGCTGGAGAAATCGGCGCCGAGCAGATTGGAGACCGCGGTCGATTCGGCGCGCTCGCTTTCGTCGGTGCCGGGCGCCGGCCGCGCGACGAACAGCGCCGACTGGCTGGCGCCGGGTTCTGGCACCAGCAGCACCGTTTGGCCGCCACCGAAATGCGCCGCCGGCGCTTGCTCGACGGCATAGCCGGCGGCGTCGCTTGTCCATGCGCCGAATGCTTTCTCAAGGCCGGCTGCAACAGTCGCGACCGGCATCGGGCCGACGCTGTAGAAGGTCACCGCCTTCGGCGTGAACTCCGCCTTGAACGCGTCTCTTGCCTCGTCGAGCGAGATCGAGGCCAGCGCCTTTGCCGACCAGTCGACCGCAGCCTTGCCCGGCACCTGCGGGATAAGGGCTGCCTTTGCCACGCGGCCGGCTACGCCCGGCAGGTCCGCCTCGCGGCCGTTCAGCCAGTCGGTCGTCTGCGCCATCAGCACCGTCCATTCGGTCTTGTCGAAACGCGGCTTCAGCACCGCGTCGGTAAGCAGGCCAAGACCCTGGTCCAGTTTTTCCGGTGGCACGCCAAGCGTCATCGTCGTGGTCAGTGCGCCGGCCTGGTAGCCGACACCGGCGCCGATGTCGCTCGCCGCCTTGGCGAAGTCGGCCGAGCCGCGTGTCCCCGCACCGCGCGTTGCCATGCTTGCAGCAAGTTCCAGAAGCCCTTCCTTGCCTTCCGGCACGCTGTTCCAGCCGCCTGCGGCACTGGCCGCCACATAGACCATCGGCGCTTCCGGCATGGTGTAGTGGACGAGCTTGATGCCATTGGACAGCGTCGCCGTTTCTTTTGCCGGCAATGTCGCCGAAGGCGCTTGCCCGGCCTCATGCTTAGGAATGTCGACCGCTGCCCGCTGCGGCGCGGTGAACGGCAGCGGCGTGCCGGACGAACCGATCAGCGCATCGGGATAGCCGCCGCGCGGGCCGGGCTTCAGCACCAGCACGCTGGCGTCTTCCGGTTTCAACAGCCGCTTCATCGTCGCTTCGACGTCCGCCGCGCTGGCGTTCTTGACGCGCGGATCGTCGACCAGCGCGCTCTGCCCATCGCCGAGCACGTCGGCATTGTAGGAGACGGTGCCGGCGCGGTCCTTCAGCCCTTCATTGCCGAGCCGCGCGGCCTGCAACAGGCCGATGCGCGCGCGCTCGACATCGGCCGGATCGAGCGGCGTCTTGAGGAAATCGGCGAACGCCGATTTCATCGCGCTTTCCAGCGCCTCCGGCGCTACGCCTTCGGCCGCACCCGCCTCGAAGGTGAAGCGGCCGCCGAGCAGGCCGACGGTCCAGTTCGCGCTGGCATAGGTGGCAATGCCCAATTGCGAAACCAGCCGGTTGCGCAGAAATCCATATTCGCCATTGCCGAGCAGTTCGGCTCCAATGCTGATCGCGCCATTGTCCGGCGACTGCGCCACCGGGCCGCTGAAGCCGACCACGACAACGGGGCTCGGCACACGATCCTCCAGCACCAGCTTCAGCCGGGCCTGCGCCGGTTCCGGCACGGCGGGTCGCGCCACGTCGGAGCCGCGCGCCACCCGGCCGAACGTATCGGCAATCAGCGCTTTGGTGTCGTCAACCTTGAGGTCGCCGACCAGCACCAGCACCGCATTGTTGGGCAGATAATAGCTATTGAAGAACCCTCTGACATCGTCGAGCGTCGCCGCGTCCAGGTCGGCGACAGAGCCGATGACCATGCGGCTATAGGGATGCGGCTTCGGGAACAGGCCGGACCAGAAAGCTTCCCAGCCGGACGCGCCGGCCTTGTCGAGCACGTTCTGGCGCATTTCGTTCTTGACCACCGAACGCTGCAAATCGAGCTTGGCCTGCGTTACCGACCGGCCGAGATTGGCCATGCGGTCAGCTTCCAGCGACAAGATCATCGGCAGCGACGACGACAGCCCGTCGACGTAATAGACCGTGCCGTCTTCGGTGGTCCATGCATTGATCTCGTTGCCGAGCGCGGCGTGTGCACCGAACACGTTCGGCCAGGCCGGCGTGCCGGAAAACATCAGATGTTCGAACAGATGGGCGAAGCCTGAGCGTCCCGCGGGCTCATTCATCGACCCGACGCGATAGCGCAGGTTCATCACCACCTTCGGCGCACGATGGTCCGGCACCAGCACCACCTGCAGCCCATTGTCGAGCGCATAGGTGACGATCGGCTCCGCCTTGCCAGCTACCACACCGGCAAGAACAGCAAGCACCACCGTGAACGCCAGGAAAACCCGCTTCATCATTACCCCCGATGCTGATGGCCGCGAAGCAAGCGCCGCCAAATCCGCCTTTTACGACCGAAGGGATGCCCACCCCTGCCGGTCGCCGAGAACCTATCGGAATCGATCGTTTCTCGATACGGCAGTGTCGCGCCACCCTCTGGCTTTTTCGTGTCGGCGTTTCGGGTCGCTCGAGGCAGGAAAGGGCCACGGAAGCCGCCCCCGAGTCGCCTGAGTCCAGAAAAATCGATTTTGTCAAATCGCGTTTGATGTCGGATTCATCTGCGGGTAGATTAGACCCGAATCAGCCGGTCCTTGGGGGGCGCGGCGACCACCCAAAGTCTCAAGTACCGGCCTCTGACCGGCACCAGACGCGGACGGCTTCGCGTTCCCTGATGGATTCGGTGATCTGCGCGACACCGCGCCGTGTGAGTGCTTCGTAAACGTGATGCGTCTTCAAGTTCGGCCGCTGGTGACCCAGCATCCGGGCTCAAGAAAAGATTCCGGCCATGACATACAACCAAAGCATCCAATGAGCAGCTCCGCCGCGCTTCTGCAATCCGACACATCAGGTTCGCGCCTCGCGTCCCGCGGCGATCTCACCTCGTTCTTCATGCAGCTTGCCGCCGAGATCGGCGCCGACAGCTACATGCTCGTCGCCATCGTCCACGACCAGGACCGCAACGACGCCCGCATCGTCTCCTCCAATTGGATCTTCGACGCCATCGAACTCATCGGCAAGCGGCTGATCGCCGGCCTTGCCCAGGGGCCGCTGACCGTGGCACCGGGCATCCGCCCGAAGCCGTTGGTGGCCGCCGAAGCGCCCGACGCCGGCAGGCTGCTCACCGGCGAGGAAGCGCGCCTGCTCGACGTGCTTGGCCATGCCGAAGTCTATTCGCTGCGGCTCAATGTCGGCCGCCAGCGGCTGTTTGCCTTGTTCTCGGCCGCCGAGGCCGGCAAGATCGACCAGCCGGCGCTGATGAAGGCGCAGCTGAAGTGCTGCTATGCGCTGTCCGCCATTCCGCAATTGGTCGCCGCCGCCGCCATGCAGGACCCGCTGTCCGACCGCGAGCGCGAATGCCTGTTCTGGGTGTCGGAAGGCAAGACCACCGATGAGGTCGCGGTGATCCTCGGGGTCTCCTCCAACACGGTCAACAGCTACATCACCCACGCCATCCAGAAATTCGCGGCCTCGAACCGCGCGATGGCCATCGCCACGGCGATCAGGAGCGGCATCATTTGAAACACGCTGACATCAAGGCGGCGGCCGAAGCCCTCTTCAACGAGCAGCGCAATCCGTTCGGCGCCTTCTCCATCGGTTCCGAAACGCACAACGCCGTCACCATCCCGGACGCGGTGCGGCGCTGCCGCTGGATCGCCGTCGACATCAACGCGTCAGCCTTCGGCCTCTACTTCGTCAGCCCTTCGCCGGAACGCGCGCGCCTCGTGCCGAGCTTCGATTCCGACTATCCCGCTACCGCTGTCGCGACCAAGTTCATCGCCGGCGCCAATGGCGAGGAGATGGTGCGCCACAGCGGCACTTCCACGGCGCCGCGTTGGTGGGCCGATGACGGCATCGCCGGCTCGGACGCCGTCTTCCAGAAACTCGCCTGGACGGAGCGCACGGCGCCGCTGGCGCCGGGCACCAACGGCATCGCCTTTCCCGTTCATGCCGATCGTGGTCATTGCGGGCTGGTGGTCTTCCTGGGCTCGACGATCACGCTGCCGGAGGACACGCTCTACGAAATCCACGCCCGCTGTTTCTCGCTGTTCGCCGCCGTCGCCCGCATTCGTCCCAACGATGCCAGCCGGATGCGATCGATCTCCAAGCGTGAGCTGGAGTGCCTGAAGCTGACCGCCAACGGCAACACCAGCGAAGAGATCGCCAGGCTGCTGAAGCTATCGGTCCACACCGCCAACCAGTATCTCACCCAGTCCACCCAGAAGCTCAATGCGGTCAACCGCAACCAGGCGGTGGCCAAGGCGTTGCGGCTGGGGTTGATCGAGTAACGCCTGCCTGCGTTCAGGCCGGCGTACTCAGACGATTGAGATAGCGGGAAAAAAAATCAGCGATAGGCGAGCGGCTCGGTCCTGCGGATGCGCGCCTCTTCGATCACCGTTTCCAGCAAGGCCGTGTTGTGCTCGGGGTCCTCACCGGGCTTCTCGAACGAGACATAGTTGACGGCGACCGAAGACCTCTCTTCGCTCAGCGTCAGCTGGAAATAGACGGTCACGCCGGGCGGCCTGAGCTCGAGATCGAGCACGATGCGCGGGCTGCCGCTCCAGTCGACATGCGCTTCGCCGCCGTGGCCGAGCCGCAGCGTGCCAGGCAGGAAGAACAGTTCCACCGCCGAATCCACAAGGTCCGACAGGCAAGCGAAATGCTCGAGCCGGATGAAGGCGATGTAGTCGGCGACATCGATCAGGCGCAACTCGTCCACCACTTGCTCGATGGCCTTGGCGACGATGAGTTCGCGGGATTTTGCGTGCGGTTGGCGGTTCATTGAATTTGTCTCCGCTCAGCCTTTTTCGAGTAGACGATCCGCACCAGTTCGGCGACGGCCTGGTAGAATTGCGACGGGATCACGCTATCAACCGAAACTTGCTTGTACATGGAGCGGGCGAGCGCCACGTCCTCGAAGATCGGGATGTTATGCTCCTTGGCGATCTCGCGAATCTTGAGCGCCACCAGATCCTGGCCCTTGGCCAGCACCACGGGTGCTGAATCCTCGTCGCGGACATATTTGAGCGCGATGGAAAAGTGCGTCGGATTGGCGATGATCAGCGTAGCGCGCGGCACCGCCGTCATCATCCGCTTGCGAGCCCGGTCACGCGCCAGCGAGCGCAGCCGCGACTTGATGATCGGGTCGCCTTCGGACTGCTTGAACTCGTCCTTGACCTCCTGCTTGGTCATGCGCAAATCCTGCTTCCAGTGGAAGCGCGACCAGACGATGTCGACAGACGCGATCAGCCCCATGACGAAGACGATCGCCACCAAAATGTCGACGGCGATGCTTTTGATAACGAGGCCGAAAGCGACCGGGTTGGTGATCATGCCGGCCAGGAGCTGGCGGTAATCCTGCGACAGCGTGAAGTAGAGCACGATGCTGGCAAAGCCAAGCTTGCCCAGCGACTTCAGGAATTCGACGAAACCCTGCACGCCGAACAGCCGGGTCCAGCCCTTGCTGATCGAGATACGCGACAGTTGCGGCCGGATCCGCTCGCCGACGAATTGCGGCATGTTCTGCAGCACCGAAGCGCCGATGCCGGCCACCACCAGCAGCACCAGCAGGCTGACGACGGCACGGCCGATCTCCATCATCACGGTCTTGTAGAGCGCGATGACGTCGGTCTCGGTGTCCATCGGCCACGCCTCCGGCTTCTCCAGGAACATGGACAGGAACATACCGAGATCGACCACCGCGTCCTTGGCGTAGAAGACGGTGAACACCAATATGGCAATGAAGGACGCCAGGAGTGCGGCTTCCCGCGAATGGGGCAGCTTGCCCTGTTCGATGGTGTCGCGGATCTTCTTTTCTGTCGCGTCTTCGGTTTTGGAGTCTTTGTCAGCCGCTTCAGCCATTTGGGGTCAGCGCTCGGCTCTACGCCGCCTCGCTCTGCTGCGACGAGGGGAGTTCGAAAGCCCCCTCGCGCGAAAGCCGGATCGTCGCCACCGCAACGTTCTTGCGCGCCGCCATGATGTCGGCAAGCTGGATGCCTTCCGAACCCTGTCCGAGCTCGGACTCGATCATGCGCCGCGACCGGGCGCCGATTGCCGACAGCACCGACTCGGTCAATGCGGGCGCCGCACCGCGCAGCGCCAGCGTGATCAGTTCGGTCGACAGCCCGTCGAACAGAAGCACCCTCGCCTTCTGCGTCAGAAGCGGCAGATCGTCGAAGGCAAACAGCCTGGAGCGGACGCCGCCGAGATCCGGCGTGCCGGCCTCTTCCAGGTCCTGCATGACCTCTTCCAGCTGCGGCTTGTCCATTTCGTTGAGCACGCTGGCAACGCGCGCCTGTCCGGCCGATATGTCCTTGGTCGCGGTCTGCGCCAGCACGCTGGCGCGCAGCTGGTTTTCGATGATCCTGGCGGCGGCGTCGGGAATCGTCGCCATCGTCACCATGCGCTTGATGATCTCGCTGCGCATCGGCTTTTCCAAGGTCAGCAGGATGTTGGCGGCGGCCTGCGGCGCAAGCTTCGACAGCACCATGGCTGCGGTCTGCGGATGTTCGCCGGCAAGGAATGTACCGAGACGCGTCGGTTCGAGCTTTTCCAGCTCCGGCCAGATCGGCGGCGGTCCCTCCGGCGCGACCTCGAAGCGCTTGTCCCCCATGATGGCGCTCATCTCTTCGGGCGACAGCGATTCGTTGAGGATGGTGTCCATCCGGTCAGCAGAATCGAGCAGGCCGGCGCCTTCGGTGAATTCGGCCTCGAATTCGGCGACGATACGTTCGAGATCGCTCTGCGGAATGGTGCGCAGCAGACGCGCTCCTTCGATCAACGCCTTCAGCTCTTCCTGCTTGAAGAACTTTAAAAGCCGGCTCGCCGATGGCTTGCCCATCGCCACCAGGATGGCGGCGGCCTTTTGCGGGCGCGTGAGCGTCACCGGCGTGGTCATGGCATCCGCTCCGATCGCTGCTGAGACCGCATTTCGTCTGTCCTTAGGCGCTCTTGGTGGCGGCGATGATTTCGGTCAGCCTGATGCCGAAGCGCGACGGATCGCTTTCCAGCACGGTGATCTCGCCACGCGCGATCTTGCGGCCATTGACCACGACATCGACCGGCTCACCGATGCGCCGGTTCAGCGCGACCGTCGAACCCTTCTGCAGCGCCATCAGGTCCGACACCGGCATTTCGGTGCTACCGAGGATGATCTGCACGTCGACCGGAATGCTCATGATGACGTTCGAATTGGTGCTGGACATAGCGGCACGCAAGGCGGCGTCGGGCCGCTTTTCCTCCTCCTGGAGGACGCCGCGCAATTCCTCGATGGCGCGGTCGAGCTGTTCGTCCGGCTGGTCGATATTGGCTTCCACCTTGGTCTTGGCCATAAGTCGTCTCCAAATGCTTGAGCTTGCGCGGCGTCAGCCTGGCATGAGCCCATCGATAAAATCCTGACCGGCATCGTAAGGATGCCTGATCCGGACGGTGTAATTCTGCCCGAGTTTGCCGAACTCGCACACAAACAGCGTCTTGTCGCGCGCGCTCAGCCTCGCGTGCGACTGCGCCGTTTCCTCGAACTCGATGACCTGCCCCGGCTCGAAGCCGGCGATGTCGCCGAGCGTCAGGCGGGCCAGTGGCATGGTCGCTTCAAGCGTCACCGTCGAGCGCATCACCTCTTCCGAAAAGCGTGCCCGCCAGTCGGAGGTTGTGCCCTCGCTGTCCTGAACATCGGCGATACCGCGCGTCGCCAAGAGGATGCGCTGCGGGATCATCACCGTGACCGTGCCGCTGTCGGTCGGCGTCGAAATGCCGAAGACGATGCGCACCGCAGCGCCATCGCGCAGCACGCGTCGCCTGGCTTCGCTGCCCGAAAGCGCCCGCGGCACAGGCAGCCGCAATTCGAGTGAGCGCCGGCCCGATCCGTTCAGCGCCTGCGCAACCTCCTGGAACACGGTGGTCGCCACATCGGTTTCGATCTGCGACAGCGCGCGCTCGATCGGCGAAACCGGCTGATCCGGATCGCCGCCGAACAGCGCGCAGACCATAACTGCGATCGCTGGCGCATCGATCACCAGCGTCATCGCATCGGAAGAGGTCGGCGATGCAATGATGGTCATGGCAAAGCTGTCGCCGGCATGCACGCGCGCATCCGGCACGCGGCTGACCTCGACCGCGCGCAGGTCGACGGTAACTTGGGCGCCGAGTCCGCCGGCCAGGCTCTTCTGCAGCAGCGGCAGGGCGCGCTCGCCCATCGATCGCCCGGTGCCGATGACATGACCTGCCTCACCGCTGTCACCGACCAGACGCTCGATGATCAGCGAGCGGGCTTGCGAGGGGCTGCCAGGACTTGTCATGACGGCGTGCGGTCCTGTCTGTCGTCATGCATGGCTCAGGCCGCTTTCTTCTCGGCGGATGCGGTGTTCATCGTGCTCTGCTCGACGGCATCGATCGTCGGCCGCTCATAGGACGAGATGGTCTTGCGGCCGAACTCGATCGCCACCTGCGGCAAGGCGCCGTTCATGTAGGCGAGCAGCGTCTGCTTGACGATGATGTAGAGGCGGTTCTTCTTCTCGCGCACCGTCTTGATCTTGGTGGCGACCGGCCCGACCACGGCGTAGGACAGGAAGATGCCGAGAAAGGTTCCGACAAGGGCGGCGCCGATCAGGCCGCCGAGGATTTCCGGGGACTGGTCGAGCGCGCCCATCGCCTTGACCACGCCGAGCACCGCGGCAACGATGCCGAGCGCCGGCAGACCGTCGCCCACCGCCACCAGCGCATGATAGGCCTTCATCTTGTCGGTCTTGATGGTCTGGATTTCCTCGTCCATCAGCGCCTCGATCTCATGCGAGCGCGCATTGCCGATGATGATGATGCGGCAATAGTCGCAGATGAAATGCGTCAGATCGTGGTTCTTGAGCACGGTCGGGAACGCCTGGAAGATCGCCGATTCCTCGGGGTTGTCGATATGCGCCTCGACCTCGCTGCGGGACTTCGAGCGCAGTTCGCGCATCAGGCTGTGCAGGACGCCTAGCGTCTCCAGATAGTCGCGTTCCTTCGGCACCGCCTGCTTGAAGGCTTCGAGAATGCCCTTGCCGGTGTCCTTGACCGTCTTCATCGGGTTGGCGACGAGGAAGGTGCCGAGCGCGGCGCCGCAGATGACCACCGCCTCCCAGGGCTGCATCAGCACATGCAGATGGCCGCCCATGGCCATGAAGCCGCCGAGAACACAGCCGAGCGTCACCACCAGTCCGATCAGAATGCCCACGCCAGATCCTTCCACATCACGTCAGGCCTAATCGATAGCCCCCGTGCCTTGTGTGAGGCTTGAATCACGCATGGCGAACCGATTCAGCCTCGCGCAAGCAAGTCCGCATACTCTGACTCTGAAGCTGCGACCGGAGGCATGTCGTGTTGAGCACTTTTACCAGCTACCAGCTCATCGCCAGGGATATTCCCAAGGCGATCGACCGCATCGAGGCGGACCCGGTCACCAAGCGCGACACCGACTACTATCTGGCCAACATCGGCAGCGTGAAATCGATCGACGATTTCGTCAAGAACACCCGACTTTTCACTTATGCCATGAAGGCCTTCGGCCTTGGCGACATGGCCTACGCCAAGGCCTTCATGGTCAAAGCCCTGAAGGAAGGCGTCTCCGACCCCGACAGCTTCGCCAACAAATTGACCGACAAGCGCTATGCAGAGTTCGTCTCCGCCTTCAATTTCGCAGCGTTGGGCGCGGATGCCACCAGCTACAACCCCGCGCAGCAGGGCGTGACCAAGAACTATGCGGCCCAAATTGGGCTTGGCGCCTTGCAGAACGGGTTCGACTACTACAAGGGCGAGACGTCCTACTTCATCAGCAACATCTCCAACGTCAAATCGATCGACGATTTGATGGGCAACGACCGCCTGCTCACCTATGCGATGGCCGCATTCGGCCTCGACGCCGACGCCGAAGCGCCGGCGACCGTCCGGGCGATGCTGGAAGGCGGCGTCACCGACCCGAACAGTCCGGCGAACACGTCGACCAACAAGGGCTATGCAGCTTTCGTCGCCGCCTTCGACTTCGTCCAGTATGGCGACCAGGCGACAGCACGCGACGCCGTCCAGCAGGCGGTTCCAAAGGCGATCATCGCCGGAACCGGGCTGGTGCTGGTCAAGCCGACCGCGCAATACATCAAGGGCGAGGCCGACTACTACGCGGCAAACATCTCCAAGGTGAAGTCGATCGAAGACCTGCTGAAGGACAAGCGCCTGCTGACCTTCGCCATGGCTGCCTATGGGCTGGATGCATCGACCCAGACGGCGAAGCAGATCCGCACGATGGTCAACGGCGGCGTCACCGATCCGTTCAGCCCCGCCAACCTGTTGACCGACAAAAGCTACGCCAACTTCGTCGGCGCCTTCGACTTTGCCCAATATGGCGATCAGACGACCACGCGCGACGCCGTGCTGAAGACCACGCCGAAGCTTTACACGACCGAGTCCAGTCTTGGTCTCATCAAGCCGAATGCGGATGCGGTACAGGCCGAGACCAGCTACTACCTCGCCAACATCACCAAGGTGAAGTCGATAGACGATCTGATGGCCGACAGCCGGCTCTACAATTATGCGCTGTCGGCCAGCGGGATCGATCCGGCAAGCGTCAGCAAGGACCTGATCCGCAGGGTGCTGGAAGGCGGCGTCCGTGACCCGGACAGCGTCGCCAACAAGGCCAACAACAAGGCCTTCGCCAGGCTCGCCACCTCGTTGAATTTCGAGGCTTATGGCGAAGCGGCCACCACCCGCAGCGCCTCACAGCAGCCGGTCGTCGACAAATACATGCGTCAGACGCTGGAAGAAGATGCCGGCAAGACCAATGAAGGTGTGCGGCTGGCGCTCTATTTCGAACGAAAGGCGCCGACGATCACCAACTGGTACGACGTGCTGGCCGATACAGCCCTGGCCAGCGTGGTACGCACCGCGATCGGCCTGCCCGATTCTTTCGCCACCGCCGACATCGACAAGCAGGCGCAGGCCTTCGAGGCAAAGCTCGACCTCACCGATTTCACCGACCCCGCCAAGCTCGACAAATTCCTGACCCGCTTCACCAGCCTGTGGGAAATCAACCATCCGACCTCGACCGCCCAGACCTCGGTCGGTGTGCTGTTTGCCCAACCGACCACCGTCGGCATCTCGACCGATCTGATGATGGCCATGCAGAAACTGAAATTCTGAGAGCACCCATGCAGGACAGCCTCTACGTCGCCCTTTCCTCGCAGATCGCGCTCGAGCGCCGTCTCGACACCATCGCCGACAATGTCGCCAACGCCTCGACCATCGGCTTTCGAGCCACCGGCGTGAAGTTCGAGGATGTCGTCTCCGGCACCGGCGCCAAATCCGTGTCGTTCGCCTCTTCGGGCAAGACCTATCTTTCCGGCGCACATGGCGCGATGACGGAGACCGGCAACCCGTTCGACTTCGCCGTCCAGGGCGATGCCTGGTTCGGCATCGATACGCCGGCCGGCACCGTGATGACGCGCGACGGGCGGTTTTCGATGAACGAGAACGGCGAGCTAATGTCGCTCGAGGGCCATCCGGTGCTCGATGCCGGCGGCGCGCCGATCCAGCTCGATCCGCGCGACGGCCCGCCCAAGGCCGGCGCCGACGGCTCGCTGCGCCAGGGCGACAAGCTTGTCGGCGCTATCGGCCTGTTCAATTTCGACCCGGGCCCGAATTTCGTCCGCTACGGCAATTCGGGCATCGTTCCCTCGCGCACGCCGGAGCCGGTCACCGACCGCTCCGATCTCGGTGTCGCGCAAGGCTTTGTCGAAGAATCCAACGTCAATCCGGTGCTGGAGATGACGCGCCTGATCATGGTCCAGCGCGCCTTCGAGAACACGGCGGCGCTGATGCGCCAGACCGACGCCTCGACCGGCGACGCCATCAAGACGCTCGGCTCCAAGACGTAGCGGCATGTCGAGCAGCCAATCATCGATACGCGCACTTGAACGGCAGCCGGAAGCAGCGCCTGAAAACCGGCTGGCTGCGCTGGAGCGGATCTGGCGCCGGTTCGACGATACCGAAACGCTGCTGCGGCGCGGCGGCCGCGTCGCCGAGGTTTCGCCGACGCACTACAAGGTGCGCGGCCTGTCCGAAATCGCCAGGCTCGGTGATCTCGTCGAGCAGCGCGGCAAAGCCGGCACGCGCCGGGGCGAGATCGTCAGGATCGGCCGCGACGAGGTCGTCATCGCGCCCTTCGAACGCAGCGCCGATGGCGGTATCGGCGACGCCGTGTTTCGGCGTGGTCCGCTGGTGGTGACGCCGCACGCCTCGTGGCGCGGACGCGCCATCGACGCGCTGACTCGCGCCATCGACGGCGGGCCGCCGCTGATCAGGAACGGCGAAGCGGCAGGCGGCGACGGCAATACGCCCGGCGCCATGTCGCGGCAGCGCGTCGGCACCGCCTTCACGACCGGCGTCAAGGTCATCGACATCTTCACGCCGCTCTGCTTGGGCCAGCGCCTCGGCGTCTTTGCCGGATCCGGCGTCGGCAAGTCGACGCTGCTCGCCATGCTGGCCGGCGCCGATGCCTTCGACACCGTGGTCGTGGCGCTGATCGGCGAACGCGGCCGCGAGGTGCGCGAATTCCTCGAAGACACGATCGGCGCGCAAAGCATGGCCAAGACCGTCGCTGTCGTCGCTACCAGCGACGAGAGCGCCATGATGCGCCGGCGCGCGCCCGACACCGCCATGCGCGTTGCCGAGCATTTTCGCGACCAGGGCCACCGTGTACTTCTGGTGCTGGATTCGATCACCCGCTTTGCCCACGCGTTGCGCGAAGTGGCGACCGGCACCGGCGAACCACCGGTCGCCCGCGGCTACCCCGCTTCGGTTTTCACCGACCTGCCCAAATTGCTTGAGCGCGCGGGGCCAGGCGCTGAAGGAAAAGGGTCGATCACCGCCATCATCTCGGTGCTGGTCGACGGCGACGACCACAACGACCCGGTCGCCGATTCGGTGCGCGGCATCCTCGACGGCCACGTCGTGCTCGACCGGGCCATAGCCGAACAGGGCCGTTATCCGCCCGTCAATCCGCTGTCGTCGATCTCGCGCCTTGCCGACAAGGCATGGAGCCCCGAGCAGCGCATGCTGGTGACCAGGCTGAAGTCGATGATCTCGCGCTTCGAGGACACGCGCGATATCCGCCTGCTTGGCGCCTACCAGGGCGGCGCCGATGCCGAGCTCGACATTGCGGTGCGCCAGGTGCCGCTGATCTATGAAGCGCTGACGCAGTCGCCGAAGGACCGCGCCTCGAGCGACGCATTCTCCGACCTCGCCCGTCATCTGAAAGGCAAGCAAAGTGTCGATGCCGGAGACTGAGCGCCAATACACCGAGCGGCTTCTGCGCGAGATGCTGGCCGAGGCTAGCGCCGCCGAGGAAGCCAGGGCTGACGAAGCAAGGGCTGCCAAGGCGAAAGCTGATCGCGCCAAGGCAGCCAAAACCGCGGCCGCATTGGCCAGGGCGGCCAAGCCACCCTTGCCGAGACTGGTCCAGCCTGCGCTGCGCAGCGTGCCCGAACCAGCCTTGCTCGGCTCGTCTGAGGCTGCCTTGCCGAGCGTGACCAACCTGGCCTTGCCCGGCATGGGTGAGCCATCCACGCCCAGCCCGTTCAGGCGTGCCTTGGTCGGTGCGCCCAAGGCTGCCTTGCGCGGCGTATCCAAGCTTGCATCGCGAAGCGTGAAACTCATATCGAGCAACGCGTCCAAGGCCGCGTCGCGCAAAGCAGCCAGGCTGGCGGCGCGCAGAGCGGCCAAGTCCGCCTCGCGCAAAATGGCCAAGCCTGCTCCAACCAGCGACACCGGGCCCGCATCGCTCAGGACAGTCGAAACTGCATTGCGCGATGTCAGCAGGCCTGCCTTCCCCCAGGTGGCCAGACCTGCTCCCCCCACTTTCGCCAAGCCCCCACTGCCCAAGGCTCCGCATGCCGAACTCAACGAGGCGATCGCGGCCAGCCGTGACTCGCTTCTCGATGGGCTCTTCCCCGATGTCGACTGGCCGCAGCCGCCAAGGGCGCAGTTTCCCAAGGTGAAAAAGAACGATGACCGCCGCAGCGATGTCGTCTTTGCCGCGCTGGGCATCACGCTCGGCCTGATCTGCGCGCTGTTCCCCTGGTACATCTTCTTCAACCAGGACCAGTTCGGCGTCCAGGCGATCAAGTTCGGCGGCAGCGGCACCAATGCCGGACGTGTCAGCGGCGGCTCGCAGATGGAGAATTCCGGCCAGCCGCTGACGGCCAACGATGTACCCGATGTCGACCTGTTCGCCACCGGCACGCTGCAGGATCCGGAGGACAAGGCCCAGCCTCCAGACGCCGACGAGCAGGCCTTTCCGGGCGATCCCAAATTCCGCATGGTCCATGTCGCCAACGGCCGCGCCATGATCGAGGACGACGCCGGCCTGTGGATCGTCCAGCGCGGCTCGAAGCTGCCCGACTCCAGCACCGTCTCGTCGATCGAGCAGCGCGGCGGCAAATGGGTAATGGTCACCAGCGCCGACCAGGTGATCGAACTCTCCAAATAGCGGAACACGCGGGCTTACCCCTGGTCCGCGCAAGGTCCGCGCAAGACTGGCGGCCTACTCTGGTGCGTACCAGCCTGGAGATCCCCATGGAGCCCGTCAACCTTTTCGATCTTGCAGCCAAGCAGTCGCAATGGCTGTCCGTGCGTCAGTCCGCCATTGCCGGCAACATCGCCAACGTCAACACGCCGGGCTACACCGCCGGCGATGTCGAGCCGTTCGAGAAGGTACTCGACCGCACCGCAGTGTCGTTGACCGCGACCCAGGCTGGGCATCTTGGCACCGCCACCACCAATGCCGGCTTCACGGTCAAGCCCGAGGAAACGACCGGCGCCATCATGCCGTCGAAGAACACCGTGGTGGTCGAGAACGAACTGATGAAGGCCGGCGAGGTCCGCCGCTCCTTCGAGCTCAACACGGCGATCGTAAAGGCCTTCCATTCGATGATGATGATGGCGGTCAAGACCTGACCATGGACGCGCTCACTGCAGCCCTCAAAATCGCCGCATCCGGCCTCGGCGCCCAGTCGGACCGCTTGCGCGTCGTCTCGGAAAACCTCGCCAACGCGCAGTCGACCGGCAACACGCCGGGCGCCGACCCCTATCGCCGCAAGACCATCAGTTTCGTCTCCGAGCTCGACCGCGCCTCGGGGGGCACGATGGTGGAGGTCAACTCCATCGACCGCGATCCCAGCGACTTTCCCGTCGAGTTCCAGCCCGGCAGCGAGGCCGCCGACGACAAGGGCTACGTCAAGATGCCCAACGTCAACGTGCTGGTCGAGATGGCCGACATGAGCGAAGCCAACCGTTCCTACGAAGCCAACCTTCAGGTCATCAAGCAGGCGCGTGATCTGATCTCCATGACCATCGACCTGATGAGGAACCAGTAATGATCAGCGGCATTGGCGGTATCGGATCGCTTCCACTCAAGCCGGAGATCGGCGGCGCCGATGCGGCGACCGACCTGTTTCAGGGCACCAAGGCGCCGATGGTCGGCAGCGAAATCGCCGGCACCTTCGCCGAGGCGCTGAGCCAGGCTGCTTCAAAGACCGTCAACACCTTGCAGAATGCCGAGCAGGTCTCGATCCAGGCGCTCAAGGGCGACGCCGATACCCGTCAGGTCGTCGACGCCGTCATGAGCGCCCAACAGGCCCTGCAGACCACGATCGCCATTCGCGACAAGGTCGTCTCCGCCTATCTCGAAATCAGCCGTATGGGCATCTGAGGAGACTTGCCGTGAAAGCACTCGCCATTGCCGCGACCGGCATGAACGCCCAGCAGACCAATCTGGAAGTCATCGCCAACAACATCGCCAACATCAACACCACCGGCTACAAGCGCGCGCGCGCCGAATTCTCCGACCTTCTCTACCAGGTCGATCGCACGCAAGGCGTGCCCAACCGCTCGAATTCCTCGCTGGTGCCGGAAGGCGTCTCGATCGGCCTCGGCGTCAAGACGACCGCGGTGCGCAATGTCCACACGCAGGGCGAGCTGACCTCAACCGGCAACAGTTTCGACATGGCGCTGACCGGCCGCGGCTGGTTCCAGATCGAGGGCGCCGACGGCGGCACGCTCTACAGCCGCGCCGGCGCCTTCAACACCAACGCCACCGGCCAGTTGGTGACCGTCGACGGCGCCAATGTCATCCCGGCGATCACCGTGCCGGTCGATGCCATCGAAGTCGTCGTCAACAAGACCGGCCAGGTCTTTGCCCGCATCGACGGCCAGACCGATCTCCAGCTGCTCGGCCAGCTGCAGCTCGCCAACTTCGCCAACGAAGCCGGCCTGGCGCCGCTGGGCGACAATTTGTTCCAGGAAACGCCGGCCTCCGGACCGGCCAATGTCGGCGTGCCCGGCGATCCCGGCTTTGCCACGGTCGAGCAGGGCTATCTTGAGGCGTCCAACGTCGATCCGGTCAAGGAAATCACCGAGCTGATCTCGGCGCAGCGCGCCTATGAGATGAACTCCAAGGTCATCCAGGCCGCCGACGACATGGCCTCGGTCGTGTCCAAGAACATCAGGTAAGGTTTGATGGTCTCTCCGGCCTCCCGCTCCGCGCTTTGCCGCACCGCGCTGATTCTCGCGCTGGTGGCCGGCGGCGTGCCGGCTTTTGCGCAGGAGCAGACCACCACGCAGGTCGCCAGCAACCAGGCGGCCGGCGAAGTCGTCTTGATCCCCAATCGGGTTATTTACCCCGGCGAGATGATCGACACCGGCGCCTTGAAACCGGTGACGCTGCTTCCCGGCAAGCACAAACCGGACGCGGTCGCCACGCAGGCTCAGGAACTCCAGGGCAAGGTCGCCAAGCGCACGCTGCTGCCCGGCCGCTACATTCCGGTCGCCGCCATCCGCGATGCCTGGCTGGTCGAACAGGGTGCCGCCGTACAGGTCTATTTCATCGCCGGCGACCTCACCATTTCGGCCACGGCCGTGTCGCTGCAGCCGGGCGCCGCGGGTGACCTGATCAAGGTCCGCAACGCCGACAGCGGTAAGATCTTTTCCGGCACGGTGATGGCCGACGGCACCATCCGGGTAAGCGCTTCATGAGGCGCGTACCTGCCCTTCTGCTTGCGGCCATCCTCGGCCTGCAGCCGGCGCTGGCCGATGGTCTTACGCCGAAACAAAAGCGCGATCTTGCCGGCCAGAATGGCGGCGTCTTCGTCGATCCCGAATACGACCCGGCCACCACCAGCCGCATGTTCAGGGTGTCCAACGGCCCAAGCTCGCTGCCGCCCGGCCAGGTCGCATCGCGCATCAAGGACATCGCGCAATTGCAGGCTTCGCGCGACAACCAGCTCGTCGGCTATGGCCTCGTCATCGGCCTCGCCGGATCGGGCGACAGCCTGCGCAATTCGCCCTTCACCGAACAGTCGATCCGCGCCATGCTCGAAAATCTCGGCATCGCCACCGAAGGCGGCAGCGCGCGCGCCAAGAACGTCGCCGCCGTCATCGTCACCGCCAACATGCCGCCCTACGTACAATCTGGCGCCCGCATCGACATCGACGTCTCCTCCATGGGCGACGCCACCTCGCTCGCCGGCGGAACGCTGGTGATGACGCCGCTGAAAGCGGCCGACGGCGAAATCTACGCTGTCGGGCAAGGCTCGGTGATCGTGTCCGGCTTCACCGCCCAGGGCGACGCGGAAAAGCTGACGCAGGGCGTGCCGACGGCCGGCCGCGTGCCCAACGGCGCCATTGTCGAGCGTACGGTTCGCGCCGAGTTCGAAGACCAGTCGCTGCTCACCTTGCAGCTTCGCAATCCGGATTTCTCGACCGCCGTTCGCATCGCCGACGCCATCAACGGCTACACCTCGCAGCGCTTCGGCATGCGCGTGGCGGCGGAGCGCGATGCGCGCACCGTGCAGATCAGACGGCCGAAGAATGTTTCGGCAGCGCGCTTCTACGCCGAGATCGAAAACCTTGTCGTCGAATCCGACACGCCGGCGCGCGTCGTCATCGACGAGCGCACCGGCACTATCGTCATCGGCAACGAGGTCAAGATCTCGCGGGTGGCGATCAGCCACGGGACGCTCACCGTGCGCATCACCGAACAGCCGAAGGTCGTCCAGCCCGAACCATTCTCCAAGGGCGTAACGGCTGAGGAACCCTTCACCACCATCGAGGCAACCCGGCCCGATGCGCGCGTCGCCGTGCTCGACGGACCCAACCTCGAAACGCTGGTGTCGGGCCTCAACCGTCTCGGCGTCAAGCCGGACGGCATCATTGCCATCCTGCAAGGCATCAAGTCGGCCGGCGCTTTGCAGGCCGATCTGGTTCTCCAATAGGCCATGCCGATGATCACTCGCCTTTCCCGAATTAACCGCCGCAACGCAGCGCTGGCGGCCTGCGCCGTCACTACGCTTTTCGCAGGCTCCCCGGTTCGCGCGGAAGAAGCGGTTCGGCAGGTTCTGCCCGGCGGGCAGCAGCCGGCAGCAGCTCAGCAGCTGGTTCGCGAGAAAGCGCCGGACGAAAGCGAAATCCAGCGCTTCTGCTCCAACATCGCTGACGCCGCCCGCGACCGCCGCTACGCGCTGCAGGCCGAGGAACTGAAGCAGCTGCAGGCCGGCATCGACCAGCGTATGAAGGCGCTGGACGAGAAGCGCGCCGAATACGAGCAATGGCTGAAGCGGCGCGAAGTTTTTCTGGCCCGCGCCGAGGACGGCGTCGTCAAGATTTATGCCGGCATGAAACCGGATGCCGCGGCCGAGCGCCTGGCCATGGTCACCCCCGATCTCGCCGCCGCCATCCTGATGAAACTCGATTCGCGCAAGGCCGGCGTCATTCTCAATGAAATGGACCAGAAGGCGGCGGCCACGCTCACCGGCATCATGGCCAGCGCGGCCCGAAGGGTAGATCCGTCATGAAGTTGCAGTTGCTCACCCTGGTCGCCGCCGCAGCACTGTCTGGCTGCGCAGTCGACCCGAAGGAGATCGGCAGGGAGCCGGCGCTGTCGCCGGTCGGCACCGGCATCACCGGCAGCGTCGACGCGCCCTACTCATACCCGGACGAGCCGCGGACGCCGGTGAAGAAATTCTCGCTATGGGACGATCGCCAGAGCCGATTGTTCACCGATCCGCGTGCGCTGCGCGATGGCGATATCCTGACTGTCAGGATCAAGCTCAACGACAAGGCCAACTTCAAGAACCAGAACGACCGCAGCCGCACCGCCGCGCGCAAGCTCGGCTATGACGTCAAGCTCGGATGGGAGGATGCCAGCACCACCGGCAAGGGCGACGCCGGCTTGAGCTCCAGCACCGAAACCAATGCGGACGGCGAAATCAAGCGCTCGGAAAACCTCGAGCTCAACGTCGCCGCCGTCGTCACCGAAGTCCTGCCCAACGGCAATCTGATGATCCGCGGCTCGCAGGAAGTGCGCGTCAACTACGAGCTCAGGGTGCTGACCATTGCCGGCATGGTGCGTCCCTCAGATATCGGCGCCGAAAACACCATTTCCTACGAACGCATCGCCGAGGCGCGCATCTCCTATGGCGGCCGCGGCCGGATTGCAGAGATCCAGCAACCTGCTTACGGCCAGCAGATCCTCGACCAAGTCCTCCCCTTCTAGGATCAGGAGAACGGCGCCGTGGCAAATGTCGACCAGGTCCAGCCCAAGAAGGGCCCGTCGCTTGTCATCCAGCTCGCCATGCTTTTGGCGGTGACGGGTGCTGCGATCGGCATGGGCTGGGTCTCCGGCGGTTATCTGAAGGGTGTCGGCGGACCGGTGCCGGTGCCGGCGGCGCCCGAGAACCAGTCCAATGCCGAGCAGCAGAGCACGGCCACCGAACATGCGCCGGGCACCGGGCCGGCGCTCGTGCAGCTGGCGCCGATCACCACCAATCTGGCCGCGCCGGCCGATGTCTGGATAAGGCTGGAAGCCTCGGTGGTCTACGATGCGCCGCAGCCGCCGGAGCTCACCGAGAGCATCCACCAGGACCTGCTGGCCATGGTCCGGACCCTGAAGATGCATCAGATCGAAGGCGCCAGCGGCTACCAGCATTTGAAAGCCGACCTCGAGGAGCGCGCCGCGATCCGCAGCGGTGGCCATGCCAAACAGGTTCTGATCAGGACATTGCTGCTCGAATGAGAAAGCTGCTTCTCGCCGCCACGATCGTCGTCGCCGCCACTTCTGTCGCCGCTGCCCAGCAGCTCGACCTCGGTGGCATCGGCAAGGCCGACGGCGCCACAGTCGGCTATATCATCCAGATGTTCGGCCTGCTCACGGTGCTGTCGGTGGCGCCGGGCCTGTTGATCATGGTGACGAGCTTCACCCGCTTCGTCATCGCCTTCTCGATCCTGCGCGCCGGCATCGGCCTGCAGTCGACGCCGGCCAATCTGATCCTGATCTCATTGTCGCTGTTCATGACCTTCTATGTCATGGCGCCGACCTTCGACCAGGCCTGGAACACCGGCGTCAAGCCGCTGATGGACAACCAGATCAGCCAGACCGAGGCGTTCGAGAAAATTTCGGACCCGTTCCGCACCTTCATGCTGCACAACGTCCGCGACAAGGATTTCGACCTGTTCGCCGACCTCGCCCGCGAGCGCGGCCAGGTGGTTGCCAAGGAAACCGTCGACCTGCGTATCCTGGTGCCGGCCTTCATGATTTCCGAAATCCGCCGCGGCTTCGAGATCGGTTTCTTGATCGTGCTGCCCTTCCTCGTTATCGATCTGATCGTCGCCACCATCACCATGGCCATGGGCATGATGATGCTGCCGCCGACCGTCGTTTCGCTGCCCTTCAAGATCCTGTTCTTCGTCCTCATCGACGGCTGGAACCTGCTGGTCGGCAGCCTGGTGCGATCCTTCACCTGACCGCCGGCGACCCTGCGTGGCGCCTGGCCAAGACTTTATCCAATATATTTCCGGTTAACCGTCCCGTTTAGCCCTTTGGTAGGGACTTGCCCGCATATTGCTCGCAGATGGCGGGTGATCGGGTCTCACGATCATTGGCATGATGCCGCTCCGTCATACCGGAAAAGCCGGTATGCAAAAAAACACCTGTAAAAATCAAGGTACGAGTAGCCATGTCCAGTATCATGACGAACGCCTCGGCGCTGACCGCGCTGCAGAGCCTCAACAGCACCAACAAGCAGCTCGAAATGACCCAGGCCCGCATTTCCACGGGCTACCGCGTCGCCACCGCCAGCGACAACGCCGCCTACTGGTCGATCGCGACCTCGATGAAGTCCGACAACAAGGCGCTTTCGGCCGTCCAGGACTCGCTCGGCCTCGGCGCCGGCAAGGTCGACACCGCCTACACCGCCATCAACGACATCAAGGACCAGGTCGACCTGATCAAGTCCAAGCTGGTCACCGCCCGTGGCGCCAGCCAGGAAGACCAGCAGAAGATCGCGACCGAAATCAACGCCATCCAGGCGCAGATCAAGTCGTCGGTCACCAACGCCAACTTCGCCGGCTCGAACCTGCTGCAGAACGACGGCGCCGCCGCATCGGACCTGAAGATCGTCGCTTCCTACAACCGCACCGGCGCGACCGTCACCATCGACACGATCGATGTCACGGCTGCCGACACGCAGGTTCTCGACGTCGCTGGCACCGGCGGCATCGTCGGCGGCCTGCTGGCCACGACCTTCTTCGACCCGAGTGCAGCCGCGGTTGCCGACACCGCCATCGACACGGCACTCGGCAGCGTTGAAACGGCGCTTAGCTCACTGTCCACGGGCGCTGCCTCGCTCGGCGCAGCCAAGTCGCGCATCGACACCCAGAAGAGCTTCCTGT
This sequence comes from Mesorhizobium sp. 128a, assembly GCF_053848025.1. Taxonomy (NCBI): domain Bacteria; kingdom Pseudomonadati; phylum Pseudomonadota; class Alphaproteobacteria; order Hyphomicrobiales; family Phyllobacteriaceae; genus Mesorhizobium; species Mesorhizobium sp. 128a. Next base: position 464,708 of record NZ_JBSPKY010000003.1, on the reverse strand, counting down.
CGAACCTGTCGGACTCCATCGACAAGGGCGTCGGCGCCCTCGTCGACGCCGACATGAACAAGGAATCGACCCGTCTGCAGGCCCTCCAGGTCCAGCAGCAGCTCGGCATCCAGGCGCTGTCGATCGCCAACGGCAACTCGCAGTCGATCCTGTCGCTCTTCCGCGGCTGATCTCTCGACTTTTACGACTGACACGATCCGATCGGGCCGCGCCAACAGCGCGGCCCGATTTTCTTTTGTGGCTGTTGATTTTCTCCTTGAATAGTGGCCGATTTTGCTTTTGGCCAGCGCCCGGATTGGCTTGTTTTAACAGGCCATTAACCATATCCCGCTAGTCATGATTAACCATACCATGGCGGGCAGACCAGACGGTCGATGGGCTTATGCCTACCCCCTGATGAAGTTGACCCGGCGTGTGCAGGACGCGCCAGTTTTTGAGAAGGGGTAAATATCTTGGCAAGCATCATGACGAACGCCTCGGCGCTGACCGCGCTGCAGAGCCTGAACAACACCAACAAGCAGCTCGAAACCACGCAGTCGCGCATTTCGACCGGCTACCGCGTCGCCACCGCTTCCGACAACGCCGCCTACTGGTCGATCGCCACCACGATGAAATCGGACAACAAGGCGCTTTCGGCCGTCCAGGACGCGCTCGGCCTCGGCGCCGGCAAGGTCGACACCGCCTACACCGCCATCACCGATATCAAGGACCAGGTCGACCAGATCAAGGCCAAGCTGGTGACCGCCCGCGGTGCGAGCCAGGACAACCAGCAAAAGATCGCGACCGAAATCAAGGCAATTCAGGACCAGATCAAGTCATCGGTCACCAACGCCTCCTATGCCGGGTCGAACCTGCTGCAGAATGACGCCGCCGCGACCTCCGACCTGAAGATCGTTGCCTCCTACAACCGCACCGGCACGACGGTCGCCATCGACACCATCGACGTCAAGGCAGCTGATACCCAAGTGCTGGACATTGCCGGCACGGGCGGCATTGCCGGCGGTTTGCTTGCTACCACCTTCTTCGATCCGAGCACCACGGCGGTTACCGCTGCCGCCATCGACACGGCACTCGGCGCCGTTGAAACGGCGCTTGCCAAACTGTCCACGGGCGCTGCCTATCTCGGCGCCGCCAAGTCGCGCATCGACACCCAGAAGAGCTTTCTGTCGAACCTGTCGGACTCCATCGACAAGGGCGTCGGCGCCCTGGTCGACGCCGACATGAACAAGGAGTCGACCCGTCTGCAGGCCCTCCAGGTCCAGCAGCAGCTCGGCATCCAGTCGCTCTCGATTGCCAACGGCAACTCGCAGTCGATCCTGGCGCTGTTCAAGCAATAGACCGGCCCCGGCTTTCTCTTCCTTCGAATTGAAGGGCCGCGCCAACAGCGCGGCCCTTTCGCTTTGTGGCTGTGTTTTGATGCATGTCGTTGGCCCGGAACCGCTGCACACTTCCGGGCGACATGCATTATCATCTTCGCACAAGCTTCGCGGTCTAGTGTTCCCACGGAATATCATGCTGGGAGCGCTTGAATCGTGCCGCAACAGATCCAGAGCATTATCTCGAATCTCACGGCATTTGGCGTCAGGCGCCTGGCCATGCTGGCCGGCATTGCCGCGCTGGTCATGGCCGTCATCGGCATCGGCTCGGTCTATCTCAACCGCCCCGCCTATGAGACGCTCTATGTCGGGCTCGATCGTTCCGACGTGAACCAGATCGGCCTGGTGCTCGGCGAGGCCGGCATTGGCTTCGACGTCGGCTCCGACGGTACTTCCGTGCTGGTGCCGGCCGGCACCACGGCGCAGGCCCGCATGCTGCTTGCCGAGAAGGGCCTGCCGACCAGCGCCAATGCCGGCTACGAGCTGTTCGACAATGTCGGCGCGATGGGCCTCACCTCCTTCATGCAGCAGATCACCCGCGTGCGTGCGCTCGAAGGCGAGATCGCCCGCACCATCCAGTCCATCGCCGGCATCAAGGCGGCACGCGTCCACATCGTCATGTCCGAGCGCGCAAATTTCCGCCGCGACGAACAGCAGCCCTCGGCATCGGTGGTCATCCGCTATTCCGGCATCGATGCCGAAAAGAGCGCCATGTCGATCCGCCATCTCGTTTCCGCCGCGGTCCCCGGCCTGTCGGCCGATAAGGTCACCGTGCTCGATTCCAACGGCAACCTTCTCGCCGCCGGCGATGACCCCTCCAACACAAGTGCCGCCCGCACGCTCGGCGTCGAGCAGACCGTCGAGGCGCAGATCGGCGACAACATCCGCCGCGCGCTGACCCCTTATCTCGGCCCCGACAATTTCCGCGCCTCGGTCAAGGCCGATGTCAACACCGACACCCGCCAGACCGAAGAGACGATCTTCGATCCGGAGTCGCGCGTCGAACGTTCGGTGCAGTCGGTGCGCGCCAACGAAAACAGCAACCAGAAGCAGGCCTCGACACCGGCCAGCGTCGAGCAGAACCTGCCGGAGACCCAGGCGACCAGCACCGAGGGCCCGCAGACATCGTCGGCGAACGACCGCAAGGAAGAGATCACCAATTACGAGATCAATTCCAAGAAGATCGCCACCGTCTCAAACGGCTACTCCGTCACCAAAATGTCGGTCGCCGTCGTCGTCAACCAGCAGCGGCTGATGACCATCCTCGGCAAGGACGCCACCCCCGAGCGGATCGCCAAGCGCGTCGCCGACATCCAGAAGATGGTGGCTTCCGCCACCGGCTTCGACGACAAGCGGGGCGACGTCATCGACGTCTCGGCGGTCGAGTTCATCGACGGGCTGGACGGCGAGCCGATCGAACAGCCGGGCATACTGGCATCGATCGGCACGTATACTGGCACGCTGATCAATGCCGCCGCCTTCATCGTCGTGGTGTTCCTGGTCGCCTTCTTCGGCCTGAGGCCGATGGCCGCCGCGCTGACCGCGCGGCCGACGCCCGCACTTGCCGGTCCGAGCTTCGACGATGTCCAGCGTTCGCTGCCGACACCCGAAACCGCCAGTGCCGAACCTGCGACGGCTGCCTTGCCCGGCAGCCGCCCCGGCCCGACCCCGCTCGACGATCTTCGCCAGAAGATCAGGCCGGCGCCGCAAGAACGGCTTGCCCGCATGGTCGATCTCAACGAGGAGCGCACCGCGCAGATCCTGCGCAAATGGGCCGCCCAGGAAGCAACGGTGTAGACCATGGCCTCGGCAGCGCTTTTCGACCTTTTGCCGGATTTCGGCGCACGCACCCAGCGCGCCGGCCAGCCACCGCTCGCGACCCAGGCCGAACCAAGGCCGGAGACGCCGGCGCCGCAGGCCGACATCGGCGCGCTGATCGCCGAGGCGGTCATCGATGCTGAAGCCGCCCTTGAAGCCCGCCTTGCCATCGCCCACCAGGCAGCGCTCGAAGCAGAGCGTCAGGCCAGCGCCGATGAAGCGAGGGTTTTCCTGGAAGGCTTCGGCGGTGACCTTGGCGCCGCCGTCACTGCCCGTATCGACACCATGGAGGCGAAGGTCTGCGAGCTTGTCAGCGCCACCGTTGCCCGCATCATTGGCGGCATCGTCAGTGACGATCTGCAGAAGCGCTCGCTGGAAGCCCTTGCCGGCACGATCCGCGAAGCCGTCGGCGACAGCGAGGCGGTGCGCATCGCCGTGCGCGGGCCGCTGTCGCTATTCGAGACGCTGAAGGTTTCGCTTGGCCAACGCGCGGCCAATCTCGATTTCGTCGAGGCGCCCGGCTTCGACCTTACGGTCGCCATTGACGAGGCGGTGTTCGAAACCCGCATTGCCGAATGGTCCTCTGCCTTGTCCGAGGCCCTCTCATGAGCGAGGACTTGTCATGAGCGTTGCCGACGCTGCAGAACCCAGGCACGAAATCATCATCGTGCGGCGCAACCACGACGACCACGACGACGCCCATCATGGCGGCGTCTGGAAGATCGCCTTTGCCGATTTCATGACCGCCATGATGTGCTTCTTCCTCGTCATGTGGCTGATCAATGCCGCCAATGAGCAGACCAAGGCCGCCGTCGCCAGCTATTTCAACCCGGTCAAGCTGGTCGACCGCAACGCCAGCCGCAAAGGCCTCGAAGACCTCGGCGATGGCCCGAGCAAGGTCGGGCTGACGGCTGACGACCCGAAGGACAAGACCAGGAAGGCCGGACAGGACGGCATCGGCGGCGCCGGCACTTCCGACAAGAAGCAGCCGAAGGAATCGGCGCCGAAGACCGATCTTTCCGACGAGCATCTGTTTGCCGATCCTTATGCGGTGCTGTCGGAAATCGCCACCGACACCGGCGTCATGCAGAATGTCAGCGAAAAGGGCGATGGCGGCGCGCAGGCGTCCGGCCCGGCCACCGGCGCATCGGGCGGCCAATCCTACCGCGACCCGTTCGCGCCGGATTTCTGGTCGCAGCAGGTGGCGGCACCCGGCGCCGAAGCCACCGCCGAACGCAGCAAGATCGAAGGCGATCCGCTCAAGCCCGGCGACAAGGCGGCACAGACGCAAGTGGCGGAAGTGAAGGCCGTGCCGCCCGCTCCGCCCGTGACCTCGGCCCCACTCGAGCCGCTGGCGAAATCCGCATCCGACAAGCCGCTGACCAAGGCTGAGGCAAAGGCAGCGGCCAAGGCTGAAGTCGCAAAGGTCGAAGAGGCAAAGGCCGAAGCGAAAAAGGCAGAAATTGCAAAGGCCGAAGCCGCCGAAGCACAACCAGCACCCAAGCCCGAAGCCGCGGAAAAGACGCCGAGTGCTGCCGCCGTCAAGGCCGCGGCGCAGGTCAAGCAGGAGCTGGCCGAGGCCTTCAAGCCTGGCGACAAACTGCACGACGGCGTCTCCGTCGAGGCCACCGACAAGGGCGTCGTCATCTCGATCACCGACCAGTTCGATTTCGGCATGTTCGAGATCGGATCCGCGGTGCCGCGGCGTGAACTGGTGCTGGCGATGGAGAAGATCGGCCGCATCGTCAATGAGCAGAAAGGCACGATCAGCATCAACGGCCACACCGATGCGCGACCATTCCGCAGCGATACCTACGACAATTGGCGGCTGTCCACGGCGCGCGCCCATTCCGCCTACTACATGCTGGTGCGCGGCGGCGTCGACGAGCGCCGCATCACCGAAGTCGCCGGCTTCGCCGACCGCGAGCCGAAGGTTGCAACCGATCCGATGGCGGCCGCCAACCGACGCATCGAGATCCTGATGGCGACCGACGGATGAGGCGCTCCGCCATCATCGGCCGCGCCATCGGCCTGCTGCTGCTGAGCACTGTCCACTCGCCGGTAGCTTTTGCCGAGGACGGCTTGCAGCCCTATCAGCTGGTGCGTTCGCTGCAGCTGGTGCAGGACCGCATCGCCGCCGGCGACCACGCCGCGCTGCCGATGCAGGCCAAGCTGCTCGAAATGGCCGACACAAGGTTGCGCGCGGCGGACGCGGACGATTTTAGCGACCCGAAAAATTTTCGCGCCTTGCTGGTCTATGGCATGAGCGGCGGCAATCCCGTCACCGTCGAGGCGGCGGTATCGCGCGCCAAGACCGACCCGCAAAACCTGGCCATTGCGAAAGGTATTGTCGACTATCTGAACGGCCGCCCCGCCGCCGCGATCGAGGCGCTGAAGCCGATCGATCCGATGGCGCTGCCCACCGATCTCGGTGCTTTCCTGGCGTTGGTCAAGGGTTCGCTGCTGGCTACCGAGGAACCGCGCACGGCGCTGGCGTTGCTCGACGATGCGCGCCTGCTCAGCCCCGGCACACTGGTCGAGGAAGCAGCGCTGCGCCGCTCGGTCGGCATCGCCGCTGCGCAAGGCGACGGCGCGCGCTTCGCGCTCGCCTCGACCCAATATGTTCAGGATTATCTCTATTCGCCCTATGCCAGCCAGTTTGCCGACGCCTTCGTCTCAGGCGTCATCACGCTGCATATGGCGATCAGCCAGGACAAGCTCGCCGACATCACCACAATGATGGATCCCGAGCGCGAGAAGGTGATCTACCTGCGCATTGCCCGCCGTGCCGCGATCGATGGCCTGGCCGATCTCTCCGCTTTTGCGTCGGCCAGGGCCGAACAGGGCCGCGACGGCATCCACAATCAGGGCGACCCGCGTGCGCAACTCTATTCCAGCCTGTCCACGGTGACGTCTGGCACTATCGACGAGGTCCGCGCCAAGCTGGACAAGATCGATCGCAGCCAGCTTTCGCAAAGCGACCGCGACTTGCTCGATGCCGCGCAGGCCGTGGCCGGCGAAGTGATCGCGCCGCCGGCGCCGCTGCCTGCCGGCAAGCCCGCGCCTGCCGCGGCCGAACACGAGCCGGTCAAGAGCGCGGCAGCGGCAAACCCCGACGAGCCCGAATTGCCGCCGGTCGAAGGCGCAATGCCAGAACAGCCAGCTGCTGCGGCATCGGGCGGACCGGCCGCAACCGACGAGCCGAAAGCGCCAGGCGAACCAGCCGCGCAGGCACAGAGCACGCCTCGGACAAAGGCGCCGGAAGCGACTGCAGTCGCCACCCCGGGTGATGCGGCCGCTGTCGTGCCGGCATCGGCACCTGCAGCCGGCGCCGAACCCGCCGATCCCACCGACGCCACCATGGCCAAGACGCGCCGCCAGCTCGATTTGATCGACCAGATGCTTGGAGCAGCCCCGAAATGACCACCAATGTTGGCCAGCCCCTGCCGGGATTTGCGCCCATGCACGCTGGATCGAAGCAGCCGGCGCCGAACGCCAAAGGCGACGACAAAAGCTTCGGCGAACTGGTGCGCGGCGAGGACAATCCGCCGACGCAAAAAGGCCAGGGAGCAATCGAGGCCGCGCCGCACGAGCCACGCTGGACCCGACGCGGCACAGCCGGTCCCGCCAGGGGTGAGACTGTACACGCAGAGACGGGCAAGACGGCCTCCAAACCGGTTGTCGGGAAAGCCGAAAAAGACCCTGTCGACGGCGATCAGGACAAAGGGTCCGCCGACGCCGAGGCGGTCGGACAAGGCACAGGCACATCGCCACTTCAGGACCAGTTGCCTTTACTGATAGCGCTGCATGACATCAGCCGTTTCTCGGCGGCCAGGGCGAGCGGGAACGGCGTCGCTACGAATGAACAGACTGAGCAACCGGCGCTCGACGGCGAAACCGCTTCTGCGCCGCCTCTGACGTTGAAGAAATTCCGCGCGACATCCGGCCCCGACAACAGCCTGGACACGGAGCCGCGGCCCGAACGGGCCAGGGCCGGCGCTGACGTTTCCGCGCAGCATCAGGGGCAAAAGCTGGCCGCAATAGGGCCCGAGGCCAGCAAACTGCCTAGCCCGGATGGCGCGACCCCAGCTCTGCAGGCGGGCGAGCCGGCAAGCGAGAGGTCCGCGCCCGCCGCAAAGCGGTCAGCTTTGTCGACAAAGGGCGTCGAAGCCGCGCAGTCCACTGCATCCTCCGCATCCGGAAAACAGGCACCGTCCGCCGGGCGCGTCGACATTGTCGCCGAGCAAAGTTTCCCGGCACCGGCGCAAAGCCCGATAAACCAGACGACCTCAGCTTTGATCGACGCACTCGCCTCGGACAACGGCCTGCGGCAAGCGGTTTCGACGCCGTCGACGACCGCCCAGACGGCCGGTTCTGTTGCCGTTCCGACACATACATTGAAGATCGAGCTTCACCCCGCCGAACTGGGCATGGTCACTGCCAGTCTCAGGCTCGCCGGAGAACAACTTTCGATAGAATTGAAGCCCGAAACCCATGAGGCCTATCGCCGTCTCGCCACCGACAGCGACGCCATCGTGAAGTCGTTGCGCGGGCTCGGCTTCGATGTCGACAAGGTCACCATCCTGCAACCCTCGATAGCAGCCCACGCCCCGGCGCGCAGCGATGCAGGCAACCCTCAGCCGATGCCGCAAGGCCGCGACCAGTCCGCTTTTCAACCCGGAAACTCGAGCGGCAACAATGCGGGTTCGGGCGGCCAGCAGTCGGGAAGAAACCGTAATGAAGATGCCCAGGAATTCGGCCGCCCCGGTGCGCCTGCTCGCGAGCGCGCTGGCGACGATATGTTTATCTAGCCCCGCGGCCAGCCCCGCCAACGCCGCCACCAACCCTTGCGAGCCCGAGATCCTGCGCGCCGCCGATCGCTATGGCGTGCCGGCCGGCATCCTCTATGCAGTCGGCCTTGCCGAAACCGGCAAGAGGGGTAGCCTACAGCCTAATGCATTGAATATAGAAGGAAAGGCGGTGTTTCCGAGAAGCCGAAGCGAGGCCCTGGCTACCTTCGAAGCAGCCCGGCGCGAGGGCAAGACGCTCATCGACCTCGGCTGCATGCAGATCAACCATCACTATCACGCCGCGCATTTCCGCAGCGTCGACGATATGCTCGATCCGCGCCAGAATGTCGACTATGCGGCGCGCTTCCTGGCCAGCCTGCATGCCCGTCATGTCAGTTGGTCGATGGCCGTCGCCCGCTACCACGCCGGCCCAGACAACGATCCCGCGCAGAAGTTTTATGTCTGCCGCGTCATCTCCAACATGGTGGCCACCGGCTTCGGCAAATGGACGCCGAACGCCCGCGCCTTCTGCAACCCGTAGATGCATTCGTCATTCGCGGGGGCCACGAGCCCTTCTGCGGAAAGTGACGTACACGTCACCCCGCATCCGCAGCCATCGACACAACCAACCGGCCGGCTTTATTGCGGATCACGAAATAACTCCCAAGAAAATAGTTACAAGAAATGATGGTTTTTCAGGATTCACGGCACCGGATACGCCTTTTGCCACGGGGCAGATGATCTGATTCGGAAGGGCGGGCCGATGATTGTAATCGTTGACGAGCGTGAGCTCGTAACTGAGGGGTATAACTCACTTTTCGATCGCGAGGGGGTCGCCTGTGCGGGCTTCGCACCTGGCGAATTCGGCGAGTGGGTGACATCGGCTGCCGACACCGATTTGAAGTCGGTCCGCGCCTTCCTCATCGGCGATTGCCGCGAAGGCGCCATCTCGCCACGCCAGATCCGCGACCGTACCGGCGCTCCGGTCATCGCGCTCAGCGAACAGCACTCGCTTGAAAATACGCTGCGACTGTTCGAGAGCGGCGTCGACGATGTCATCCGCAAACCGGTCCACATCAGAGAGATCCTGGCCCGCATCACCGCCATCCGCCGCCGCGCCCATGAGGACGTCAGCTACACCGAGATCGGCGCCATGCGCATCTTCATGGACGGTCGCGATCCCGAGATCGATGGCCAGCCGCTGCCTCTGCCGCGCCGCGAGCGTCGGATCCTCGAATATCTGGCGAGCAACCGCGGACGCCGCGTCACCAAGACCCAGGTCTTCAACGCAATCTACGGCATTTTCGACGAAGAGGTCGAGGAGAACGTGGTCGAGAGCCACATCTCCAAATTGCGCAAGAAGCTGCGCGAAAAGCTTGGCAAGGACCCGATCGATTCCAAGCGCTTCCTCGGCTACCGGCTGGTGTTCTGATGGCGGTCTGCGCCAGCCTCGCGCAAGACAGAAATCATACCCTCGCGACCACGGACATGGGCATTGAGGAGACGTTTCGATGAGCCTTTACGGAATGATGCGGACCGGCGTTTCCGGCATGAATGCACAGGCTAATCGCCTGTCGGCGACAGCCGACAACATCGCCAATTCCGACACCACCGGCTACAAGCGATCCTCCGCCGAGTTTTCGACGCTGATCATGCCGCAGGTCGGCGGCGCCTACAATTCCGGCGGCGTCAACACCACCATCCGCTCGGCGATCAGCGCCCAGGGCGTGCTTCAGTACACAACCTCGGTCTCCGACCTGGCGGTCAACGGCAACGGTTTCTTCGTCGTCCAGGACCCCAGCGGAACGCCTTTCCTCACCCGCGCCGGCGCTTTCGTTCCCGACGCCCAGGGCAGGCTGGTCAACGCAGCCGGCTACCAGCTGATGGCCTACAGCTACGCCAACGGCACGCCTGCTGCCACCGCCAACGGCTTCGAAGGCCTGGTGCCCGTCGAGATCTCCGACCAGGAAATGACGGCGACACCCAGCACCTCGGGAAACTTCAACGCCAATCTGCCCGCGGGCGCCACCCCGCCCGCCGGTCCGCTGCCGTCCACCAACAGCGCGACGGCAGAGTACACGTCGAAATCCTCGATGGTTACCTACGACAATCTCGGCAACAAGAAGCTGCTCGACGTCTACTTTACCAACACCGGCACTGGCACTTGGTCGGTTTCGGTGTTCGACCAGTCCAAGGCGACGCCCGGCACGTCCTTCCCCTATACCGGCGGTGCGCTGGCCTCGGCCAACCTGACATTCGACACCACCACCGGTAAACTCACCGGCGCTGTCGACTCAATTACGATCCCCGTACCGGGCGGTGCGTCGCTCGATCTCGATCTGTCCAAGCTGACCCAGCTCGGCACCGGCTTCACCGTCTCCGAGGCAAAGGTCAACGGCAACGCGCCCAGCACGATCGAAAAGATTCAGATCGGCGAGGACGGCGTCATCTACGCCCAGTATCAGGACGGCTCGACCAAGCCGCTGTTCAAGATTCCGCTGGCCGACGTGCAGAGCGCCGACAACCTCACCGCGCTGCCCGGCAACGTCTATGCACAGAGCACCGACTCCGGCACCGTGCGCATCGGCTTTGCCAATGAAGGCAAGCTCGGCAGCATCATCTCCGGCGCGTTGGAAAATTCCAACGTCGATATCGCCGAGGAATTGACCAACATGATTGCGGCGCAGCGCAGCTACACCGCAAACTCGAAAGTATTCCAAACCGGTTCCGACCTCATGGATGTCCTTGTCAACCTGAAGAGATAAACGACGGGCGCTAGTGGGATGAACCCAAACCAGAGCGGCGCGGTGCGCGGAGTTCGAATTCAAGGCTACACCGGCAAACCGGCTGGTGTGGTCTGGGATTGGAGGTTTCCGAACGCTGACATCGCCGACAGGGCAGAAACGTCATCCTCCTCCCACTGGCCTCGTGAAAGACCCGCATGTCGCTGACTTCCGCATTGACCATAGCCCAACAGTCGCTTCAGACCACGTCGAAGCAGACCAGCGTCCTTTCCCGCAACATTGCCGACGCTAGCAATCCCGACTACGCCCGCCGCACGGCGGTCGTCGTCAGCAGCGCGCCGGGCGCCCGCTCGGTGGAGATCCAGCGCGCGGCCAATGCCCTGCTGTTTCGCCAGAACCTCAGCGCGCAATCGGCCTGGAGCGGCCAGAGCACGCTCTACAGCGGCATTGACCGCCTCGCCGTAGCCGTCAACGGCGTCGACAATGCCTCCTCTGCTTCCACCGCGATCGGCAATCTGCAGAACGCGCTGCAGCTTTACGCCGCCACGCCATCCAACCAGAACCTCGGCTCCAGCGTCATCGACGCGGCACAGCAGGTGGTGCGCGCGCTGAACGACGGCACCAACGCGATCCAGGATTTCCGCACCCAGGCTGATGGCGAGATATCAACGGCCGTCGACGATCTCAACTCGCTGCTCAGCCAGTTCCAGGACGCCAACAAGGCGGTCATCTCCGCAACCCGCTCGGGCACCGACGCATCCGACGCGCTCGACCAGCGCGACTCCCTGCTGAAGAAGATCGCGGACTATGTTCCGGTATCGACCTTCACGCGCGGCGACAACGACATGGTCATCACCACCAAGGACGGCACGACGCTGTTCGAGACCATTCCGCGCTCGGTCAGTTTCACGCCGTCGGCGGGTTACACCGCCGGCACGCCGGGCAACACCATCTATATCGACAATGTGCCGGTCCGCGCCGGCACCGGCGGCAACACCAGCGCCGACGGCAAACTGGCCGGACTGATCACCTTGCGCGACGGCGTCGCTGCGACCATGCAGAGCCAGCTCGACGAAGTCGCGCGTGGCCTGATCACTGCCTTTGCCGAAACCGCACCTGCGCAGCCCGATCGGACAGGCCTGTTCACCTGGTCGGGCGCACCCGCCATTCCGGCCGCCGGTACACTGATCGACGGCCTTGCCGGCTCGATCAAGGTCAACGCCGCAATGGATCCGAGCGTCGGCGGCAATCCGGTTCTGCTGCGCGACGGCGGCTCCAATGGCGTCGCCTATATCGCCAACACCGCCGCCAACGCATCCTATTCGCAGCTGCTGATCGGCTATGGCGACAAGCTCGACAAGCCGATGCCTTTCGACGCTTCGGCCGGCATCACCGTCACCTCCAGCGTCTCCGACTACGCCGCCAACGCCATTGGCTGGTTCGAAGGCCAGCGCCAGCAGGCCTCGACCAATGCCGACGCCAAGGAAGCGCTGGCCTCGCGCACCGCCGAGGCGCTGTCCAACGACACCGGCGTCAATGTCGATCAGGAGATGTCGCTGCTGCTCGACCTCGAACACACCTATCAGGCCTCGGCGCGCATGATGAAAACCGTCGACGACATGCTGTCGTCCCTGCTCGATGCCGTGGGATAAGCCATGAAAGCCACATCCGTCTCCTCAGCCGCCCTTTCCAACGCCGCGCGCTACCAGCAGATGCGCATGCAGGCCGAGCTGGTCAAAGCCACCAAGGAATCGACGACCGGCATCGTCGCCGATGTCGGCCTGGCGCTCGGCGCGCGCACCTCGCAGGCGGTGACATTCTCGCGCGATCTCGACCGGTTGAACGTCATCATCGATTCCAATTCGCTGGTCACCGCCCGGCTGTCTTCGACCCAGGATGCGCTTGGGCAGCTTTCCGACACGGCGCAGAATTTGCTGACCGCGCTGACCGCCGCCGGCAATTCCTCGAGCACCATCACACAGCAAGCCGGCAAGGCCGCCGTGCAGCAGATGACCTCGATCCTCAACGCCAGCGTCAACGGCGAATATCTGTTTGCCGGCACCAATACCGACGTCAAGCCGATCGACGATTTCACCGCCACCGGCTCGCCCGCCAAGGCGGCATTCGACGCTTCCTTCTCGTCCTATTTCGGCTTCACGCAGAACGACCCGCTCGCCGCCAACATCACCGCCGCCCAGATGGACGCCTTCATCACCAGCAATGTCGTGCCGCAGTTCATGGGCGCGGGCTGGCAGGCCAATTGGTCCAACGCCACCGACCAGCAGATTGTCAGCCGCATTTCGCTCGGCGAAACCACCCAGACATCGGCCAGCGCCAATAACGACAGCATCCGAAAACTTGCGATGGCTTCCGCCATGGTCACCGACCTGCTCTCCGGCAACATCAGCCAGGCGGCGAAGACCACCGTTGTCGGCCGCGCCCAGGCGATGGTCGGCGAGGCGCTGGGCGGGCTCGGCCAGCTGCAGGCCGAGACCGGCCTTGCCGAGAAGCGTGTGTCCGACGCCAGCGACCGGATGAAGACGCAGGTCGACCTGTTCGAACGTCATATCCTCGATCTGGAACACGTCGATCCGGCCGAGGCAGCCACCCGCGTCGCGGATCTGACACAGCATATCGAGACGTCCTTCGCGCTGACCGCGCGCCTGCAGCAGATGAGTCTGCTGAACTACCTGACCTGACAATCTCAACCGCAACGGTAGAGCCAAACGATGTACCAATTCTCCTACGCCGACGTTCAGACCGACTCCGTTGCCGATGCGAAGGATCGCGAGCGGCAGCTTTTGACCCGCTCGATCGAGATGCTGGCAGCAGCGGCGGCCGTCGGTCACACTTCGATGGAGGCGGTCGAGGCGCTGCACTTCACCAACCGGGTCTGGACCACATTCGTCGAGGATCTCGGCTCCAGCGACAATGTCCTGCCCAAGGAACTGCGCGCCAACCTCATCTCCATCGGCCTGTGGCTGCTGCGCGAGGCCGAGGACATCCGCCAGGGCCGCACCGACAATTTCGAAGGCCTGATCGAAGTGTCCCAGATCATCCGGGACGGCATTCAATGACCAACACGTTGAAGATATCGCTGAAGCCGAACGAGAAGATCTACATCAACGGCGCCGTCATCCGCGTCGACCGCAAGGTCACCGTCGAGCTGATGAACGATGTGCAGTTTTTGCTCGAGAACCATGTCATCCAGGCCGACGAGGCCTCGACACCGCTGAAGCAGCTCTACTTCATCCTGCAGGTCATGCTGATGAACCCGGCCGGCGCGGTCGAGGCGCGCGCCATGTTTCGCCGCTCACTCCCCCTGCTGCTGGCAAGCTTCGAGGACGAGCAGATTAACAGCGCGCTGAAGCAGATCGACCGCATGGTCGGTGAAGACCACATCTATGAAGCGCTTAAGGCGATCCGCGCGCTTTATCCGCTCGAACGCCGCGCGCTTGGCGGCAATGACGATGTTCAGGGTGCGCAGCGCCCGCAGGCCGTGGGAGCACGATACTGATGAATGTAGACATGACGACGACGATCCCGACGGGCGCCAACCAGGGCACCCAGCAAACTTCGAAGACAGCGGTCGACTACCAATCGTTCCTGAAGCTGCTGATCGCCGAGATGAAGAACCAGGATCCGACGAAACCGATGGATTCGACGCAGTATGTCGCCCAGCTCGCCACCTTCTCGCAGGTCGAGCAATCGGTGCAGACCAACACCAAGCTCGAGCAGATCATGCAGTCCTCGGCGCTGTCGCAGGCGGACGCCCTGATCGGCCGCTCAATCACTTCCGCCGACGGCAAGACGACGGGCGTCGTGGCCTCCGTCAAGCTTGCCAGCAACGGCCTGATCGCGGTACTGCAGAACGGCACCGAAGTGCCGGTTGGCGCGGGCGTTTCGATCAAGCCGGCCAGCTAGGCCGGTTCCGCAGAGGCGCACTCACATGAACGAGGCCGACGCACTCGACATCGTCCAGTACGCGGTGTGGACGGTGCTCACCGCTTCCGCGCCGGTGGTGCTGGTCGCCATGGCGGTCGGCATCGGCATCGCGCTGATCCAGGCCCTGACCCAGATCCAGGAAATCACCCTGACCTTCGTGCCCAAGATCGTCGCCATCATGCTGGTCGTGGCGCTGACCGGTCCGTTCATCGGCAGCCAGATCTCGGCCTTCACCAACGTCATCTTCGAGCGCATCGAAAACGGGTTCTAGGCGCCGCTTGCAGGCAGCCGTGTTCCGGCTAGATTGCAGGCCATGACTCAGACAGAACTCACCGGCAGGCCATGTGCGGAATAGCCGGCGTCTGGCGCAAACGAAACCCGATCGACGCCAACGACCTATCGGATGTCGCCAACATGATGCAGGCGCTGGTGCATCGCGGCCCCGATGATCATGACAGCTGGAGCAACAACCGGCTGGCACTCGGGCACCGCCGGCTGACCATCATCGACCCCTCGCACGCCGCCCGCGAACCGATGCTGACCGCATCCGGCCAGGGCGTCCTCGTCTACAATGGCGAGGTCTACAATTACCGCTCGCTGCGCGAGACGCTGCAGGCGCAAGGCGTCGTCTTTCGAACCATCTGCGATGCCGAAGTGGTTCTCGAAGCCTTGCATCACTGGGGTCCCGAAAAGGCCGTGCCGCTGTTCGACGGCATGTTTTCCTTCGCCTATTTCGACGCCCGCAACGGTGCGCTGTGGCTTGCCCGCGATCGTCTCGGCATCAAGCCGATGTCGGTGGCGGAGATGCCGGAGCGGATCGTGTTTGCCTCGGAGGACAAGGCACTCCTCGCCTGCGCCGGTTTCCCGCGCGATATCGACAGACGCGAGATGACCTTGCGACTGGCCTGGCAGAGCCGTGATTCCAGCTACAGCCTGTTCGACCGCATCGAGCGGCTGCCGCCCGCCGGCCTGTGGAAGATCACCGATGGCGGTATAGAAAAGCGCCGCTTCTGGCATGTGCTGGACGTGCTGGAGACCGCGCGTATCACCGGCACCGTGGCCTCCGATGCAGAGCACATGACGACGCTGGAGGCATTGCTGAAGGACAGCGTCGGGCTCCATTGCGTCGCCGACACCGCTCTCGCCACGGCCTGCAGCAGCGGCATCGATTCCGGTCTGATAACGGCGCTGGCAAAGCAGTTCAGGCCGGAGGTCCATGGTTATGTCGTCGACCCGCAGCTCGGCCGCAGCGAGGCCGAAGACGCCGAGCGCACCGGCCGCCATGTCGGCGTGCCCTTGCGCCGGGTGCCGGTCGACAGGAACCGGTTTTTCGAACTTTGGCCAAGGGTAATCTGGCATATTGAAAGCGATGGCTGGCACGCCAGCCATGTCGGGCTGCTGGCGCTTGCCGAACAATGCCGGGCCGATGGCATCAAGGTGCTGCTCACCGGGGAAGGCGCCGACGAATTGTTTGGCGGTTACCCCCTGCAGGCCTTGAGCATGAGGAAATGGCGTTCCTGGTCGTGGCCCCGGCGTCTGTTGCATTCGAAGCGCTCGCTCGACCGGAAATTCGAACAGCAGCGCCGCGCCCCTTACAAGCTCTCGGTTGGCGGCCACTCACAGATGGAGCGCAGCATGATCCTGCGTGCTTTGTCGCCGGAGCTGAATTTCCTGCAGACCGAGATCTTCGACCGCCTGGAACCGGTGACGCCGCCCGCCGATCGCGCCTTTCTCGGAAGCTGCCTCTATGACCTCTATTCGCATCTGCAGGACATCCTGCATCGGCACGACCGCCTGAGCATGGCGGCGTCCGTGGAGCTACGGGTCCCGTTCCTGGAAAACCGGCTGATCGATTTTGCGATCCATTTGCCGCGGCGGCATAAATACCGCGACAAAACAGGAAAATGGCTTTTGCGAAAGGTCGCGCAAAAACATATTCCGCGCCAGAACGTCCAGGCGCGCAAGATCGGCTTCGGGATGTCGTCCGAATTTTCTGCCGGCACGGAGACTTTGCTGCGCGGCGGCTTCCTGCGCGACGCCATGAAGTGGCCCGCCGCCAGCGTGGAGGACATGATCCAGCTCGCGCGGCACGAGGAACCGTCCAGACTGCGGCTTGTCGGCATGGAGCTTTTCCTGCGCCTTCACGCCGGCGGCGAGACGACCGGCACGCTGACCGAAGCTTTGCATGCCGCCGCCCGCGACAGAAGCTGACTTTGCCCCCGTCCGATACCCCCGAGCGGTGGACCAACGAGAACATCGCCCTGGGGAGCGAACCCTTGCCGGCTGACGTATTTTTGCCTTGCTACCCTGTTGTTGGACCATGATCTTTTTCAAAGAGGCGTTCGCCCTTTTGGATGTCGTGCTCTATTTCAAACGGATGCCATGATTGCCGTCCCGGCGGACGAAACCAGCGCATGAAGGTGGGACAGGTCTGATGATCGATGACGAGCCGGACAGCGAACGCGTCTCGGCGCTGGCGCCGTTCCGGCATGGTATTTTTCGCGCCGTCTGGTCGGCCAGCCTGGTGTCGAATTTCGGTGGCCTGATCCAGGGCGTCGGCGCCGCCTGGATGATGACCACCATCGCCACCTCGCCCTATCAGGTGGCGCTGGTCCAGGCCTCGACCACTCTGCCGATCATGCTGTTTGCACTCGTCGCCGGCGCCATCGCCGACAGCTTTAACCGGCGCAAGGTGATGCTGATCGCCCAGGTCTTCATGCTGGTCATCTCCGCACTTCTGACGCTGTTCACCTGGAACGGCTGGATGACGCCGTGGACGCTGCTTGCCTTCACCTTCCTGATCGACAGCGGCACGGCGCTCAACAACCCGTCCTGGCAGGCGTCGGTCGGCGACATGGTGCCCCGCAACAAGCTGCCGGCGGCCGTTGCGCTGAATTCCCTCGGCTTCAACCTGACGCGCAGCGTCGGTCCGGCGATCGGCGGCATCATCGTTGCCGCCGCCGGTGCGGCCGCTGCCTTTGCCGCCAATGCGCTGAGCTATATCGGCCTCATCATCGTGCTCTTCCGCTGGAAGCCGGAGCTGCCGGTCTCGACGCTGCCGCGCGAGACGCTGGGTGCCGCCATGGGCGCCGGCCTGCGCTATGTCGCCATGTCGCCCAACATCGGCAAGGTGCTGGTCAGGGGCTCGGCCTTCGGCTTCAGCGCCGGCGCGGTGCTGGCGCTGCTGCCGCTGGTGGCGCGCGACATCGTCAAGGGCGATGCCTTGACCTACGGGATCATGCTCGGCGCCTTCGGCATCGGCGCCGTCGGCGGCGCGCTGATCAGCGTGCGTCTGCGGCAATTGCTGTCCAGCGAGACGATGGTGCGCATGGCCTTCGCCGGCTTCGCCGTCTGCGCCTTCAACGCCGCAATCAGCCACAATGCCTGGCAGACCGCGGCGGGTCTGCTCATCGGCGGCGCCTGCTGGGTAATTGCGCTGTCGCACTTCAACGTCACCGTGCAGATGTCGACGCCGCGCTGGGTCGTCGGCCGGGTGCTTTCGGTCTACCAGACGGCGACTTTCGGCGGCATTGCGCTGGGCAGCTGGGTGTGGGGCGTGGTTGCCGACGCGCATGGCGCTGAAACCGCGTTGATCGCCGCGGCCATCGCCATGCTTGTCGGCGGCTCCATTGGCCTGCTCCTGCCCTTGCCGCAACAGGCCGCGCTCAACCTCGATCCGCTCAACCGCTTCAAGGAGCCGCATCTCGGCCTCGACCTCAAGCCGCGCAGCGGCCCGATCGCCATCATGATCGAGTATGTCATTCGCGACGAGGATGTGCCCGAATTCCTCGCCACCATGGCCGAGCGCGGACGCATCCGCCGCCGCGACGGCGCCCGCAACTGGACGCTGGCGCGCGACCTCGAAAATCCGGCGATCTGGATCGAGCACTACCACACGCCGACCTGGCTGGAATACATCCGCCACAACCGGCGCGCCACCTATGCCGACGCCGTCGTCGGCGAGCGCTTGCGGGCGCTGCACAGCGGCGACGAACCGCCGCGCGTGCGCCGCCTGATCGAGCGCCCGACGACCGCCGGCACCGCGCTGGTGATGGCGAAAGGCCCGATCGAGCACTGATTTCGTCTGAGCCGGGCCACACATGGCTCTAGGGCGTGAACTCATAAAAACGCAGCCAAGTCGGATGGAGGCGAGGGAGTCCGCTCGCCTACGGTTGCATCTCGTGATAAAATCAGCATCACACTTTAGCTTAAGTCCCGATCTGGGGGCCTCGCATGCCCTGCAGCAACGCGCTCGCTCCGTTCGTCATCGCCGCTCTCGTGGCCCTCGGTCCGCTGCCGGCTGGAGCACAGAACAATGCTGCGCCACCCCCGCCGGAGATCGCCGACAAGGTCCAGCATTGCGCGACCTGTCACGGTGCGGATGGTCTCCCGGTTGTTCAGAACGTGCCGATCATCGCCGGCCAGCACAAGATCAATTTGCTGATAGTTTTGCAGGAATTTAGCAAGGGAAAGCGCACCAGCAACGTCATGGGCCCGATCGCTAAGAATCTTTCTAACCACGACATGGTTGCGCTTGCGGTCTACTTCTCTGCACTGCCCTGGCCCGCCTACCGCGAGCCGGCCGACGCAGCGAGCATTACCCGCGTCCAAGCGCTCGACGTCCTGAAGACGTGCACCTCGTGCCACCAGGAGGGTTTCGTCGGACGCGCCAACACTCCGCGCGTCGCAAATCAGAAGCTGGACTACCTGATCAAAACCCTCTCCGACTTTCACGATAACAAGCGCCCCGACAAGGCCAGCATGACGACCTTGGTGCGCAATTTGTCGGCCGACGACATCGCTGCCATGGCTCACTATCTTGCCGGCCTCTGACGATCAGGTTCGGGGTCGGCGATCCACGAAATAGAGCCGCCGAAATAGCGATCACTGCGTTACCGCGATTGGCACCTCTTTGCCCACCTAAGCTATCCGTGCGCCGGTCATTTCTGGCCGTTTATGGGTTCACGGCCTAGTGGCCTGTGTCGGCGATCGCCGCCAGTTTCGAAACGAAACCGACCAAAAAATTAAGCTTTCAACGGCAGTATCGACTGTTAGCCAGCGAGATCCTGCGGCCAAGATCCGTAGCGGCTCCGCCAGGTGGGAAGGATAGTGATATGTTGTCCTTGCTGAAGAAGGGCCGGTTCATGCTTATGCGCAGCCTGCTGATGCTGGCTGTTCTGGCGATCGGTGCGTTGCCCGTTTGGGCGCTAGAACCGGCCAGTTTTCCCGAGCCACCGGAGACTGTGGCTTTCAACGTTCAGAAGGACGGCAAGTCGATCCCGATCACGCTGCGGCAGTTGGAAAAGCTTGGCGTCTACAAGGTCGTCACCACAAGTCCTTTCGAGAACGGGCAACTGATCTTTCAAGGCGTTCTGTTCCGAGACGTGCTCAAATCCGTTGGGTTGGAAGATAGGGATTCCGTTACCCTGCGGGCAGTGGACGAATACGTGCAGGTAATCCCGCACGAAGATTGGACGGAAGGGCCTCTGCTTCTCGCAACCCGCCAGGACGGGGAGTTGCTCACCCGACGGACGCAAGGACCGACCCGCCTGATCTACCCTCTCAAGGACCACCCCGCCTTCGACACGCCGATCCGCAAGCCGCGATGGGTCTGGCTGATCAAGACGATCGAGTCCGGCAACTGATCGGCTGTAGGCCTCAATGGTAGGTTCTCGACTGAGAGGCTGGCAAATTCCGCTTACCTACGGCAGCGCCATAGGGCTGGCGGCGATCGGTTCCGCGATCCTCATCGTCATGCTGTTTGTCAGTATCAGCAAGATCGAGTCATCGCTGCCTAGGTTCGGGTTCTTCGCCATCCGCGAATTCCACATCGCGATACGCGACGTGACTCACCTGAGGGATATGATCTCACTCGCCGAGGGCGCTCCCAATTCCCAGGAAAGCCTCGATCAACTGTCGACAGCAAACGACCTGGTTTACATACGCTTCGACCGGATCGACGGCAGAGAGACGATCAGCGCAATTCCAGCTTATGCAGGCATCGTGCCACGCGTCAACGATGTGGTGAAGCGACTTGATGTCGTGATTGCGGCCGGGCTGCCGCTCGATCAAAAAAGCCTGACGGAACTGGGTTTGGAGCTTGAGCAGATCGTCGGCCGGATGAACGACGAGTATTACAAATACGGCGAGGAAGTTAACGCCGATCTCTATTCGTCGGAAGTCAGCTTGAAGAGGTTCAACTATCAGATAGCCTTTGCCTTGACGATCCTGTCGCTGCTGGCGATGGGGACGGCGGTTCTGTTCATCGGGCGCCGGGAAACGATAAAGCAGCTGGAATTTCTTGCTTGGCGCGACGCGACGACGGGGTTGAAGAATCGTGCCTGGATGGCAGCCAACAGGGATGCCATGTTGGACCGGGCGAGGGAGACCGGCAAACAGCTTCAGTTGCTGCTGATCGATCTCGACCACTTCAAGAGCGTGAACGATACCTTCGGTCATCACGTCGGAGACCTGCTGCTGAAAGCGGTTGCCGAAATCCTTGAGTCGGTCGAGCAGGCCGACGACATAGCCGCCGTGCGATTGGGCGGAGACGAATTTGCGATCATGGCTATTGCCGAGCGGAACGTTGGTGACGATTTGGGAGAATGTCTGCGCGAGCAGCTGAACAGGTTTGCCGAGTTGGAGGGCCACCAGGTGCGCATTGGCGCCAGCATCGGCATGGCGTGTTTCCCCCAACATGGTTCCGACATCTCCATGTTGCTGCACAACGCAGACAGTGCTCTCTACAAGGCGAAGGCCGAAGGGCGGTCCGGTTTCGTGACGTTTTCGCCCTCGATCCTAAGTCAGATCGACATGCAGCTTGGTGAAGAAGCAGCCATCAAACGGGCGCTTAATTGCGACGAGTTCTTCCTGGTTTGGCAACCCCAGTTCGAGCTGGCGACCGGCCGCATGACCGGCGCCGAGGCACTGGTCCGCTGGCGCGATCCTGTCTCGGGGGCGGTTCGTCCGCCGGCATCGTTCATTCCAATCGCGGAGCGGAGTGATTTGATATTGGAACTCGACAAGGTGGTTCTGGGCAAGGCTTGCGTGCAAGCCGCCAAATGGATGCCCATTTCTGCCGAGGAGTTCATCTGTTCAGTCAACGTCTCTGGAAAAAGCCTCCAGGCCTATGCCTATCTGACGCACCTCACCGAGATGCTGCAGCAGACCGGATTGCCGCCATCGCGCCTGCAATTGGAGATCACGGAAGGTATATTTATCCAGGACAGCCGCAATGCCCTGGAGACTATCGGGAAAATTCGAGAAATCGGAGTCAGCCTGGCACTCGACGATTTTGGGTCCGGCTATGCGAGCTTCGGGTATCTTGCCGATTTCAACTTGAACCAACTGAAAATCGATCGCTCGTTCCTGGCCGATCTGGCTTCCTCCACCAGGAAACAGAATGTGGTTCGAGGGATCATCGCGCTGGCCAATTCGCTAGGTCTGACCGTTGTCGCGGAAGGGGTGGAGAACGAAGCTCAACTCGACTTTCTGATCCACGAACACTGCCACGGCGCTCAAGGGTTCTTTATGTCGGAGCCCGTTGAGGAGAGACTGATGACAAACTACCTCATCGCAAGGCAAGGCCGCGCCAAACATATCGAAAAGTTCAGGCTGAGTCCCTTCGCCCCGGCCCCAACTCTGCTGCGGAAAGCCAATGTTGTCGCCAAGCAAAGCCGGAAGACCGCCAATTAGAGCGTTTCACGGTTCATGGAAACGGAGAATCGCTCAATCTTCTTGTTTTGACGCAATTCCGGACGGAAAACCGCTCACACTTTTCCTGGAATTGCTCTAGCCCTCAGCCCTCGCCCGACAGATCGCGCCGCGCCTTGTCGAGTTCCTCGGCGTAGCGCCGCATCAGATGGCCCTCGGTCAGAAGCCCGACAACGGCCCGATTGTCGAAATCCTCGACCACCGCCAGTTCCTCGGCGCCGGCGCGCTGAAAAGTTTCAGCGGCGGACTGGACGTTCATGGTCGGCACCAGCACCGCGTCCATGAATTTGGCCAGCGCCAGCACCGGCGTCTCGCCGTCCGAAGGGTCGCTGTGCAGTTCGGCGACGATCAGCACGCCGACATAATGCTGGTCTTCATCGACGGCGATGACGCGCTGCGCCGAACCGAGCGGCACGTCTTTGCGAAACGCGGCAAGCGTCTTTGCGGCATCGACAGTGCGGACATCCTGGCGCATCATTTTTCCGACCGTCAGATTGCGCATCCAGCCGACGTCATGGGCGCTGCGGATCGTCTCGCCGCGCAGATGGAAGCGCCAGGTCGAGAAGGAGTAGCCGAAGGTCTCGCGCACCAGGATCGCCGCCATCAGCGAGGCCGCCAGCACGACGCCGGTAAGCGTCAGGTCGCGAGTCGATTCCAGTGCCAGGAAGGTCATCGTCAGCGGTCCGCCGACGACACCGACGGCAAGCGACGTCATGCCGACGACGGCGGCGACGGAAGGGTCGATGCCGGTTGCAGGCGAGATGACGGCCATGACGCCGGCGAAGGCCTTGCCGAGCAGCGCGCCAAGAAACAGGGAGGCAAAGAACAGACCGCCGCGAAAGCCCGAGCCGAGCGAGATCGCCGACGCCGCGAGCTTGAGCACGAAGACGCTGGCAACGACGGCGAGCCCGTAATTCATCGCGAATTCGCGATGCAGCGCGCCATGGCCTGAGGACAGCACCTGCGGCGTTATCAACCCGAGCAGCCCGACGAAGATGCCGCCGATGAATGGACGGATCGAGGCATCGATCGCCAGCCGCGCAAAGCCGCGCTCGACCATGCTTACCAGATACATGATAGCGACCGAGGCGCCGCCGCCGAGCAGCCCGAGCAACAGGAACGGCAAATACTGGCTGGCGGTCAGTTCAGGCAGGCCGGACAATTCCAGCGGGAACGGCACGCCGCCGAACGTCTCGGCGGTCAGCGAAGCGCAGATCGCGGCCGTCATCACCGGCGCGACGTTGGCGACCGAATAGATTCCGATGATCAGTTCAAAGCCGTAAAAGGCGCCGGTCAACGGCGCGTCGAAGGCGGCGGCGATAGCGCCCGCGGCGCCGCAGCCGACCAGGATGCGGACATCGTTGCGGCGCAGCCGCAAGGCACGCGCCAGCCGTGATGCAACGCCGGAGCCGATCTGCGTGTAGCCGGCTTCCAATCCGACGGAGGCGCCGAAGCCACTCGATATCATCGTCTGGACGACGATGATGAAGGTATCGGTGAGCGACATGCGTCCGCCATAGAGCGCGTTCGCCTCGATAGGATCGACGGGGGTGCGGAATTTCCACCTGCGCAGCCAGATCACCGACAGGCCGAGCACCAAGCCACCGATTGCCGGAAACATCGCCTGCATCGGACTGGCAAGGGAAAACATTCCCGAAAGCCGGCCGCCCGGCTGAACGTCGAAGAGCAGGAAGTGCAGGCCCTGCACCAGCGCGCTCATGCCGGTGACCAGTCCGCCCGCCATCACCCCGACCGCACTCGCCAGCAGGACGATGACGATTCCGCGCGCCTCGAGCATCGGGATCGATCGGATCAGCACCGCGCGCAGCCGGCGGGCATAGACTTGGCGGTGACTTATGGCGGACACGAGGCAGCTCGCCGATGTGCGAGGGTTGAAAGCTGCCTTGGCTGATACGCCCGGCGGCATTGCGAGGCAACCGCAATGCCGACCGCTTGTGGCGTCATTTTGGCGTTGTCTGTCCCGACCCGATGGCCGGTGCTGGTCAAGTCGGTTTGGGCTCGCCGGCCTCATAAAGCTTGAGGTTGCGCTCGCCGATGCCGAGCGCTGCCCAGCTCGCCCGCCAGTCAGCGATGCGCGGCGAGCGGAAATGCGCGTCGAGTGCTTCCCTGTCGCTCCACACCTCCGTCACGTGGATGAGCCCGGCGTCGAGCACGTCCTGCGCATAGGAATAGTCTAGGCAGCCAGGCTCGGCGCGGCTGCCGGAGATCATGCGCTGCATGGCCGGCCTTGCTTCGTCGAGCCGTTCCGCCGGCAGGCGGATAGTGCCGATGATCACCAGCATGATCTCTCCTCAAAGCTTCTGTCCTTTCGGCAGTAGCCAGTTTCCCACCCTCGCGCAAGCTTGGCTGGTTAGGCTCGAAGGGCTGCCCTCAAGTTCGGGCAGTCCATGGCTCGGGGACGATATGGCGATCAGCGAAAGCTTAGCGACGGGAACAGTGGCCAAGAATGGCCGCGATGTCTTCTTCGCCATCGGCATCGTCATCATCCTGGCCGTGCTGTTCCTGCCGATTCCGGCCTTCCTCATCGACATCGGCCTCGCCTTCTCGATCGCGCTGTCGGTGCTGATCCTGATGGTGGCACTGTGGATCCAGCGGCCGCTCGATTTCTCGTCCTTCCCGACCGTGCTGCTCATCGCCACGATGCTGCGTCTGTCCCTCAACATCGCCACCACGCGCATGATCCTGTCGCACGGCAATGAGGGTACGCATGCCGCCGGCTATGTCATCGCCGGCTTCTCCCGGCTGGTGATGGCCAGCGACTTCGTCATCGGCCTGATCGTCTTCCTGATTCTCATCGTGGTGAACTTCATCGTCATCACCAAGGGCGCCACTCGTATCGCCGAAGTCGGCGCCCGCTTCACCCTCGACGCCATCCCCGGCAAGCAGATGTCGATCGACGCCGATCTGTCCGCCGGCATGATCGACGACAAGACGGCGCAATTGCGCCGCCGGGAACTGGAGGAAGAATCCTCCTTCTTCGGCTCGATGGACGGCGCCTCGAAATTCGTGCGGGGCGATGCGATTGCCGGCCTCATCATCACCGCTATCAACATCGTCGGCGGCATCGCCATCGGTTACATCAGGCATGGCATGGGCATGGGCGAAGCCGCCGATGTCTTCATCAAGCTGTCGGTCGGCGACGGCCTCGTCACCCAGATCCCGGCGCTCATCGTCTCGCTGGCCGCCGGCCTTCTGGTGTCCAAGGGCGGCACACGCGGCTCGACCAACCAGGCGGTATTCGGGCAGCTCGGCGCCCATCCGCGCGCACTCTATGTCGCGGCCTCGCTGCTCGTGCTGCTCGGGCTGATGCCCGGCCTGCCTTTCTTCCCGTTCTTCACGCTGGCCGCCGGCATGGCCGGCCTCGGCTACGTCATCCCGATGCGCGCCAACCGTGAGGCTGCCGCCGTCGAAGCGCTCAAGGACCAGGAAAAGGCGAACAAGGTCGAGGAGGAAAAGAACTCGGTCAAGGCTTCGCTGACCACCGCCGAGATCGAGCTTTTGATCGGCAAGCAGCTGTCGACGCGGCTGCTGGTGTCGCACCAGGAACTGGTGTTCCGCATGGCCAAGATGCGCAAGAAGTTTGCCACCCAATACGGTTTCGTCGTGCCGGAGGTGCGGGTCGCCGACGATTTCGGCATCCCGCCGAAGAGCTACCAGATCAAGGTCCACGGCACCGTTGTCGCCGAATATCAGATGCGCGTCGGCGAGATCATGGTGCTGCTCGGCACCCGTGACCTGCCCGACGTACCCGGCGAGGAAATCCGCGAGCCGGCCTTCGGCATGCGCGCCTTCTCGGTGCTGGAAACCTTCGCCGAGGATCTGAAGCGCGAGAACTACACTTTTGCCGACAACATGTCGGTGCTGCTCACCCATCTCTCCGAAGTGATCCGCAACAACCTGCCGCAGCTTCTGTCCTACAAGGACATGAAGGCGCTGCTCGAACGCCAGGATCCGGAATACAGAAAACTCGCTGACGAGATCTGCACCTCGCACATCTCCTACCCCGGCCTGCAGGCGGTGCTGAAACTGCTGCTGGCCGAGCGCGTCTCGATCCGCAATCTGCACCTGATCATCGAGGCCATCGCCGAGATCGCGCCGCATGTGCGCCGCACCGAGCAGATCGTCGAGCATGTCCGCATCCGCATGGCCCAGCAGATTTGCGGCGATCTCTCGGAAGGCGGCATGCTCAAGGTGCTGCGCCTCGGCAACCGTTGGGACCTCGCCTTCCACCAGAGCCTCAAGCGCGACGCCAAGGGCGAAGTGCGCGAATTCGACATCGACCCGCGCCAGCTGGAAGAATTCGGCCAGGATGCGACCAAGGCGATCCGTAAGCATCTCGAGGCCGGCGAGCGTTTTGTCCTCGTCACCGCGCCCGATGCGCGGCCCTATGTGCGCATGATCATCGAGCGCCTGTTCACGACGCTTCCCGTGCTCTCCCATGTCGAAATCGCCAAGGGCGTCGAGATCAAGGTGCTCGGGACAATCTCGTGAACGTATTGTCGCAAGGCGTCGTCATCGCCGCCTTCCTCGCCTTCTGCCGCATCGGCGCCTGCTTCATGCTGATGCCGGGCCTCTCCAGCGCCCGCGTGCCGGTCCAGGTCCGGCTGTTCGTGTCGATCGCCGCCACCGGCGGCCTGCTCGCCTTCCTGTGGGACAAGATCTTTCCCTTCGTCGATGCGCGTCCGCAGGTGCTGGCGCCGATGATCATCTCCGAACTGCTGGTCGGCGGGCTGATCGGCGCCATGACAAGGCTCTACATGGAGGCGCTGCGCTTCATGGGCTCGGCCATCGCCATGCTGATCGGCTATGGCGGCACCGGCGGGCCGGCCATCGAGGAGCCGGAGCCGCAGGCTGCCCTTGCCGCCATCATCTCGTTCTCGGCGCTGCTGCTGCTCTTCGTCTTCGATTTCGACCACGAGATCATCCGCGCTCTGGTCACCTCCTACACGGTGGCGCCGGTCAACGTCTTCTTCAATCCGCAGGCAGCCCTCGTCGATCTCACCGACACCGTGTCGGACGCCTTCTTCCTGGTCCTCCGGCTTGGCAGTCCGTTCGTCGCCTATGCCATACTGGTCAACCTCACCATCGGCTTCGTCAACAAGCTGACGCCGCAGATTCCGGTCTATTTCATCTCGCTGCCCTTCGTCATCGCCGGCGGCATGATCATCTTCTACTTCGCCATCGGCACCATGCTGTCGCTGTTCGTCGACGGCTTCGTCGACCTGACCCTGGCGAGGTGAGATGAACACGCGCAAGGAACGGCTGAAGAAACTGGTCAAGGTGCAGGAGCAGCTGAAGGCCCTGCACGAAACCCGCCACGCGAGCTTCCTGGCGGCGGCGGTATCAGCCGGGACCGAGGCAAAGGAACTTGTCCAGCATTTCGATGCCGACCAGTCGATGGCGGTCCTGTTTCCGGACCTTTACCATCGCCGCATCGCCAACGCTTTGGTGCGGCAGGAAGCGAGCCTCGAAAGCGCCAGGCAGGAGGTCGGCCTGATCGCAACCGCGACGGCGCGCACCAACATGGTCGAGCGTGCCTACAAGGATGTGCGAAGCCGCGACGAACGCGAACGCTCCGACCGCGACCGACTTGATCTCATCGCCCAGAAGCGGAACGGCGATTAGCCCTCAGCCGCAAGCCTGCCACAAGCTTGTTGCGGCATGGTCGCTCAGGAAAACCCGGCAAAGAGGCGGACTTTCTTGGCGATTTCTCCACCCAGCGACATCGTTCTCGATGTCAGCAGAGCCGTCGACGCGACGGATATCGAGGCAGCCCGCGCCGCGCTCACCAAGCGGGCCAATGGCGCTGGCGGTGCTTTTTCCGTCGACATGGCTGCTTCGGTCGATGCCGGCTCGATCCTGTCGCGCGCTTCGGCCGACAAGGCTGCCGCGACCGCCGACCCCGCTGGAAAATTCAAGAAGTTCGAGGCGATGGTCCTGCAGACCTTCATCCAGAACATGCTGCCCAAGGACACCGAAGGCGTCTACGGCAAGGGGCTGGCCGGCGATATGTGGAAATCGCAGCTGGCCGAGCGCGTCGCCGACGTCATGGCCGAGCGCGGCGGCATCGGCATCGCCAAGTCGCTGCTGGCCGACCACTACAAGGACGGCAAGCGCACCGTGCCGATCGGGCCGGTGTCAACCGGGCCGCAAAAGACCGAGATCGACCAGCAGACGCGGCTGTCCACCTCGCTGGTCGAGGAATTGCAGCGCAAGGCCGCACGGTCGATGACCGGCGACGAGACGACCATCAAAACCGACATCAATATCTAGACCAGGATTTTCAATGGCCGATTTTTCAAAATTCTCTTCCAACCTGCCGGCGCGGACTTCCGAGGCGCCGATCCCCTTTGCCCGACCGGGCAACCTTGCCGCCATCATCGGCCGCATCGAGGAGGCGGTCGAGGAAGAGACGGCGGGACTGAAGAACGACACCAGCTATGACCTCAAGGCCTCGAACGCCCGCAAGAGCCGCTACCTCTATGAGTTGACCCGCGCCATGAAGGGCGCCAACGAAATCGAATTCCTGGAGCAGCATCGCGACAGCCTGGCACGGCTGCGCCAGAAGCTGGCGAAGAACGAAGCCGCAATCCTCGCCCATCTCAACGCGGTCAACGAGGTCGCCACGTTGTTAAAGAACGCCATCCAGCGCGCCGAAGCCGACGGCACCTACTCGGCCGGCGAATTCGGATGGGCGAGCTGATGTTCGCGAGAAGACCTGGCGGGAAAAGCCGGTGATCAAATTCATCGCCGCCGCGATCTGGATCTGTGCCGCCACGCTGGGCGCGGTGTTCTATTCGTTCCAGGCGGCCGGTGAGCGCGGCGTCGGCGAAACGCCGAAGCCAATGCTGGGCGGTCTCGACTACGTTAAGACCGACATCATCTCGGTGCCGCTGATCCGCAACTCCAAGATCGACGGCTATTTCCTCACCAAGCTCGTCTACACGGTCGAGCCGGCCGAGATAAAGAAGATGTCGATCCCGGCTGAGGCGCTGATGACCGATCAGGTCTATTCCTATCTCTATTCCAACCCGCAGATCGACTTCACCAAGAAGGAAACCATCGATCTCGACGCCTTCCGCAAGGCCATACGCGACACCGTCAACGCCCGCGTCGGCGCCGACCTGGTGCATGAAGTGCTGATCGATCAGGTCAACTTCCTGACCAAGGATGAGATCCGCGACAACGCCATGCGCCGTCGCAAGGATCCGGCCACGACGACCGAACCTGCCCCTGCGGAATCGGCCCAGGCCGAGCCGGCCACAGAACACTGACCCCGTCGCTGGGCTGAATTTCTCCGCCTCACTCCTTCCGGCTGAAACGAGATGACGCATCGACGTTGCGTTGACGTTTACGTCAACTCGAAGCTATATGCGCCGAGCGACCCAGGATCGCGGGCACGCGCGAGACAGCGACTTTCGGCAGAGGCCGGTCATTGACGCGCGGCAAAACGCAACGAGACGAGGAGAACAGTCATGAGCGTTCAGGAGATTGCCGAGAAGATGAAGTCGCGCGTGGCGAGCGCCGGTTTCGAACATTCGGTGAAGTTCGATACCGGCGGCGACGGCGTCATCGTCATCGACGGCGCAACCGTCTCGACCACCGACGCCCCGACCGACTGCACCGTCAAGCTCTCGCTGGACGATCTGGATTCGCTGATCGCCGGCGACCTCAACCCGACCATGGCGTTCATGTCCGGCAAGATAAAGGTCGAAGGCGACATGACGGTCGCCATGGCGCTCAGCCAGCTGCTCGGCTAATCCCGTCGCAAAAGCAAAACGCCGCCCATGAGGCGGCGTTTTGGTTTTGTCGAGCCGAGGCTTGTTGAGCCGCGGAAAGCCGAAGGCTTTACGCCGCGAAGGTCAGCGGCAGCGCCTTGAGCATGCGCCCGGCGGCCTTCAGCGTGCCATGCGCGCCGTCGAGCGCGCCCTCGACCAGCTCCAGCGCCAGCAGACGGTGCCGCTCGTATGGGCCGGGCATCGCGAGCGATCCGGTCTTGTCAGCCGAAAAGCCGAAGCGACCATAGTACGGCGCATCGCCGACCAGCAGGACCGCGGCATGGCCAAGACGCGCGGCTTCGGCCAGCGCATGACGCATCAGCGCCGAGCCGATGCCGGCGTTCTTCAGCGCCGGATCGACGGCGAGCGGGCCGAGCAGAAGCGCTGCCGGACCGCCCTCGCCCAGGCGCACATCCCACAACCGCACGGTGCCGGTCACCGCACCGGCCGCGTCGCGCACGACAAAGGCGAGGCCTTCGGAAGGCCGGCGGCCGCGCCGCAGCTTCTCCGACGACTTCTTGCGCCGCTTCGGCCCCATGGCGCGGTCGAGCAACGCTTCACGCGCCGCGACATCGGCAGGGGTTTCGGCGACGATGGCAAGGACTGGCAAGGGGTCCACGATTTCAACTGGCATTTTCATTTCCGCGATCCTTCACGAGCGGAGGTTGTTCCACAGGCGAACCCGGGCGGACGCAAACGCCCGCCTGGGGAGATCTGAAGGCCGAAGCCGTCAGATCACGTAGGATCGGAGAGGCTCGAAGCCGTTGAAGGCGACCGCCGAGTAGGTGGTCGTGTAGGCGCCGGTGCCTTCGATCAGCACCTCGTCGCCGATGGTCAGCGACAAGGGCAGCGGGTACGGCGTCTTTTCGTACATCACGTCGGCCGAATCGCAGGTCGGGCCGGCGAGCACGCAAGGTGCGGTCTCCGAACCGTCATGACGAGTGACGAGCGGGTAACGGATCGCCTCGTCCATCGTCTCGGCCAGACCGCCGAACTTGCCGATGTCGAGGAATACCCAGCGCACATCGTCGTTGTCGGCCTTCTTGGAGATCAGCACGACTTCCGACTTGATGACGCCGGCATTGCCGACCATGCCGCGGCCCGGCTCGATGATGGTCTCCGGAATGGCATTGCCGAAATGCTTGCGCAGCGCCGAGAAGATCGCCTGGCCATAGGCCTGGGCCACCGGCACGTCACGTAGGTAGCGCGTCGGGAAACCGCCGCCCATGTTGACCATCTTCAAGACGATGCCTTCGTCGGCGAGCGTGGCAAACACCTTCTTGGCGTCGGCCAGCGCACGGTCCCAGGCCGTCAGGTCGGTCTGCTGCGAGCCGACATGGAACGACACGCCATAGGCGTCGAGGCCGAGCGTCTTGGCATGGCGCAGCACGTCGACGGCCATCGCCGGCACGCAACCGAACTTGCGCGACAGCGGCCATTCGGCGCCTTCGCCATCGGTCAGCACGCGGCAGAACACGCGCGCGCCGGGAGCGACGCGGGCGATCTTGTCAACTTCCTCGACGCAGTCGACCGCGAACAGCCGAATGCCGAGCTGGTAGGCGCGTGCGATGTCACGCTCCTTCTTGATGGTGTTGCCGAAGGAGATGCGGTCCGCCGGCGCACCGGCGTCCATCGCCATCTCGACTTCGGCAACGGAAGCGGTGTCGAAGGACGAGCCCATCGCAGCAAGGAGTCGCAGGATCTCCGGCGCCGGGTTTGCTTTCACCGCATAGTAGATCTTGGAATCGGGCAGCGCTTTCTCGAAGGCGCGGAAATTGTCGCGCACGACATCGAGGTCGACGACGAGGCAGGGGCCGGACGGACGTCGGGTGGCGAGGAAGTCAAGGATGCGCTGGGTGGCCATCGGGGTCTCTCCATCGCGCCTTTCGGCGCGCACAAGGGTGCGGACGCAGGCTATCGGCCTCGCGAACACGCGGTCAAACAAAGGCGGGACGTCGAATTCATGGAACCAGCCGGTGGAGACCCCGGAACCATGAAACGCCGTCTCGCGGCGATGAACCTTGGCCTTGCCCGGCCTCGGTTCGCTTTGTCTGCCTTGGCTTGGATGGGAGACCCGTCCGCACTGCCGGCAATGAAGGTGTGCCTCTTTAGTAACCCCGGTCTTTGGACAACCGGAAGAGAACCAGAAAGGCCCGCACCGTCGTTGCTTCAAGGTGTCCTCGGGCTGGCGGTTGGCCGCTAGACCGACTGGAGGGGTTGGCTCCAGTTACCTTACCGATTTCCCTCACCATTCGAGGATCGGCGGACACCCACAGGCACGTGCGACTTTGGGCAAGCGCGATATAAGATCGAAAGATTTCACAATCAATAAAAATCGTATCCCAGGTTGTAAAATTTCTGGCATCGAACAATGCTGCGCCAACTGTATCCGGATATCGAACGATGCCAGGCACGCACGGCCCGCTCAACGCCTTTCTCGATCTGCGTCGCATGCCGGTCGCCGATGCGGAACTGGGTCCCCTGGCCGGGCTCAGGTTGGCCGTGAAGGACATTTACGACGTCGCCGGCTATCGCACCGGTTGTGGCAATCCGGTGAAGTTTAACGAGGCGCACGCAGCCTCCAGCACGGCGCCTGCCGTACAGATGATTCTCGACGCCGGCGCGCGTTTCATCGGCAAAACGCAAACTGATGAGCTTGCTTTCTCGCTGATGGGCCAGAACGCGCATTTTCCGTTTCCGGTGAACCCGGCGGCCCCTGATCGCGTCACCGGCGGCTCGTCCTCCGGGTCGGCGGCGGCGGTGGCAGGCAAGCTCGCCGACATTGCTACCGGCTCCGACACCGGCGGCTCGATCCGCACGCCGGCGAGCTTTTGCGGGCTGATCGGGCTGCGCACCACGCATGGCCGCGTTTCGCTCGACGGCACCATGAAGCTGGCGCCGAGCTTCGACACGTTCGGCTGGTTCGCCGACGACATCGAAACCTATGAGACGATCGGCAAATTGCTGCTCGGCCGCGACCCGCATCAGCACCCGCTCAACCGTCCGCTTTCGATCCGCTGGCTGGACGCCTTTGTCGCCGGTCCGGCCGAGGCAGCCGAGTATGCCAGGATGAGGGCGCTGGCGGCCACTGTCGTCGGCGAGCCAAAGCCGGTGGAGTACGTCTTTGCTTCCTTCCCGGGGGAGCTCTACTGGTGCTTTCGCCGGCTGCAGGCCTGCGAAGCCTGGCAAGAGCATGGCGCCTGGATCATATCCGGCGAGCGCGATCTCGGACCGGGCGTCGAGGAGCGCTTCGGCTTTGGCCGGACGATCGACGCAAAGACGGCACAGGCCGAGGCGGTGCGCCGCCTGACCTTCCGGTCCGAGCTCGCCGCCCTCCTCGGCCAGGACGGGTTTCTGGTCCTTCCCACGGTTCCAGGCCCCGCCC
The DNA here is from genome assembly GCF_053848025.1 of Mesorhizobium sp. 128a. Classification (NCBI taxonomy): domain Bacteria; kingdom Pseudomonadati; phylum Pseudomonadota; class Alphaproteobacteria; order Hyphomicrobiales; family Phyllobacteriaceae; genus Mesorhizobium; species Mesorhizobium sp. 128a. The sequence continues at coordinate 431,138 of NZ_JBSPKY010000003.1, read as the reverse complement.
CTCTGGTCAAAAGCTCGCCTGAGCAACTCCAGGCCTACCGCGAAAGGGCCTTGCATCTTCTGTGCCTTTCGGGTCTTTCAGGCTTTCCACAAATCACACTGCCGCTGGGCTCGGTTGATGGCGCCCCTTTTGGCCTCTCGCTTCTCGGCCCTTCCGGCAGCGACATTGCCCTGATACGGCTCGGCCGGCGGCTTCTCGATACGGCACGAAAGGCCTGATCCATGGACACACTGACCCGCATGCGCGCCTTCATCGACGTCGTCGAGGCCGAGGGTTTTTCGGCCGCCGCGCGCAAGATCGGCCGTTCCAAGGCGCTGCTGTCGAAATACGTGCGCGAACTCGAGGACGAGCTCGGCGCGCTGCTGCTCAACCGTACCACGCGGCAGTTCTCGATGACCGAGGCAGGCCATACCTATTACAGCCGCGCTTCGGAAATCGTGCGCGAGGTCGACAGCCTGGCCGACGCGGTGCGCGAATCCTCCGGCGACGTTCGCGGCCGGATCAAGCTGTCGGCAGCGCGCACCTTCGCCGATGCGCCGATCGGCCAGTCGCTGATCGACTTCGCCAAGCAGCATCCCGACATCGTGCTCGACATCCAACTCGACGACCGTTTTGTCGATCTGGTCGAGGAGGGCTTCGATCTTGCCGTGCGCATCTCGCGGCTGGAGAACTCATCGCTGATCGCGCGGCGCCTCGGGCCATTTTCGGTCAGGCTGTGCGCATCGCCGGAGCTGATCGCCAAGCACGGCAAGCCGACGCGCCCGCAAGACCTCGCCAACATGCCCTGCATCGTCGACACCAATGGCCGCTCGCTCGCCAACTGGCGCTTTAAGGGCGATGGTGAGGAGTCCATCAGCGTCAATGTGTCGGGCCCGATCGAGGTCAACAGTCCGATGGCCGCGCGTGCCGCTGCCGTGTCCGGCCTGGGCTTCGCCATGCTGCCTGATTTCATCGCCGCTCCCGACCTCGAAACAGGCAGCCTGGTTTCTATGCTCGACGACCGCATCCAGTCGGGCAGCGGCATTTTCGCCGTCTATCCGCACCGCCGTTATCTGCCAGCCAAGGTCCGTGTTTTCGTCGATTTCTTGGTGCAATGGTTCAAGAACCGCGAGGGCGCCTGACCCGCTTCAACCATGTCGCGGTCCCAATTTCGCCCGCTTTCTGGTAACCTCTCGAAATCTCTCCGAGGCCGATGGAACAGCGACCGAGAATGCACCTGAAACAGCACGCAATCATGCTGGCTTCGGCCTTGGCGGCGCCTTTTGCCGCCGTGGGAGCGGTTGCGGCGCATCCTCACGTCTTCGCCGAGGCCCGCCTCGACGTAATCCTCTCGCCGGATCACCAAAGTGTGAAAGCGCTGCGCCATCTCTGGCGCTTCGACGATTTGTTTTCGAGTACGGTGATGATGGAGTTCGACAAGAACTCCGACCTGAAGCTTGACGACAAGGAGCTGAAGGATGTCGCCGACACCGTCCATGCCTCGCTGGCCGAGTTCAACTATTTCCAGCTTGTCACCGTCGACGGCAAGGACGTGCCGATGACGCCGCCACCGCACCTGATGGCCAATTTCGACAACGACCAGTTGATCATCCTGTTCGAATCCGAACCGAAGGTGCCGATCAAGCTCGCCGGCAAGATCGATTTCGGTGTCTACGATCCGACCTTCTACACGGCGATCGATTTCACCGAGGATTCCAACATCACCGTCGAAGGCCTGCCTTCGAACTGCACCAAAAGCGTCATCCGGCCCGACCCGGACGAGGCGATCAAGGAAAACCAGAAGACCCTGACGGAAGCTTTCTTCAACGATCCGACAGGCACCGACATGAGCAAGATCTTCGCCACCAAGCTCGAACTGAACTGCCCGCCAGAAGGATAGATCCGGTGATGAAACCGTCCCTGCGTTTGGCATTCGGCCTCATCGCCGCTGCCCTGGTGATGACGCACTTTCTCGGCACCGCTCACGCCCAGAGTTCGCTCGGCATCGGCGTCAATGACGGCATGGCGCCCACCACCGGCCCGTTCGCCCACATGCTGATGTGGATCAATCTGCGCCAGCAGGAATTCTATCGCGCGCTGGCCGCGGCGATGAAGGAAATGCGCGAGGACGGCAGCAAGATGTGGCTGCTCATCGGCCTGTCCTTCGCCTATGGCATTTTCCACGCCGCCGGCCCCGGCCACGGCAAGGCGGTGATCTCCTCCTACATGGTGGCCAATGAAGTGGCGCTCAGGCGCGGCATCCTGTTGTCCTTCGTCTCGGCGCTGCTGCAGGGCCTGACCGCGATCGTGGTGATGCTGCTTGCCTATTTTGTCCTGCGCGGCACCGCCATTTCGATGACCGACGCAGCCTGGTTCATGGAGATCATGAGCTATGTCTTCGTCACTCTGTTCGGCGCCTGGCTGCTGTGGCGCAAGCTTGGGCCCACGGTCCTGCGCTGGTTCGGCAAGGCGCCCGCCTACAGCCTTTCGGCAGCTCACGCCGGCCATTCGCATGCGGGCCACTCTCACGCCGGCCATTCGCATGCCGCCCACAGCCATTCTGCTCATGCTCATTCGTATTCGCTTCACGCTCATCACGATCATGCCGCGCATGATCATTCTCACGACCACAGCGCCCATGATCATGCCGGACACGATCATTCCCACCATGATCATTCCCATCACGGTCATGCGCATCACGACCATGCCGGCGAGGTCTGCGACACGTGCGGCCATTCGCATGCGCCCGATCCGGCGCTGCTGTCCGGCGACCGCTTCGACTGGCGCACGGCATGGTCGGCGGTGGCCGCCGTCGGCATCCGCCCCTGCTCCGGCGCGCTGATCGTGCTCAGCTTCGCGCTGCTCAACGGCCTTTGGCTCGGCGGCCTGCTCTCAGTGCTGGCCATGTCGCTCGGCACCGCCATCACCGTCTCGGCGCTGGCGACGATCGCGGTCACAGCCAAGAACTGGGCGGTTTATTTCGCCGGGGACGGCCGCATGGGCAACCGCATCCACACCTTCGTCGAGATCGGCGGCGCCGCCTTCGTCTTCCTGTTTGGATTGCTGCTCTTGTCGGCGAGCCTGACGGGCAGCGTATAATGGTTGCGGGTCAGGCCTGACCCGCAATCTTCCCATCAAGTTCATCCTCGATATGAGCTTGGATGATCTCGTCAAAACTCTTCTCGGCGCTGAAGCCGAGGTCTCTTGAGCGCCTAGCCTCGAAACGCGTCGGCCAGCCCTTGACGATCGCCCAGATCGTCTCGTCCGGCTCTTCGCGGATCAGCTTCACCACCTCGGCGCCGGCAATGCGCTCCAGCGCCTCGATCTGCTCGCCGACGGTGACGGCGACGCCGGGCATGGTGATGTTGCGGCGTGGCCCGACGGCGGCACCGTCGAGCCCGGCGGCATGGATCAGGAAGCCGACCGCCGAGCGCGGGCTGGCATGGGTGTGCAGCACCGAACGCGGCACCGGCAGGATCGCCTCCTGACCGCTGAGCGGCTCGCGGATGATGCCGGAGAAGAAGCCTGAGGCCGCCTTGTTCGGCTTGCCGGGCCGCACACAAATGGTCGGCAGCCTTATGCCGATGCCGTCGAAGAAGCCGCGCCTGGAATAGTCGGCCAGCAGCGCCTCGCTCATCTGCTTCTGTGTGCCGTAGGAGGTCAGCGGCGTCGGATGGAAGTCGTCCGGTATGACATCGGGGAACGGCGCCCCGAACACGGCGATCGACGAGGTGAAGACGAGGCGCGGCGCAAAGCCTGCCAGCCGGACCGCGTCGAACAGCGCCCTGGTGCCGTCGAGGTTGACGCGGTAGCCGAGATCGAAATTGGCTTCCGCCTCGCCCGAAACGATGCCGGCGAGATGGAACATCACGTCGGGGCGTGAGGCGACCAGGCTTTCGGCAGCGCCGGCCTCGGCCAGATCGCCGGTGTGGGTGCTGACACTGACGCCCTCCATCGCCGGCGCCTGCGGCGGCACGATGTCGTGAAGGTCGAGCGCCGTGATCTTGCGGCCGTTGAGCGTGCCGTCCTTGGCCAGCCGGGCGACAAGCTTGCGGCCGACCATGCCGGCCGCACCAGTGATCAGGATGCGCATTTCGAAAAGCCTCTTATTTGCCCTTGTTCCGGCTGCGGCCCCGCAACCAGAACACCAGAAAGAATGCCAGCACGAAGCCGATGCCGACGATGCCGGCAAGAACGGTCGAGATATTGCCGACGGCCAGCATCACCGTCGGCAGATAGAACGCCGCGATGCCGAACAGCAGCATGATCCAGGCTGCGGCAATCAGCGCGTTTCGCGTGTCGCGATCCATCATGCCGTCCCGCCATTGCGGAAACCCGTCGACCTGGATGCCAATGCCATGAAATTTCCTGTCAGTGATAATGGCCGTGATGCGGTAGCGCACCATGGTCGTGGTCATGATCGTGATCGTCATGGCTGTCGGCGCACTGGCCGAATTCCGGCTCGACGGTGGCGTGGCTGATGCCGTGCTCGGCGGCGAGCCGCTTCTTGATGGCGCTGACCGCCTGATGCGGATCGACGCCATCGTTGAGGCAGGCATGCAGCGTCGCCATGTTGCTGGAGCCGTCGAGCGACCAGACATGCATGTGGTGCACCTCGCGCACGCCCTTGACGGTGCCGGCAATATCTTTTGCGATCAGGTCGCGGTCGAGGCTTGCCGGCACGCCTTCGAGCAGCACATGGGCGGCTTCGCGCATCAGCGACCAGGCGGTGGACAGGATCAGCACCGAGACCAGCACCGACAGGATCGGATCGATCGGCGTCCAGCCGGTAGCCAGGATCACCAGCGCAGCCACGATCGCCGCCGCCGAGCCGAGCAGGTCGCCCAGCACATGCAAGATGGCGCCGCGCATGTTGAGACTGTCGCGGTCGCCGCCATGCAGCACGAAGAACGACGCGATGTTGACTAGAAGGCCGGCGATCGCCACCACCAGCATCGGCCCGCCAAGCACCGGCGCCGGCGTCATCAGGCGGCCCCAGGCCTCGTAGACGATCCACAGCGCGATGGCGAAGATGGCGATGCCGTTGGTGTAGGCGACCAGCGTCTTGACCCGGCCAAAGCCATAGGTGAGGCGCACCGTCGCCGGCCGTCCGCCCAGATGGAAGGCATACCAGGCAAGGCCGAGCGCGATGGAATCTGCGAGCATGTGGCCGGCGTCAGCCAGCAGCGCCAGCGATCCCGTCAGCAGGCCGCCCAGCACTTCTGCAACCATGAAGCCCGCGGTCAGGCAGGCTGCGACCAGCACGCGTTTCTTGTCGGTCGAGCCATGCACATGACCGGCGCCGTGGCTGTGGCCAGCATGCGAACCGTGATCATGGCTGTGCGCCATCGGAAAACTCCTGTTACGCCCCCAACTCGGCGCGGAAATCCTCGAGCCGCCGCTTCTGTCGGCCTTCGCCATCGAAATTCGCCGGATCGAGCCATGCCTCATAGGCTTTGCGCAAGGACGGCCACTCCTTGTCGATGATCGAGTACCACGCGGTATCGCGGTTTTCGCCCTTGACCACAAGATGCTGGCGGAAAATGCCCTCGAACTTGAAGCCGAAACGCTCCGCCGCGCGCTTCGAGGGTTCATTGCGGTGGTTGCATTTCCACTCGTAGCGGCGATAGCCGAGCCCGTCGAAAATGTACTTCATGAACAGGAACTGCGCCTCGGTTGCCGCCGGCTTGCGCGAGATCAGCGGCCCCCAATAGATGTTGCCGATCTCGATGACGCCATAGGCCGGGTCGATGCGCATCAGCGTCTGCCGCCCGGCCACCTTGCCGCTGGCCTTGTCGATGACGGTGAAGAACAGCGGATCCTCGCTCGCCTCGACCTTGTCCAGCCATGGCTGGAAATCGGCACGGGTTTGCGGCGGATAATCGGGCAGCCAGGCAAAGCGGCCGTCGATGTCGGGCACGGATGACGCTTCGTAGAGGCCGTCGCCATGCTTTTCGGCGCTCAGCGGTTCGAGCCGGACATAGCGACCGTCAATCGGCTTGCGCTCGGGTCGCGGGCGCGCCTGCCAGTCTTTGAGATTTTCCGACACCAAAAACTCCAATCCGTTTGACTTTTGCGAGCCGAGGCTCACAAAACCGCATCCCAACAGCAAGAACCACACGGACGGGAAAAATGCTCCACACGATTTCGGCCTTCGACCGTCTCGGCGAGGAAAACGCCTTTGCGGTGCTCGCGAGGGCCACGGCGCTTGCGCAACAGGGCCGCGACATCGTCAATCTCGGCATCGGCCAGCCCGACTTCAAAACCCCGCAGCACATCGTCGAGGCGGCGATCAAGGCGCTGCGTGACGGCCACCATGGCTATACTCCGGCCAACGGCCTTCTGGCGACCCGCGAGGCCGTGGTGCGGCGCACGCTGACCACGACCGGCGTCGAGGTCTCGGCCGAGAATGTGATGATCCTGCCCGGCGGCAAGCCGACCATGTTCGCGGCCATCCTGATGTTCGGCGAAGCGGGTGCCGAAATTCTCTATCCCGATCCAGGATTTCCGATCTACCGCTCGATGATCGAATTCACCGGCGCGGCCCCCATTCCGGTGCCGATCCGCGAGGAGAACGGCTTTGCCTTCTCGGCTGAGGAGACGCTGGCGCTGATCACATCGAAGACCAGGCTGCTGATCCTCAACTCGCCAGCCAACCCGACCGGCGGCGTGACCCCGCGCGCCGAGATCGAGAAGCTGATCAAGGGCCTGGAGAAGCACCCGCATGTCGCGGTTCTGTCGGACGAGATCTACGACGTCATGACCTATGACGGCGAGACGCATTTTTCGCTGCTCAATTTCCCCGAAATCCGCGACCGGCTGATCGTGCTCAATGGCTGGTCGAAGACCTGGGCGATGACCGGCTGGCGCATGGGCTGGTCGATCTGGCCAAACGGCGACAAGGGCGCCCACCTCTACGACAAGGTGCGCAAGCTGGCCGTCAATTGCTGGTCCTGCGTCAACGCCCCCAGCCAGTTCGCCGGCATCGCGGCCATAGACGGCCCGCAGGACGATGTCCACAAGATGATGCGCGCCTTCGACAACCGCAGGAAGATTGTGGTGGAAGGCCTCAATGCGCTGCCCGGCGTTTCCTGCATCACGCCCAAGGGCGCCTTCTACGCCTTCCCCAATGTTTCGAAGACCGGCTGGAAAGCCAAGAAACTTGCCTCGGCGCTGCTCGAGGATGCCGGTGTCGCGCTGATCGGCGGCCCCGATTTCGGCATTCTCGGCGAAGGCTATATCAGGCTCTCCTACGCCAATTCCGAGGAGAACATCTTGCGCGCGCTGGAACGGATCGAGGCTTTTTTGAAGAAGTAGTCACGGCCGCCCGGCCGGGTCCCCGCTGCTTCGCAGCGTCCCGGCGTTCGCTGGCCTTTCATCGTGCCACTGGCCCGATGAATTCGCTTCGCGAACCGGCTGCTCTACCCTCTGCCCACAAACGGCATCTTCGTCGCCATCACCGTCATGAACAACACATTGGCGTCGAGCGGCAGGCTGGCCATGTGGACGACGGCGTCGGCGACGCGCTGGACGTCCATCACTGCCTCGGCGGCGATCGAGCCGTTGGCCTGCGGCACGCCGACCGTCATGGCCTGCGCCATGTCCGTCAGCGCGTTGCCGATGTCGATCTGGCCGCAGGCGATGTCATAGGGCCGGCCGTCGAGCGCCAGCGTCTTGGTCAGCCCGGTGATGGCATGCTTGGTCGCCGTGTAGGGCACGGAGCCCGGCCGCGGTGCATAGGCCGAGACCGAGCCGTTGTTGATGATGCGGCCGCCCATCGGCTTTTGTCTGCGCATGGCGCCGAAAGCGGCGCGGGCGCACAGGAACGATCCCGTGAGATTGACGCCGACAATGTCGTTCCAGACCTCGACCGGGATTTCGTCGATCGGCGTCGACTTGTAGCTCATGCCGGCATTGTTGAAGAGCAGGTCGACGCGCCCGAAGGCTGCCGCCACCGTCTCGAACAGATCGTCGACTTCACCAGGCTTGCTGATGTCGCAGGCAACCGCCAATGCCTTGGCGTCCGTCCTGCCGGCTTCGGCGATCGCGGCGTCGAGCACCTGTTTGCGGCGGCCGCAGAACACGGTGTTCCAGCCCGCCTTGAGCAGCGCGGTGGCGACGCTCTTGCCAATGCCGGTGCCGGCGCCGGTGACGATGGCGGTTTTCTCTGTGAGGGCTGTCATGATTTTGCTCCTGCGCGCCGCGCATCCCCGGCGTACATCGGGATGCATCCGAATGCACCGAGCCATCGCAAATGACGGGGATCATGGCAAGCCGAACACTTGGTGATCGGCTGAACAAAAAGGGCGGTCATTGGCGACCGCCCCGATCTGAACCGGGCTTGGGAGGAGGATAAGCCGATCCGACTGTTAGAATCATGCGCTTCCTCGGTAAACGAGACGTTAACGCATTTTTCCGGCCCGGCGGCTCTGCTTCAGCCACGCGGCCGCGCTGGCTACCAGCGCGGGTTCGGCGCGGTCCCCGCCGGGACCGGCACCTTGGCCGCCGATACCGTCGCCTCGACATGGTCGACCAGTGCATCCGGCAGGCCGAGCCGGCCGGCGAGCAGGTCGAGATAGCCGCGTTCGGCGCGCGTATCGGGATCGATGGCCAGCCTCGACGCCGTATAGAGCTCGAGCCTCTGCTCATCGGTCTTGGCGCCGGCGACCAGCGTGTCGAGGTCGAGCGGGCTGTCCAGCTCGGCCAGCAGGAATTTTTCGGCATCGGAACCGACGCCGGCGAGCTTGAGCTTGCCGGCGATCTTTTCGCGCTCCTCGTCGTCGACATGGCCGTCGGCCTTGGCCGCCGAAATCATCGCCCGCACCAGGGTCAGCGTGAACTCGTCCTCGCCCTGCGGCGCCTGCGAAGGATGAAAGGCGGTGTCGGCGGGCGGCGGCAGCAATTCCGGACCGCCTGCCCCTGACGTCCCGGCCGCTGGCGCCTGCTCGGGGGCATTGCCGGCCTTGTAGTTCTGGTAGGCCTTGTAAGCGAGACCGCCGATCGCGGCCAACCCGCCGAGCTTGATGGCGGTGCCCGTCACCTGGCGTCCCGTTCCCGTCCCAAGCAACACCGCGGCCAGCGCACCGGCGGCCAGCGGATTGTCCTTGGCCATCTGCACGGCCTGTCCTGCCTTGTCGCGGACGGTGCCGGTGGTGCCGGGGACTTGCGAGCCGAGCAGGTCGTCGAGAAGCTTCTTGGGGTCGAACATGGTGCCTCCAGAAAAGGGCTCGTGCCTGATAAGAACGAGCAGGTTTTGGACGTTGCAGACGTAGGTCCCGCTTGTTGACATTACAATGACGGACGGCCGCTTTGCCAGCAATGCGGCTTTTCGAAAACTGGATTGCTATGTGTCGAAATGGGTAGCGGCTTGCGCTAGTGTCGCGCCCTTCGTGACGAGGGAGGAGCTTCGCCGTGATCGACGAGACAGAACGCCAGCCGGCGCGCGATCCGCAGGATCTTGAGCGCCTGCTGATTGACCGGCAGTGGGTGGGAGACATTGACGGAATGGTGGCGCTGTTCGAAGCCGATGCCATCATCGACACCGGCGAGGCGGAATTGACGCGCGGCCATGACGCCATCCGAGCTTTGTTCGAAGCATTTGCCGCGACCGGTCGCAAATTCCAACGTGGGGAGCAGCGACCGGCGGCCATCAACGGCGCCCTGGCGCTGACCTCGACCCGGCTTCCCGACGGCACGGTGACCTCAGAGGTTGCGCGCCGGCAGGCCGATGGCAGGTGGCTATGGGTGATCGACCGCTATTCCGTCGCCTGGTGACCGAAGCCCAGCGAAACCGAGCTAGCTTCCGATGTGCCCCCTGCCCTGCGCCTGCGCCAGTTCGACCTGGCGCTGGCGCTCGGCGTAGCGGGTGCGATCTTCGTCCGAGCGGGCCTCGAAGCAGTGCGGACATGACACGCCGGCAGCATAATGCGGTGACAGCCTTTCCTCGGGTGTCAGCGGATGCCGGCAGGCGCGGCAGAGTTCGGCTTCGCCCTCTGTCAGCCCATGCGAGACCGATACCCTTTCGTCGAACACGAAGCACTCACCTTGCCAAAGGCTTTCTTCGGCCGGCACCTCTTCGAGATATCTGAGGATGCCGCCCTTGAGATGGAACACATCCTCGAAGCCGAGCGACTTCACATAGGCCGTCGCCTTTTCGCAGCGAATGCCGCCGGTGCAGAACATCGCGACCTTGCGGCCATCGAGCGCATCGCGATGCTTTTCCACCCAGGCTGGGAATTCGCGAAAGCTCGATGTCTGTGGATCGACGGCGCGCTCAAAAGTGCCGATCGACACCTCGTAGGCATTGCGCGTATCGATCACGATGGTCCCGGGATCCGAGATCAGCGCATTCCAGTCGGCCGGCGCGACATAGGTGCCGGCGCCCGTCGCCGGATCGAGGTCTTCGACGCCCATGGTGACGATCTCGCGCTTCAACCGCACCTTCATGCGATGGAACGGCATTTCGGCGGCGGTGCTGTATTTGACCTCAAGGCCGACGAGACCCTCGATGGACTCCAGATAAGCGATCAGATCGGCAATATCGGTCTCGCTGCCGGCGACCGTGCCGTTGATGCCTTCCTGCGCCAGAAGCAGCGTGCCCTTGATGCCGCGGCCGCAGCAGAAGGCGGCGAGCGGCGTCCGCACGGTCCGCAACGTGTCGAAGTCGCCCAACGCTGCAAATTTGTAGAGCGCGGCGACGCGCACAGGTTCATGGGTGGTCATCGCCAAGCCACTAAACCGTGGTCAAAGCGGATTCAAGGCAAAGCCGACAAAGCCTTGTCGGCATTCGCTGAGTGGCTCATGGGCCGACAGATGTGACAACGCGGCAGGCCGGCTTTCGTGGACTCGGAATCTGCCTTCTGCTAATCGGTTGAAATCATCCCCCGGAGAGACAAGCCAATGCCCAGCAAGACCGAAAAGCTCCTGTCGCTGCTCAACGGCCAGCCGGTCATCCCGGTGCTGAAGATCGCCAATGTCGCGGACGCCGTGCCGCTTGCCCGGGCGCTCGCCGCTGGCGGCCTGCCGGCGATCGAGATCACGCTGAGGACCGCCGATGCCCTGGAAGCGATCCGCCGCGTCGCCGGCGAGGTCGAGGGCGCCATTGTCGGATCCGGCACCATTCTCGATGCCAAGCAGTTCGACGAGGCCGCCGCCGCCGGCTCGAAATTCATCGTCAGCCCCGGGATCACGCGCGAGCTGCTAGCGGCGGCCAAGGACAGCGACGTTCCCTTGCTGCCGGGCGCCATCACGCCGGGCGAAATCATGGCCGCCCGCGAGGCCGGCCTGCGTTTCCTGAAATTCTTTCCGGCCGAACAATCGGGCGGCATCGCCTCGCTGAAGGCTTTCGCCTCGCCGCTGGCCGACGTAAAATTCTGCCCGACCGGCGGCATCTCGGCCAAGAACGCCGCTGACTATCTCAGCCTGCCCAACGTTGTCTGTGTCGGTGGCTCCTGGGTAGCGCCGGACGAACTGGTCAAGGGCGGCAAATGGGACGAGGTCGAGGCGCTCGCAAGGGCCGCGAGCAAGCTCGGAAAGTAACCTCCGCTACTTTGCCTTTGCGCAATTCCCAAGGGAAAGCGCCTCCGCGCTTTTCCCGGGAAAACCGTCTCACAATTCTGGAATTGCTCTCGGCACAAAAACCGACCGGCTTGCGCCGACCGGGTCTTCTGCTTCCGAAAATACGGCCAGTTGCAGACCGTGATCTTCTTCACGATCTTCTGGTGATGCCGCCAGGTCGTGACCCATTTGGATCGGCAGTGCTTCTTGTCGAGAAGTTCAGCCACGCGTGATCGCCTGGGATGGGCGTGGCATAGCGGTCAAGAGGTCTTGGATCGAGAGTTGGTTCCCGCTCATGGGCTCGAACCACGATTCACGCCTTCAAAGGGCGCTGTCCTACCATTAGACGAAGCGGGAATGCAGGCTGGTGGTTAGCATTCCGGGACGCTGGAAGCCAGTCCCAAGGATGTATCGATAGTCGGCGGCCCTGAAAAGCAAAAGCCGCGCAGGTAGCCCGCGCGGCTTCGATGTCTGTCCGGTCGAGGCCCTTACTTTGTCTGGAAGCGGGCGACCGAAAGGAATTTTACGGCATTGCCGGTGAAGCGGTTGGCGCCGGCCATCTGGTTGTCCGCCTGGAAGCCTGCGGTATAGACTTCGCTCGGCGGCGTATGCACGATGTTGTAGGCATAGCGCGGCGCAGTCGTCGGGCTGGAAACGGTGGCGATATTGTCGCCGCTGCTCAGCGCCCAGCGCGCCGCCTGCGGTTCGGCCGCGATGACAACGGCCTTCGGTCCTGGCTTCAGGTCGCGGGCCGAGGCTCTCGCTTCCTTGCGCGTCGTCTTTACACCGGCGCCAATCGCCGAAGCCGGATCGGAACCGGCCGGGCGGGCAGCAATGGCGCCGCGCGGCGATGCGGCATCGACACCTGACGGGTCGTTGAAAGCCGAGCGCGGCTCGAGCGAGGCAACCTGATAGTCGTCGGTAACACCTGCGGCATCGGTGGCGCTGGCCTGTTCAAGAACGGCCTTGACCTCATCCGGACGCTGCGACGGCAGCACCGAGAAGGCATCGGTTGCAGTCTGCTTGTGGGCAGCCGAATCGGCCAGCGCCAGCAGCACGCTCTTGTCCTGCGCCGCAAGCTCAGCCGGCGGCGTAGAGCGGTCGGGACGCCAGGTCGGCAACGGGACGTTGACCGCAACCTGCGCCGGAGCGGCAGCCCCTTGGTCGGCGTTGCTCACATCGGCCATGCCGAACGGCACATTGGCCGGCGCCTGCGCTGTTACCACCGTCTGTTCGGTGGTGGCATCTGCCATGCCGAACGGCACAGTCTCAGGCTGCTGCGCACCGACATCGGCTTTCGGCCGCGGTGCAAAATCGGGCAGCGGCACTTCCTTGGCCGGCAGCGCCGCGATGATCGTCTCCGGCGTATCCTGCTGCGGCCCCGAATCGTCCGCGCTGTCGTCGGCAAGCTGCGGAATATTGGCGCGCTTGGCGTTCTGCGGCGACACGATCGCGATGCCGGGCAAGTTGCTGTCGTTGTTGTTGTTGCTCCTGGCAGTCAGGACCGGCTTCACGCTTCTCGGCGACGGCGCGGCGGTCGCGACATCGGCGCTGTCGTCGGCTTCGTCTTCGCCGCCACCGCCAAAGAAAGCGGACAGGAAGCCACCGGATTTCTTGGTGCTGCCGCCAGCGCTGGCCATCATGATGGCCGGGGAACCGGCGCCCTTGCGCGCCTTGTAGGCTGCCATCGCCTGCTCATAGCCCGGCAGGGGCTTGCCGTCGCTGGGCACATGCAGCGTCTTGCCATTTGGAAACAGGCTGACCAGTTCCTGGCGGCTGATGCCGGGCCAATGGCGCACATTGCCGACATCCATGTGGACGAAGGGCGAACCGGACGACGGATAATAGCCGACGCCGCCGCCCTGCATCTTGAGGCCGATGTTGCGAAGCTTCTTCAGCGGCACGCCCGGAATGTAGAAGTCCATCGCCTTGCCCAGCATATGCTGGCTTTCCTTGGCGACGCCTCGGCTGCGGCTGCGCAGCATCGAGTTGGTCGCCGGCGAGCGATAGCCGCAGACGACCTGGATGTAGTCGGTGGCGCCGGCCTGCCGGTAGGCTTCCCACACCAGGTCGAGCAGGCGCGGATCCATCTTCGTCGGTTCGTTGCGACGCCAGTCGCGCAGGATGATGTTGATCTTCCTGAGGCCTTCCGGATCGTAGCGGCCATTGCGCTTGTAGACGATCTCGGCCTTTTCGTGCGTGTGCAGGTGATAGAGCTTGAGCGAGCGCGTTTCAGCGCTGGCGCCGGCAGCAGTTGCGGCAAGGAAACCGAACGCAACAATCACCGCTGCCAGCCATCTCGGCCAGACGCCAATGTGATAGTGCCGCCCGTTTCTGTGTCGTTCGACTTTGTTCAAATCAAAAGGCCTTGCAGGCTGCCGTTTGTCCCCGGATTTGTCCAAACGGATGCGTGGTTCTCACATCCGAATATCGATCCTAATGGTTAATCATCGCTTATTGAAGCCGAAATGCGGTAACACCGTGGCGATATCCCGTCAAAAATAATACACAGGATTTCTTGGTAAACTGCTGGTTTAGATCAAGATTCAGCCTTTTACCGCTACACGATCTGTTACCATTGGCCTTAATGCGTGAACAGCGCTGTTCGCACCAGCCATATTCCTGCCCCAACTCCTTATGCAGTGCGGAATATTGCCTGGCAAGCTGGTCCCGGCCTTATGCCGGCAAGCTGTGGAATACTGTTTTCAAGAGGCAAGGCGGTCGAGGCGGCCGGTTTCCGGGTCGATGCCGTACTCCTTGAGCTTGCGGTAGAGCGTCGAGCGGCCGATGCCGAGACGCCGGGCAACCTCGCTCATCTGGCCGTTATAGTGGTCGATGGCCAGCTTGATCATTTCGAGCTCGACATCGGCCAGCGCGCGCACATTGCCGCGCTCGTCCAGCGCCCTCAGCGTGCCGAAACGCGACTGCAACCTGGCGGGAGGCTCTAGCTCGGCAGCGACAGGTCCAACGTCATCAGTCTGCGCGCTATCGCCTTGCGATTCGCTCCACGCCATGCCGGGGTCCGACAGGGACGCGTCGGCATCGAGGTTGATCGTGCCATCGACCTGCGCCCGGATTTGCGGGAATTCGTCCAGCGTCAGCACATCGCCTTCGGCAAGCACCGAGGCCCGGAACACGGCGTTTTCCAGCTGCCTGATGTTTCCCGGCCAGTCATAAGCCTGCAGCATGGCCAGTGCGGCGTCCGAAATGCCGTGCAGGCGATTGCCCGCAGGCGCCACCTTGTCCATGAAATGCTTGACCAGATAGGGGATGTCGTCGCGCCGGTCGCGCAGCGGCGGCACGACGATCGGGTAGACGTTGAGCCTATAGAACAGATCCTCACGGAACTTGCCGTCCTTGACCTGTTGCAGAAGGTTGCGGTGCGTGGCCGAGATCAGCCTGATATCGACCCTCACCGTGGCACGGCCGCCAACCGGATCGACCTCGCCGTCCTGTACGGCGCGCAACAGCTTCACCTGTACGTCGAGCGGCAGGTCGCCGATTTCATCCAGGAACAGAGTGCCCGAATGCGCCTCGACGAACTTGCCGGTGTGTTTGTCGGTGGCGCCGGTAAACGAGCCCTTCTCGTGGCCGAACAGGATCGATTCGACCAGATTGTCGGGAATGGCGCCGCAATTGACGGTGACGAAGGGTTTTGAACGACGATCCCCGGTGCCCTGGATGGCGCGCGCCACCAGTTCCTTGCCGACGCCCGATTCGCCCTCGATCAGGATCGGGATGTTGGAGGCCGCCGCCTTCTGGCCAAGGCGGATAACCCGGTCCATCGCAGGACTGTGCGTGATCATGTCCTTGAAGGTCAGGTGGCCGCCGCGCCGCCGCGACGTGCGCTTGACCTCATCCTCGACCGCCTCGACCTTGAGCGCGTTGCCGATCGCGGTCTGCAGCCGGTCGGGAGATGCCGGCTTGACGACGAAATCGAAAGCGCCATGGCGCATGGCCGAAACCACCGTCTCGATGCCGCCCTGCGCGGTCTGCACGATGACGGGAACGGTGATGCCGCGCTCGCGCATCGCCTTCAGCACGCCGATGCCATCAAGACCGGGCATGCCAAGGTCGAGGATGACCGCCGACACATCCCGCGCATTGGGTCCGTCGAGGGCCGCCAGGCCGGCCTCGCCGCCATCCGCGACGATGGCGCTGTGGCCGAATTTCGTCACCGCCGCCTCGAGCAACCTGCGCTGCACGGGATCGTCATCGACTATGAGAATGGAACCTGTCATGACTGATTTGAGTTGTCCGCCCGGGAAATTCCCATGGATCATCCTGGCACAGGGTTCTAAACAAGGTTTCAAAAAACCCGGTGAATGAATTCCTTAGGATTTGATCGGCTTATCCTTCCCCTTGATCCCAGAAGGTAATTGTTGATGCGCAGGATTCTCGGTCGGCAGCTTGCGGCGGCAGCGTCCGGTCAGGGCGCGGCGGAGCTCGGCGACCTGCCGGAATGGAACCTCGCCGATCTCTATTCCGGCATGGAGGCGCCTGAACTGAAGCGCGACATCGCCAAGGCGGCCGCCGACGCCGTCGCCTTCGAGAACCGCTGGAAGGGCACGCTGGCCGCGGAGGCTGGCCGCGGCAGCGCCGGCAAGCTGGGTGAGGCGCTGGCCGCCTATGAGGCGCTGGAGGAACTGATCGGCCGCATCGTCTCCTATGCCGGTCTGGTCTATGCCGGCAACACCGCCGATCCGCAGCGCGCCAAGCTCTATGGCGACATCCAGGAGAAGATGACCGACGCCAGCGCGCATCTTCTGTTCTTCGCGCTGGAACTGAACCTGATCGACGACAAGGCGCTGGAAGCAGCCCTCGCCGCCGATGCCAGCTTTGCCCACTACCGGCCCTGGGTGCTCGATCTGCGTATGGACAAGCCATACCAGCTCGAGGACCGGGTCGAGCAGCTATTCCATGAAAAGTCGATCACCGGGCGCGGCGCCTGGAACCGGCTGTTCGACGAGACGATGACCGATCTGCGCTTCGACATAGACGGCGAGGAGCTGACGCTGGAACCGGCGCTGAACCGCCTGCAGGACGCCGATGGCGAGGTCCGCCGCCGTGCCGCCGAGGCGTTGGCCACCACCTTCCGCAAAAGCCTGCGCACCTTCACCCTGATCACCAACACGCTGGCCAAGGACAAGGAGATTTCCGACCGCTGGCGCGGCTTCGAGGACATCGCCGATTCACGCCATCTCGCCAACCGCGTCGAGCGCAGCGTGGTCGATGCGCTGGCGTCGGCCGTACGCGAGGCCTATCCGCGCCTGTCGCACCGCTACTATGCGATGAAGGCGCGCTGGCTCGGCATGGATGTGATGAACCACTGGGACCGCAACGCGCCCTTGCCCGAGACCCCGCAGGCGGTGATCCGCTGGGATGACGCCAGGCACACGGTGCTGTCGGCCTATCAGCGCTTTTCCCCTGATATGGCGGAGATCGCTCGTGTTTTCTTCGATCGCAACTGGATCGACGCGCCGGTGCGGCCCGGCAAGTCGCCCGGCGCCTTCGCCCATCCGACCGTGCCTTCGGCGCACCCTTATGTGCTGCTCAACTACATGGGCAAGCCGCGCGATGTGATGACGCTGGCGCATGAGCTCGGCCACGGCGTGCACCAGGTGCTGGCGGGCGGCCAGGGCGCGCTGATGGCTTCGACGCCGCTGACTTTGGCCGAGACGGCCTCCGTCTTCGGCGAGATGCTGACCTTCCGTTCGCTGCTGGACCAGACCACCGACAAGCGCGAACGCAAGGCCATGCTCGCCCAGAAGGTCGAGGACATGATCAACACGGTCGTGCGCCAGATCGCTTTTTACGAGTTCGAGCGCAAGGTGCATGCCGAGCGCAAGAACGGCGAACTGACCTCCGACAAGCTCGGCCAATTCTGGCTCGAGGTACAGGCCGAAAGCCTGGGGCCGGCGATCAAGCTGCGCGAGGGTTACGAGGTCTTCTGGACCTACATCCCGCACTTCATCCACTCGCCCTTTTACGTCTACGCCTATGCTTTCGGCGACTGCCTGGTGAACTCGCTCTACGCGGTCTACCAGAATGCCGAGCACGGCTTTCAAGACAAGTATTTCGAAATGCTGCGTGCCGGTGGCACCAAGCATCACTCCGAGCTCCTCGCTCCCTTCGGCCTCGATGCCACCGACCCCGCCTTCTGGCAGATCGGCCTTGGCGTGATCGGCGGCCTGATCGACGAGTTGGAAGCGCTCGACAGTTGATGCTACGGAGCCGTTGGACCAGTAGCGCGGAGCGAAAGGTTCGGCGGCGGTCTCGACTTTGCGAAATCGCAGAACAGTTTAGCCGGAATGCATGTGACGGTAGCTCTGTTCTTGTTCTAAATATCTGTTCTTGAAGAACTCTCGGGCGAAATTTTCCGTTAGCTTTCCGGAATCCGTATGATAGCCTTTCCGATTGAAGCTCAGCCGGGCGCGCGGCTCAGGCCGGACAGCATCCCGGCCCTTGGCAGCGGTCTGGCGGATGCGACAGCGACGGTTGGCAATGGGCGGGAAGCCGAACGCCGGCAGTCGGATAGACCGGCTGTTCCCTGAACCGCCGAACCATCATTGGATGATCCGATCCGCCAAGGTCATGACTTTAGGCGGCGGCGGACGGATCCGACTGGAGAGAGACCATGACCTTCTTCTACATTGTCCTGGCGTTCCTTGTAGGTTTGTTGGTTGGCTGGTTTATCTGGGGCCGGCTGCGCGGTGAGCTTGACAGCCTGCGCGGCGACCTCGACCGCACCCGCAGCGAGCGCGACAGGCTGCGCGCCGATGCCGACCGCCTGACAGGCGAACTCGACGCTTGCGGCAAGACCCGCGCCGATCTCGAGCGCCGGCTGCGTGAAACGTCTACTCCATCGGCCAAGCCTTCCAGCGCGGCGCCGGCTGCGATGTTGTCGACACCGGCAACGGCCAAGTCCGCTCCGGCCGCGAAGCCCGCCAAACCTGCGGCGGCCAAACCTGCCGCCAAGCCAGCTGCGGCCAAATCCGCGGCCGCCAAACCGGCTGCCAGCAAACCCGCGGCTGCCAAGGCGAGCGCCGCTCCGAAGCCTGCCGCTTCAAAGCCCGCCGCAGCCCCCAAGAAGGCCGCCCCGGCAGCTGGGAAGGCCGACAATTTGCGCCGGCTGATCGGCATCGGCCCGGTCAACGACAAGCTGCTCAAGGGCCTTGGTGTCACGACTTATGCCCAGATCGCCGCCTGGACGGCGGCCGACGTCAAGCGCATCGAGGACACGCTGAATTTCGACGGCCGCATCGCACGCGAAAAGTGGATCGAGCAGGCCAAGCTGCTTGCCGCCGGCGACGAGACGGAATTCGCGCGCCAATTCCCGACCGCCGGGACTGCCAACAACACCTGATCTGATCATCGGCAATAGGGCCGACAGGGCGGCGCCCTCGGGGCGCCGCTTTTGTTTTCGCAAGCGCCGCCGTCTTTGCGCCCTGCGACGCCGCTCCCTCGATTGCACGCCGCCCGCCCCCCATATAGAGCGGTTCTGGCGTCATCGACCGCAGCTCCGAGCCCCATGCCTCTGCCCTCTGCCATTTTCCGCAACGACGAAAGCGGCCGTCAGCTGGTCTTCGACCGCCCGGCCGACATCATCGTCGCCTATAATGCCAAGGATTTCCTGCCGGCACTGGCGGCGGCGCAGGCGGCATCAGACGCCGGCAAATGGCTGGCGGGCTATTTCTCCTACGAAGCCGGCTACCTGCTCGAGCCGAAACTGGTGCCGCTGCTGCCCGAGGACCGGCGCGCGCCGCTGGTCTGCCTAGGCGTGTTCGACCGCCCGGTTGAACAGGCGGTGCCACACAACAATGCGCCGACCAGCAACGGCCCGATCTTCGACGCCAGAGCCGTCTGGTCGGAGCGGGACTACGCAGAACGCTTTGCGCGCCTTCACGACCACATCCGCAAGGGCGATTGCTATCAGGGCAACCTGACCTTTCCGATCCATGCGCAGTGGTCTGGCGATCCGCTCGCCGCCTTCGATGCGCTGACCAGTCGCCAGCCGGTGAAATACGGCGCGCTGATTTCGCTCGGTGATCCCATCGTTCTGTCGCGCTCGCCCGAACTGTTCTTCGAGATCGACACCGAAGGCATGATCGAAACCCATCCGATGAAGGGCACCGCACCGCGTGGCGCCACCAAGGCCGAGGACGCCCGGCTGAAGATGTTTTTGCGCAATGACGAAAAGAACCAGGCCGAGAACCGGATGATCGTCGACCTCCTGCGCAACGACATTTCGCTGATCAGCCAGGTCGGCTCGCTGGAGGTCCCGGAACTGTTCCGCATCGAGAGCTACCCGACCGTCCACCAGATGGTGAGCCGCGTCAGGGCAAAGCTGTTGCCTGATCTCGGCATCCGCCAGATCTTCGCCGCCCTGTTTCCCTGCGGCTCGATCACAGGTGCGCCAAAGATCCGTGCCATGGAAATCCTGCACGATCTGGAAGCCACGCCGCGTGACGTCTATTGTGGCGCCATCGGCTGGATCGCGCCCGGCGGCACGATGCGTTTTTCCGTGGCGATCCGCACCATCTCGCTCTTTTCCAGCGGCGAGGCCGTCTACAACGTCGGCGGCGGTGTCGTCTTCGATTCGACGGCCGAGGAGGAGTATCAAGAGTGTCTGTTGAAGGCGCGCTTCGCGACGGGAACACCGCCCACTTCGAGCTGATCGAGACCATGCGCTGGGAGCCGGGTCAAGGCTTCCTGCGCTTCGACCGTCACCTCGCGCGCCTTTACGGCTCGGCGGAAGAACTGGGCTTTGCCTGCGATCCGCAACGGATTGGCGATGTGCTGGCGAAGACCGTGGGCCGCCAGCAGACGGCATTGCGCACCCGTCTTGTCCTGCAGCGCAATGGCGAGACGACCGCCTCGGCTCAGCTCTACGAGCCACTCGCCGCCGACAAGGTCTGGCGGCTGCAGCTGGCGCGGGTGCGACTGTCGTCCAGCGATACGCTGCTGCGCCACAAGACCAGCCGGCGGCAGGTCTACACCCATGCCCGTGCCGAATACCTCCCTACGCGCGCCGACGAGGTGCTCTTGGCCAATGAGCGCGGCGAAATCTGCGAAGGCACCATCACCAACATCTTCGCTGATTTCGGCAATGGCGTGCTGATGACACCCCGGCTCGACTGCGGCCTGCTGCCTGGCGTATTGCGCGCCGAGCTGCTGGACGAAGGCCGTGCCCAGGAAGCGATCTACAGCTTTGATGATTTGAAATCCGCCAAGACGCTGTTCGTCGGCAATTCCCTGCGCGGCTTGATCCCGGCAACATTGGCCTGATACGAAGCGGCTGCGAGAATGACCGCGGGCATTGGACACTTTCTAGCAAGCATGAATTCTCGTCAGCCCACTCACACGCCCTATGATGGCTCCTCAAAGCTCTTCACGATCGGGCTGAAGCCGCTCGAGCTCGACAAATGGATCGAGGTCGATGGGCATCTTGTCGATCATCTCGCCGAGAAGCGGCGGCTCTATGCCGAAATTCCCGACAAGGTGTTTGTCGAGGAGGACGGTACGCGCTACGCCCAACGCGAAGTGCGCGACCTTATCGAAGCACATCTGCTGGTGACATTTCCCGAGATCTACCGGCGCACCAGTGCCGGGGTTGAGGTCATTGGCGCCAAAGCCGACTCCGACGCCTTCCCCGATGCCCCGCTGGTCGCAGCCTCGCTGCTCGTCCAGGAAGACCTGATCCTGATGCGCCGCGAAGACAGCGGCTGGCGGCTCGCCGCCGGCTCACTGTGCTTCCCGTCATCCTGGTCGCTGCTCGAAAAATTCGGGCGGCCGCTGCAGGAGATTCACGCACCGGTGCCGGGCTTCGGTCCGGGCACCAGGCCGGCCGAGCTCATCAACCGCATGTTCGATGGCCTGCAGGGTCAGGCCGTCGAGCGCTTCAACTGGTCGATCCAGGCCGGCGGCGCGCTCTATCATCCGCTGTCCAATGTCGAGCGCATCGACCGCGCCACCAACCGGCCTTCGCGGTTTCCAGACGGCGACGTCAACGCCCACGCCTTCATCCGCGTCGAGCGCCAGACGTTGCGCAAACTGCCGGTTTCGCACGATATCCTGTTCACCATCCGCATCCATCTCGACCCGCTGGCCGTGTTGGCGCGGCACCCTGAGCGGGCAACGCTTGCCACCTCTTTCGCGGCGCAATTGCAGGCGCTGGATGAGGCTCAACTCGACTATAAGGGCATGACCGCCGACCGCGACCGGCTGATCGGCGTCCTTAACCACATGGCCACTGACGGCTAGAAGCGGGTTGGCGCTTTTCGCTGGTTTGTGACAATGATCTGTGATGTAGCGCATGGTCACCGGGCGAAAACGCCCGGTTTTGCGCGTGTTTTGCCCCCAGTTTCCTGGGTTTTTTGAAGGAGTGCTCGATAAAATGGCGAATGAAAACTGGCCCGTTTACGGTGAAATCACCGGCCCTGTCGTGATGATCGGCTTTGGTTCGATCGGACGGGGAACGCTGCCTCTGATCGAGCGCCATTTCAAGTTCGACAAGTCGCGCATGACGGTCGTCGACCCGCTCGATACCGATCGCAAGCTGCTCGACGAGCGCGGCATCGCCTTCGTCCAGGAGCACGTGACCGAGAAGAACTACAAGAAGCTTTTGACCCCGCTTCTGACCAATGGCGGCGGCCAGGGCTTTTGCGTCAATCTGTCGGTCGATACCGGCTCGGTCGACCTGATGCGGCTCTGCCGCAAGCTCGGCGTGCTTTACATCGACACCGTCGTCGAGCCGTGGCTCGGCTTCTATTTCGACACCAAGGCCGACAATGCCAGCCGCACCAACTACGCGCTGCGCGAAGCCATGATCAAGGAAAAGCACGACAAGCCCGGCGGTGCGACGGCGGTTTCGACCTGTGGCGCCAATCCGGGCATGGTCTCGTGGTTCGTCAAGCAGGCGTTGCTGAACCTCGCCGGTGATCTCGGCCTCGAATTTTCCGAACCGACGCAGGACGACCGTGACGGCTGGGCCAAGCTGATGAAAAAGGCCGGGGTCAAGGGCATCCACATCGCCGAGCGCGACACCCAGCGCACCAAGAAGCCGAAGCCGATGAACGTGTTCTGGAACACCTGGTCGGTCGAGGGCTTCATTTCGGAAGGGCTGCAGCCGGCCGAGCTCGGCTGGGGCACGCATGAGAAATGGATGCCGAAGAACGGCAAGAAGCACAAGGATGGCTCCAAGGCCGCGATTTACCTGGAACAGCCTGGCGCCAACACCCGCGTGCGTTCATGGTGCCCGACGCCGGGCGCGCAATACGGTTTCCTGGTGACGCACAACGAGGCGATTTCGATCGCCGATTTCTTCACCGTGCGCGGCAAGAAGGGCAAGGTCCATTACCGCCCGACCTGCCACTATGCCTATCACCCCTGCAACGACGCCGTGCTGTCGTTGCACGAAATGTTCGGCGCCGCGGGCAAGGCACAGCCCGTGCATCACGTGCTTGACGAGAACGAGCTGGTCGACGGCGTCGACGAACTCGGCGTGCTGCTCTACGGCCACGGCAAGAACGCCTACTGGTACGGTTCTCAGCTGTCGCTGGCGGAAGCCCGCAAGCTGGCGCCCTACCAGAACGCCACCGGGATGCAGGTCACGTCGGCCGTGCTCGCCGGCATGGTCTGGGCGCTGGAAAACCCGGAGGCCGGTATCGTCGAGGCCGACGAGATGGACTACAAACGCTGCCTGGAAGTGCAGTCGCAGTATCTCGGACCGGTCAAGGGTTACTACACCGACTGGACGCCGCTGGATAATCGCCCGGGTCTATTCCCCGAGGACCTCGACAAAAACGACCCGTGGCAATTCCGCAACATCCTCGTCCGATAGCGGATCTGTAACCCTGCCTCACTGCCTTGCAATCGCCCGGAAATCGGGCGATTGAAGGGATGCGGACGAGAGCAGTGTGCGCCCATTTGGGCGCACGTGGGAAGGCTCTGGAAACTTGAGGCCACGCACATCGTGCCTTCCATTGCGGTTGGGGTCGATGCGCCAGGGAGAGGATTTGATATGACGATTGCGCGCAAAATTCTTTCGGCGGGCGCGGCGGGCGCTCTTGCGACGATGCTTGCCGCCTGCACCACCGGCGGTTCCGACGGGCCACCGATGTCATCGCAGCCGCGAGGCGTCGAAGGGTCCTGGCTGAACGCCGAAGGCAAGGCGGTCTCGACATTGAGCGGCGGCGTCTTCACCACTGTTTCGGCAGAGACCGGCGAGAAGTTCGCCGATGGCAGCTACACCAAGACCGGCGCCACCTCTGTCGAGATCAACGGCACTTCGCTGATCCGGCAGCAGCCGATCGCTTTCAACTGCCTGCTGGTGTCGATCAACCAGCTGAATTGCACCAGCTCCGCTGGCCAGAACTTCGTGCTGACCAGGCGCAGCTGAGCTTATCTCATACGGCCTTGCGAAAAGGCGGCGGCACGAGGCCGCCGCCTTTTTTATGCCGGCAAACCGATGCCGATTTCGCCCGCCCTGATTCTTCTTGCATCGCCATAACCGCGATGGGAACATGACCAAAAGCTGGCTGTTATCCTGCAGTCTAGCAAGAGCGTTAAACGCTTTGACCAGGTCCATCCGGGAGACGAAGATGAAGAAGCTCGCCGCCATTGCCGCCCTTTCTGCCTCGACGCTCGGCCTGTCGGCCGTGCCATCCTTTGCCGACTACACGTTGAATATCCTGCATTTCAACGATTGGCACAGCCGCATCGAAGGCAACAACAAATACGAGTCGACCTGCTCGGCCGAGGAGGAGACCAAGGGTGAGTGCATTGGCGGTGCGGGCCGGCTGGTCACAGCGATCGCGCAGGAGCGCAAGAAGCTCGAAGGCCAGAATGTGCTGCTGCTCAATGCCGGCGACAGCTTCCAGGGATCGCTGTTCTACATCACCTACAAGGGTGCTGCGGAAGAGGAATTTCTCAATCAGATCAAACCCGACGCGGTAACGCTCGGCAACCACGAGTTTGACGATGGCGAGAGCGCGCTGGTGCCTTACCTCGACAAGGCGAAATTCCCGATCGTCAGCGCCAATGTCGTGGCCAATGACAAGTCCGGCGCCGCGGGCAAGATCAAGCCGTCGATCGTGCTTGAGGTCGGCGGCCAGAAGATCGGCATCGTCGGCGCCGTGACCAACGACACGCCGGAACTCGCCTCGCCCGGCCCCAACATCACCATCGCCGACGACGTCAAGTCGATCACCGCCGAGGTCGAGAAGCTGAAGGCGCAAGGCGTCAACAAGATCATCGCCGTCACTCATATCGGTTACAGGCGCGAGCGCGATGTCATTGCCAAGATCCCCGGCATCGACGTGGTGGTCGGCGGCCACAGCCATTCGCTTCTGTCCAACACCGATCCGAAGGCGGAAGGCCCCTACCCAACAATGGTCGACAACCCTGACGGCTCCAAGGTACCGGTGGTGCAGGCGGCCTCCTATTCGAAATATCTCGGTGAGTTCAAGGTCGTGTTCGACGACAATGGCGTCGTCAAGGAAGCCAGCGGCGACCCGATCTTCCTCGACAAGTCGATCACCCCCGACCCTGCCGTGCTTGCCCGTATCAAGGAACTCGGCGCGCCGATCGAGGCGCTGAAGAACAAGGAAGTCGCCGAGACCGCCGAGGCCGTCGACGGCAGCCGCGAGAATTGCCGCACCAAGGAATGCGCGATGGGCAACCTCGTTTCCGACGCCATCCTCGACCGCGTCAAGGGACAGGGTGTCGAGATCGTCGTCTCCAATGGCGGCGGCCTGCGTGCCTCGATCGACAAGGGCACCGTGACCATGGGCGAGGTGCTGACCGTGCTGCCGTTCCAGAACACGCTGGCGACCTTCCAGATTTCCGGCAAGGATCTGGTTGCCGGGCTGGAAAACGGCGTCAGCCAGGTCGAGGACGGCGCCGGCCGCTTCCCGCAGGTGGCAGGTCTCAAATACTCTTTCGACAAGTCGGTCGCGCCCAATGCCGGCCGCGTCAAGTCGGTCGAGGTGATGGAAGGCGGCGCCTGGGCGCCGATCAACCCGGACAAGGACTATCTGGTCGCCACCAACAATTACGTCCGCCAGGGCGGCGACGGCTACAAGGTCTTCGCCGAGAAGGCCAAGAACGCCTATGATTACGGCCCCGGCCTGGAACAGGTGGTTGCCGACTATCTCGCCGCGCATCGGCCCTATACGCCGAAGCTCGACGGTCGCATCACCGAGGTCGCGGCAACCGTGGCGGCTGCCCCGGCCGCCGAACCGGCAAAACCTGCTGAACCGGCACCTGCTCCAGCTGAGCCGGCAAAACCGGCCGAGGCGGAGCCGGCGATGCCCGCATTGCCGGCAGGCTCTGGCGACATCACCACCACGCCTCCGACTGTCCCCGCGGAAACCGCCCCGGCGGCGTCGGCGACCGAACCGGCCAAACCGGCTGAGGCAGCTCCCGCTCCCGCAACGCCTGCCCCTGCCGAGCCGGCAAAGCCGGCCGAGGCCAGCCACGTCATCGTTGCCGGCGATACCTATTGGGACCTAGCCAAGAAGGCTTATGGCGACGGCGCCAAATGGAAGGTGATCTCCGAGGCCAACAAGGGCTACGAGCCACGCCGGCTGCCTGTCGGCGCGACCCTGACCATCCCGCCGGCGGCCAACTAGAGCCGGCAGAAATCCGCAACACCCGTCCGGTCAGCCGGGCGGGTGTTGCTTTTCCCGAGAGGTGCGGCCAGACGTGGCATTGAAAACCGGCGCGGCGTCATTAGTTTCACGCCGTGTCCGGAGAACCGCCATGACGATTGATCCCAAAGCAGCGAAAGCGCTCGGCCCGCTGCCGGCTGGACATCCGCCGGTAAAGGCCGGCAAGATTGGCGTCATGCTGGTCAATCTCGGCACGCCCGACGGCACCGATTTCAAGCCGATGTGGCGCTATCTCCGTGAATTCCTGTCCGATCCGCGGGTCATCGAGCTCAACAAGGCGATCTGGTACCCGATCCTCTACGGGCTGGTGCTGACCACGAGGCCGAAGAAGTCCGGGGCCAATTACGCCAGGATCTGGAACCAGGAGAAGAACGAGTCGCCGCTGCGCACCTACACCCGAGCCCAGAGCGAGAAGCTGGCGGAGGCGCTCCGCGACCTGCCTGATGTCGTCGTCGACTGGGCGATGCGCTACGGCAACCCGTCGACCGCGAGCGTCGCGCAAAGGCTGGTCGAGCAGGGCTGTGACCGCATCCTGGCGTTCCCGCTCTATCCGCAATATTCGGCGACCACCACCGCGACCGCCAATGACCAGCTTTTTCGCGCGCTGATGAAGATGCGGGCGGCACCGGCGATTCGTAGCGTGCCGCCCTACTATGACGAGCCGGTCTATATCGAGGCGCTGGCGCGTTCGATCGAGCAGCATCTGACGACACTCGATTTCGAGCCGGAGGTGGTCATCACCTCGTATCACGGCATCCCGAAGCCCTATTTCGAGAAGGGCGATCCCTATCACTGCCACTGCCAGAAGACGACACGGCTGTTGCGTGAACGACTGGGGTGGGATGAAAAGAAACTGATCATCACCTTCCAGTCCCGCTTCGGCGCCCAGGAATGGCTGCAGCCCTACACCGACAAGACGGTCGAGAAACTGGCGAAGGATGGGGTGAAATCGATCGCCATCGTCAATCCGGGATTTTCGGTCGACTGCATCGAGACGCTGGACGAAATCGGCCGCGAGGCGGCCGAGACCTTCCACCATGCCGGCGGCAAGAAATTCGCCCACATCCCATGCCTCAACGACAGTGCAGAAGGCATGGCGGTGATCGAGGCGATGGTCCGGCGCGAGCTGTCGGGTTGGATCTGAGGCCGCCACGTTGCAGCGATCGACCGCCACTGTTGCGGTCGTCTATGCACTAATAATCAGCGATCACCTGATTGTAACATTATTGAAACACACCTAAGTGTTTGGTGAAGTCGGTTGCATGGAATCAACACCATGGCCGGCGTCTGAGGGAGATTTAAATGGACTTCAGCGGTTTCGGTATTGCGATTGGTGCGCTTGCCTTTCTGGTGTTGGTGCTTCTTATCAAAGGCATCAGGACAATCCCGCAAGGCTATAATTATACCGTCGAGCGTTTTGGCCGTTACACCAAAACACTGAGCCCCGGCCTCAACCTCATCGTGCCGTTCGTCGACCGTATCGGCGCCAAGATGAACATGATGGAGCAGGTGCTCGACGTTCCGAGCCAGGAAATCATCACCCGCGACAACGCTATAGTGGGTGTCGACGGCATCGCCTTCTACCAGATCCTCAATGCTGCGCAGGCCGCCTATCAGGTCGCCGGCCTCGAGAACGCCATCCTCAACCTGACGATGACCAACATCCGTACCGTCATGGGCTCGATGGACCTCGACGAACTGCTGTCCAACCGCGACGCCATCAACGAGCGCTTGCTGCGTGTCGTCGACGAAGCGGCGCATCCGTGGGGCATCAAGATCACCCGCGTCGAGATCAAGGATATCAATCCACCGGCCAACCTTATCGAATCGATGGGCCGGCAGATGACGGCCGAACGCAACAAGCGTGCGCAGATCCTTGCCGCCGAAGGTCTCAAGCAGTCGCAGATCCTCGAGGCTGAAGGCCGCAAGGAAGCCGCCTTCCGCGACGCCGAGGCGCGCGAACGCTCGGCCGAGGCCGAAGCGCGCGCCACCCAGGTTGTGTCGGAAGCGATCTCCAAGGGCGACGTGCAGGCGCTCAACTACTTCGTGGCGCTGAAATACACCGAGGCGATGGGCAAGATCGGCACCGCCAACAACAGCAAGGTCGTGCTGATGCCGATGGAAGCCTCGGCGCTGATCGGCACGCTAGGCGGCATAAGCGAAATCGCCAAGGAGGTGTTTCGCAACGAAGGCACCGCCGGCGCTGCGCGGCAGGCCGCCCGCCCCCCGGTGGTTCGCCCGAGCGAGAATTGAGACCAAGCGAACTGAGATCATAGGAGCACACTCCCATGTTCGACCGCATTATTTCCGAACTTGGCCCGTGGAACTGGATGGTTTTGGGCTTCGTCCTCCTGGTGATGGAGGTCATAGCGCCAGGCATCTTCATGCTTTGGATCGGGATTGCCGCATTGGTGATCGGCTTGATTTCGCTGCTCATCTGGGGCGCAAGCTTTTGGACCTGGGAAGTCCAGGTCCTCGCCTTCCTGGCGCTGTCGCTGGTCTCGGCCTTTGCCGGCAAGAAGCTGGTTGGCGGACGTAATGTCCCGAGCGACCAGCCGCTGCTCAACCGGCGCGGCGCGCAGCTTGTCGGCAAGATGGCCACCCTTGCCGAACCGATCAAGGACGGCCGCGGCCGCATCAAGCTCGGCGACACGCTGTGGCGCGTCTCCGGTCCCGACCTCCCGGCCGGTACCCAGGTGCGCGTCGTCAGTTCGGCCGACACCGATTTGGAACTGACGGTCGAGGCTGTCTGAACGCCCAAAAGCGCACAGCGCTTTCGGAACGGGAAACAGGGCGCGTCGCGAAGGCTTCCGAATGTGACGCGCCCCCTGATTTTTCAGGCAGCCCCTATGCGCAGCAGGTCGTGCAAGTGGACCAGTCCCACCGGCCGCCTGCCCTCGACCACCATCAGGCTGGTGATCGCCGAGTCGTTGATGGTCTGCAGCGCCGTCGCCACCAGCGTGTCGGGGGTGGACGTCTTCGGTTTTTTCGTCATCACCTGATCGACACTCATCTCCATGAGATTGCTGCCGATATGGCGCCTGATGTCGCCATCGGTGATGATGCCGACCAAGGCGCCGTCAGCGGAAGTGATGGCCACGCAGCCGAACCCCTTGTTCGATAACTCCAGGATCGCCTCGCGCATGCTGGTGCCCGAAGCCACCAGCGGCAGCCTGTCGCCGACATGCATGATCTCGTGGATCTGCGTCAGATTGGCGCCGAGCTGGCCACCGGGGTGGAAAGTGCGGAAATGGTCGGGGGTGAAACCGCGCGCTTCGAGCAGCGCGATGGCCAGCGCATCGCCGACCACCAGTTGCAGCAGCGTCGACGTCGTCGGCGCCAGGCCGTGCGGGCAGGCTTCCGGCACGGATGGCAGAAGCAGCACCACGTCGGCCGCCCGCGCCAGCGCCGAGGTGGCGCCGGAGGTAATCGCAATCAGCGGGATCGAAAAGCGCCTGGAATAGGCCACGATGCCCATCAATTCCTTGCTCTCGCCGGACCAAGACATGGCGATGATGGCATCATCCCTGGCGATCATGCCGAGGTCGCCATGATTGGCCTCCGCCGGATGGACGAAGAAGGCAGGCGTCCCGGTCGAGGCAAGCGTGGCGGCGATCTTGGAGCCGATATGGCCGCTTTTGCCGACGCCGGTGACGATGACCCGGCCATCGATGCGCGAGATGATGTCGACTGCGTGGGCGAAGGGCCCGGCCAGTCCGTTTTCCAGCGCCGCGGCCAATGCCGCCACGCCGGCCTGTTCCGTGGCTACCGTTCTCAGCGCCGAGGCGATCGAAGCCTGACTGTCCAAAGGCTTCTTTTCTGGGGATCCCGCATGCATGGCTGATGCGCTTAGCGCTTTGCCGTTCGTCTGTCCAACAGAATTGCCGTCCGGCCAGGTTTGACAGGCAACCCTTCAACCCTCCGTTAACCATCCCTGTTTACGGTTCGGTAAGTATGGCGCGCTTGCGCCGCGCAAGCAGTGGTGACTATGTCGCGGGCCCAGCCTGAAAAGAAAAAAGGTCGAATGGGCAGAGCCTTTTGCGCTCTGCTTCTGGCGACGAGCGTGCTCGCTTTGCTGCGGCCAACTGCGCTACATGCCCAGGAAACCGAGCTGCGCGGCGAGGTTTCGGAATCGGCGATTCTGTCCGATCAGCAGCGCCGGGCCAGGCAATTGAGCAAGGCCAACTCGCAGGTCAAGCCGGCGCCTGCCGACACCACCCCCACGGAAAACACGCCAACCGCCTATGTGCCGGCCAGCGATGGCGCCTTGCCCGATGACACCGACCCGTCACAGGCCGGCGCAAACAGCATTTTCGACCCGCCGGGGACCACCGACGATTCGTTCGCCAACCAGCCGCCAACCGTTCAGCCACGCCGGCCGTCGACAGCAAAGCAACGCGCCGCCGATGCGGACAAGGCCAAGACCAAGGCTGCGGACAAGAAGAAGCCTGGCTTGGCAACCGACGCAACCACCACCGGAACGACTTCGGATGGCACTGCGGCGGACGATACGGACCAGGATACGGCCAACCGCCGTGCCCTCACCGTCGACAGCGTCGACCGGCAGAAGCTCGACCCTGGCGCCGAGCGCACCGATGCCATCGAGGGCCAGAAGAAGAAGCCCGAGGACGATCCCTACGCGGCAACCGGGATCAAGGTCGGCTCTTTCCTGCTGCGGCCGACGCTGGAGCAGGGCGTTACCGTCACGTCGAATGCCGATTCCAGCTCTGGCGGCAAGTCGGCGGTGCTGTCCGAAACGGCGCTGCGTTTCTCTGCCGCCTCCGACTGGCGCGAGAATTCGGCTGTCATCGACGGCTACGGCAACTTCCGCAACACCATTTCGGGCCAGAAGATCAATGAGGGGCGCGGCCGCATCGAAGGTACGCTCAATGTCGATCTCGACAATGAACTGCGCGCCATCGCCAAGCTCGGCTACGAGATCGCGCCGGAATCGGCCTCCTCGCCCAACGCGATTCCTGGCGTCGCCTCGCAGCCGATCCGCCAGACCGTCGACGGCAGCCTAGCCATCAAGAAGGATGTCGGCAAGCTGCGTTTCGCCCTGACCGGCGCGGTCTCGCATGACTTCTACGGCGACGCCAAGCTTTCGGGCGGCATGGTGTTGTCGCAGAAGGACCGCGATTCCACCCTCTATACGGCGACCTTGCGCACCGGCTACGAGATCTCTCCCGCCATCACGCCCTTCGCCGAAATCGAAGTCGGTCGCCGCGCCTATGATCTGCGCGTCGATTCGGGCGGCTTTGAGCGGTCATCGACCCGGCTCGGCGCGCGCGCCGGTGTCGAACTGGACATGGGCGAGAAACTGGCCGGCGAATTCTCGGCCGGCTGGCTCCGGGAAGCGATCGACGACAACAGTCTGGAGGCGAATTCGGGGGCGTCGGTGAATGCCGACCTGAAATGGTCGCCTGAACGCGGCACCATCATCGGCCTTACCGCGCAAACCATGATCGAAGGCACCACGGCCGCCAATGAAAGCGGCGACATCCTTTACTCCGGCCGCCTCACCGGTGAGCGGCAGATCCGCGCCGACCTCACCGGCAACGCAGCCCTCGGCGTCGACTGGCGCAATTATACCGGCTCCGACGGGCATGATCTAACGTTGAGCGCGGAAGCCGGATTGACATGGTGGCTGAACCGCTATGTCGGCCTCACCAGCCGCGCCCGTACCGAAAAGCTGACCAGCAATCTGCCCGGGCGCAACTACACCACCAACAGCATCTACCTCGGGCTGAAGCTCCAGCGTTGAGGATGGATGGCAAGTTGAGATTCAGCCGAAGCAGAGAAGGCTAGAACGCGGCGCCGCGACGCTCGGACGGCTTCATCTCGTCGAGCAGCGTGCGGATGACGCCGGCCATGTTCTCGTTCATGTCGCTGCGCCACAGCGCGAAGGCGACGTTGGCCTCGACGAAACCTTCCGGCGAACCGCAATCGAACGTGCGGCCCTGATAGTGGTAGCCAAAGAAGGGCTGCTGCTTTTCCAGCTTCAGCATCGCGTCGGTGAGCTGGATCTCGTTGCCGGCGCCCTTTTCCTGGCTTTCGAGGATCTTGAAGATCTCGGGCTGCAGGATATAGCGGCCGTTGATGTAGAGATTGGACGGCGCGGTGCCGGTCTTCGGCTTCTCGACCATCTCGGTGATGCAGAAGCCGTGATGCGTGTCCTCGCCGCGCCCGACGATGCCGTATTTATGCGCTTCGGCCGGGTCGCATTCCTGCACGGCTATGATGTTGTTGCCGGTCTCCTCGTAGAGTTCGACCATGGCCTTCGTGCAGCTCTTTTCCGACTGCATGATCATATCGGGCAAGAGAAGCGCGAACGGCTCGTCGCCGACCAGTTCGCGCGCACACCAAACGGCATGGCCGAGGCCCATAGGCACCTGTTGGCGTGTAAACGAGGTCTGCCCCGGTGCCGGCTGGAGCCGCTGCAAGCGGGCCAGCTGCTCGTCCTTGCCGCGCTGGGCGAGCGTGTCATAGAGCTCGAACTGGATATCGAAATGGTCCTCGATGACCGCCTTGTTGCGGCCGGTGACGAAGATGAAATGTTCGATGCCGGCCTCGCGCGCCTCATCGACGACGTACTGGATCACCGGCCGATCGACGACGGTCAGCATTTCCTTGGGGATGGCCTTGGTGGCCGGGAGGAACCGCGTACCGAGACCGGCGACCGGGAAAACTGCCTTGCGAACTCGCTTCATACGTCAATTATCCGTTTGATTGCCTGCTCCGCAATCCCGCTTCGAGACATTTTCACGCCGAAATCGAGGATTACGAGCTGCTGGTGAGAACTTCCAGTGCCTAAAGCATCGACGTGTCTTTTCGTTCCCGACGGCACCTATGGTAAACTAATTCCTAACCCGGTTCGGCGATGAATGGTCTTTCCTGAGATAGAGAAGGGGGAAAAGATGTCCGTTCGCAGTGCCGCAAAACTCTTTACCAGCGTCCTGACGGCGGCCAGCCTCTCGCTCGCTTTGCTGATGCCGGCCGGACCGGCCTTTGCCGATGCCGGTTTCCGGCAATGGGTCGCCGGCTTCCGCGCCACCGCCGTGGCGGGCGGCGTTTCGGGCGCCATCTACGATCAGGCGTTCCGGGGCATCAACGAACCCGACCCGGTGGTGCTGGAAAAGGCCCGCACGCAGCCTGAGTTCAGCGCGCCCGCCTGGGATTATTTCGACAACCGCGTCCATGACCAATCGGTTGCCGTCGGCCAGCAGATGGCGAAGAAATGGAAGCCCTGGCTGGACCGGATCGAAGCGAGGTTCGGCGTCGATCGCTACATCCTGCTCGCCATCTGGTCGATGGAATCGAACTATGGCGAAATCCTCAAGCGCGACGACATCATGCGCAATGTCATCCGCTCGCTGGCGACGCTCGCCTATGGCGATCCGAAGCGGTCGAAATTCGCCCGCACCCAATTGGTCGCCGCGCTGAAGATCCTGCAGACCGGCGACATCGACGAAAGCCACCTTATGGGCTCCTGGGCCGGCGCCATGGGCCAGACCCAGTTCATCCCGACCAGCTACCAGCATTATGCCGTCGACATGGACGGCAACGGCAGGCGCGACATCTGGAATTCGATCCCCGATGCGCTGGCGACATCAGCCAATCTGTTGAAGAAAAATGGCTGGCAAGGCGGCAAGACCTGGGGCTACGAAGTCACCATTCCGGCCGGCAAACTGCCCGCCGGCTCGAAGACCCTGGCGCAGTGGCAGGCGCTCGGCGTCGCCAGGGCCAATGGCAAGCCGTTCAAGAACGCAACCGACAAGGCGACGCTGAAAGTGCCGGACGGCCGAGGCGGGCCGGCCTTCCTGATGATCAAGAACTTCTCCGTCATCAAGGCTTACAACAACGCCGACAAATATGCCCTTGCCGTCGGCCTTCTTGCCGACGAAATCGCCGGCTCTAGTGGTCTGGTGCAGGACTGGAAGCGGCCTTTCACCAAGCTGTCCTTCGAGGAAAGGCAGGAGTTGCAGAAGCGGCTTTCGCAGCACGGGCTTTACGACGGCAAGTTCGACGGCAAGATCGGCGACGGCACGAAAACCGCCATCATGACGTATCAGGCAAAGGTCGGCTTGACCCAGGACGGCTATCCGAGCATGGAAGTGCTCAAATGGCTCAGAAAGAAATAGAGCCATCGGCAGTGCAGCGCATTTGCGACGCGCAAGGGACGCTGTAGCATCGGTCTGTGCATGATCCCCCGGAGGGGTCATGTGCCAAGGGATGGAGAGGGTGCTTGGTTTCGGCAGCGCGTATCCGTGCGATCGTTTTCCGCTTGCCGATCCTCGTTCTGGCCATCGTCGTCCTGGCAACGGGAATCGCCGGCACTTTCCACACCCCGGCTTTGGCGCAGGAACAACCGCAGAACCGCGGCTGGTCGCTGCGTGACCTTCTGTTCCCGCGCCGCAGCGAGCGCATCGAGCCGCCGCTCGACATCCGCAAGGCAAAGCCGAAGGTCAAGAAGAAGCCCCGCGCGCCCGTTGAACCTGCCGTTCCCGTCGTCGAGAAGACGCCGGATTCCCGCGTCATCCTGGTGATCGGCGATTTCATGGCGAGTGGCCTTGCCGAAGGCCTCGACACCGCCTTTGCCGCCAACCCCGCTATCAGGATCGTCGAGCGCGCCAACGGCTCGTCAGGCTTCGTGCGCGATGACGTCTACAACTGGCCCGAACAGGTCAAATCGCTGATCGAGGCCGAGAAGCCGGCAGCGGTGGTCGTCATGCTCGGCTCCAACGACCGACAGCAGATGCGCGTCAACGATATGCGCGAACAGCCGCGTTCCGAGAACTGGACCAAGGAATACGAGCGCCGGACCGAGGCGTTGGGCGAGGCGCTGGCATCGACCAAAGTGCCGTATCTGTGGGTCGGCATGCCGGCCTTCAAGGCGCCGAAGATGACCTCCGACATGCTCGCCTTCAACGACATCTACCACTCGGCCGCCGAGAAGAACGGCGGCGAATTCGTCGATGTCTGGGACGGGTTCGTCGACGAAAACGGAGCCTTTGTCACCTCCGGCCCCGATATTAACGGCCAGGCCGTGCGGCTGCGCTCCGACGACGGCATCAACGTGTCGAAGGCCGGCAAGCGCAAGCTCGCCTTCTACACCGAAAAACCGCTGGCCAAGATCCTCGGCCTGGCAGCGCCGGGAAGCGTGGTGACCGCTGCCGCGCCCGCCGGCGCCCCGGTCGAGGCGCCGTCGCTACCGGCAGCCCCCATCGTGGTCGATCGCACGGTTCCGATGCTGCTCAACGATCCGGCGCTCGACGGCGGCTCCGAACTTCTCGGCGCGGCGGCTGTGCCAAAGGCCAATCCGGATCTGCCCGGCGAAAAACTCATCCTCCAGGGCAAGGCTCCCGAGGCGTCACCCGGCCGCGCCGACGATTTCTCCTGGCCGCCGAAGGCACCGGCCACGGCCGCCGCGACGGATACGACGACGGCGATCAGCCGTTAACGGGGGAGTACCGTCGTCCCCATCAGCGCTTCGTCGATCGAGCGTGCCGCCTGGCGGCCTTCGCGGATCGCCCACACCACCAGCGACTGGCCGCGGCGCACGTCGCCGGCGGCATAAAGCTTGTCGACGCTGGTCTTGTAGTCGCGATCATTGGCTTCGACATTCCTGGACCGGCGGCTGTCGGTGGTGATCTTCATCTCCCCTTCCAGTTCCTTCGCCACGCCGGCGGCGGCCGGTCCGGCAAAGCCGATGGCGATGAAGGCGAGATCGGCGCGGATGACGAACTCAGTCCCGGCGATCGGCTTGCGCTTCTCGTCGACCTCGCAGCACTTCACGCCGGTGAGCTGGCCATCCTCGCCGATGAATTCGAGCGTCGCCACCTGGAATTCGCGCTCGGCACCTTCGGCCTGCGACGATGATGTCCGCATCTTGGTCGCCCAGTAGGGCCAAACCGCGAGCTTGTCTTCCTTTTCCGGCGGCTGCGGCCGGATGTCGAGCTGGGTGACGCGCACCGCGCCCTGGCGGAAGGCCGTGCCGACGCAGTCGGAAGCGGTATCGCCGCCGCCGACGACGACGACATGCTGGCCGCCGGCGATGATCGGATGCGACGGCCATGCAACCGACTGGATCGGCTCGCCACCGACGCGGCGGTTCTGCTGCACCAGATAGGGCATGGCATCATAGACGCCGCCGAGATCGTCGCCCGGAATGTTGGCCGGGCGCGGAGATTCCGAACCGCCGCAATAGAGCACCGCATCATATTCGGCGAGCAGCTCTGCCACGGGCTTATCGACGCCGACATTGATGCCGCAATGGAAGGTCACGCCCTCGCCCT
Organism: Mesorhizobium sp. 128a; assembly: GCF_053848025.1. NCBI lineage: Bacteria > Pseudomonadati > Pseudomonadota > Alphaproteobacteria > Hyphomicrobiales > Phyllobacteriaceae > Mesorhizobium > Mesorhizobium sp. 128a. The sequence goes on along the minus strand of NZ_JBSPKY010000003.1, from coordinate 394,636 downwards.
GCATCTGCTCGATGCGACGGTCGATATAGTGCTTCTCGATCTTGAAGTCGGGAATGCCATAACGCATCAGCCCGCCGGGGCGGCTCTCACGTTCATAGACGCTGACCTCATGCCCAGCGCGGCCCAGCTGCTGGGCGGCCGCCATGCCGGCCGGGCCGGAGCCGATGACGGCGACCCGCTTGCCCGTCTTCTTCTCCGGCGGATAGGGCCGGATATGGCCGGTCTCGTAAGCCTTGTCGGCGATCGCCTGCTCGACCGTCTTGATGGCGACCGGAATGTCTTCGAGGTTCAGCGTGCAGGCTTCCTCGCAGGGCGCGGGGCAGATGCGGCCGGTGAATTCGGGGAAATTGTTGGTCGAATGCAGGTTGCGGATCGCATTGTCCCAATCGCCATTGTAGACGAGGTCGTTCCAGTCGGGGATCTGGTTGTGGATCGGGCAACCGGTCGGCCCATGGCAGAACGGAATGCCGCAATCCATGCAGCGCGCGGCCTGTTTCTCGACCTCCTTGTCCGACATCGGCAGCGTGAACTCGCGGAAATGCCGGATGCGGTCGGAGGCCGGCTGGTACTTGTGCACCTGCCGGTCGATTTCGAGAAAGCCTGTTACCTTGCCCATAGTCCAGTTCCTGCTGTCCAGATGGTGCGGGGTTCGCCGCACCCGTTAACCCCTTGAGGCAGCCATGGCAACCTTGCATCCGAGGTCAAACTGTCGCTGAAAGTTCCGCCGGGAAACCTGGGCTTCCCGGCACGTCTCAAAAGCCTATTCCGCCGCCACGCCCATGCGCATGCGTTCCATCTCGATCAGTGCACGGCGGTATTCGACCGGCATGATCTTGCGGAATTTCGGCCGGAATGTCGTCCAGTCGTCCAGTATCTGGCGGCCGCGCACCGAGCCCGTGAAATGGACGTGGTTCGAGATCAGCTGGTAGAGCCGCTCCTCGTCATGGCTGGTCATGTCGCCCGAGACGTCGACACGGCCCTTGTGGTCGAGGTCGCCGCCATGGTGCAGCAGCCTTTCCATCAGATCGTCCTCCTCCGGAACCGGCTCCAGCTCGACCATCGCCATGTTGCAACGCGCGGCGAAATCGCCGGCCTCGTCCAGCACATAGGCGACGCCGCCCGACATGCCGGCGGCGAAGTTGCGGCCAGTCTGACCGATGACGACGACGATGCCGCCGGTCATGTACTCGCAGCCATGATCGCCGACACCTTCAACGACGGCAGCCACGCCCGAGTTGCGCACCGCGAACCGTTCGCCGGCGACACCGGCGAAATAGGCCTCACCCTCGGTGGCCCCATAGAGCACCGTATTGCCGACGATGATCGATTCAGCCGCGACGATCCTGGATTCTTCCGGCGGCCGGATGACGATGCGTCCGCCCGAGAGACCTTTGCCGACATAGTCGTTGGCGGCGCCGACGAGATCAAACGATATGCCGCGCGCCAGGAAGGCGCCGAAGGACTGGCCGGCAGTGCCGGTCAGCTTCACCTGGATCGTGTCTTCGCGCAGGCCCTTGTGCCTGAAGCGCTTGGCGACTTCGCCCGACAGCATGGCGCCGGTCGAGCGGTCGACATTGCGGATGTCGACCTCGATCTTGACCGGCTGCTTGGCCTCGAGTGCCGGCTTCGCCAACTCGATCAGCTTGCGGTCGAGCACGTCGTCGATCGGATGCTTCTGCCGCTCGGTCCAATGTATGGCTTCATGCGGCGCGTCCGGCTTGAAGAACATCTTGCCGAAATCGAGCCCGCGCGCCTTCCAGTGCTGGATCATCTCGCGCTTTTCGAGAAGGTCGCTGTCGCCGACGATCTGGTCGATATGGGTGTAGCCCATTTCGGCGAGCAGCCCCCTCACCTCTTCCGCGACATAGAAGAAGAAGTTGATGACATGCTCTGGCGTGCCCTTGAAGCGCTTGCGCAGCACCGGGTCCTGCGTCGCGACGCCGACCGGGCAGGTATTGAGATGGCACTTGCGCATCATGATGCAGCCGGCCGCGATCAGCGGCGCGGTCGAGAAGCCGAACTCGTCGGCGCCGAGCAGCGCGCCGATGATGACGTCACGCCCGGTGCGCAGGCCGCCATCGACCTGCAGCGCGACGCGCGACCTCAGGCCGTTCAGCACCAGCGTCTGATGCGTTTCGGCAAGACCCATTTCCCACGGGCTGCCGGCATGCTTGAGCGAGGTCAGCGGCGACGCGCCGGTACCGCCATCATAGCCCGAAATGGTGATGTGGTCGGCGCGCGCCTTGGCGACGCCGGCCGCAACCGTGCCGACACCGACTTCCGACACCAGCTTGACCGAGACATCGGCCGCCGGGTTGACGTTCTTCAGATCGTAGATCAGCTGCGCCAGATCCTCGATCGAATAGATGTCGTGATGCGGCGGGGGCGAGATCAGGCCGACACCAGGCGTCGAGTGCCTGACTTTGGCGATGGTCGCGTCGACCTTGTGGCCGGGCAGCTGGCCGCCCTCGCCGGGCTTGGCGCCCTGCGCGACCTTGATCTGCATGACATCGGAATTGACGAGATATTCGGCCGTCACGCCGAACCGTCCCGAGGCGACCTGCTTGATCGCCGAGCGTTCCGGGTTCTTGCCGCCGCCGGGCAGCGGCAGATAACGGTCGGCTTCTTCGCCGCCTTCGCCGGTGTTCGACTTGCCGCCGATCTGGTTCATGGCGCGCGCCAGCGTGGTGTGCGCTTCACGCGAGATTGAGCCGAACGACATCGCTCCGGTCGAGAAGCGCTTGACGATGTCGGCCGCCGACATCACGTCCTCAATCGCGACCTTCTTGCGGCCGGTCTCTTCCGCCAGCTTGATCCTGAACAGGCCGCGAATGGTCTGGGCGCGGGCCGTCTCGCTGTCGATCTGTGCCGAGTATTCCTTGAACGTCTCCCACGAGCCCTGGCGCACGGCGTGCTGTAAGGTGGCGACCGCGTCGGGTGACCACATATGGGCTTCGCCACGCATGCGGTACATGTACTCGCCGCCGACCTCGAGGCTGTTGCGCAGCACCGGGTCGTTGCCGAAACCGTCGGTGTGGCGGCTGAGCGTCTCGGCCGCGACCTCGTCCAGGCCCACACCTTCGATCAGCGTCGCGGTGCCGGTAAAGTACTTCTCGACGAAATCCGACTTAAGCCCGATGGCGTCGAATATCTGCGCGCCGCAATAGGACTGGTAGGTCGAGATGCCCATCTTGGACATCACCTTGAGGATGCCCTTGCCGATCGACTTTATGTAGCGCGAGACGACCTCATAGGCGTCGACCTCTTCCGGCAGTTCGCCGCGCTTGTGCATGTCGAGCAGAGTATCGAAGGCGAGGTACGGATTGATCGCTTCGGCTCCATAGCCGGCGAGGCAGCAGAAATGATGCACTTCGCGCGGCTCGCCGGATTCGACGACCAGGCCGACCGCGGTGCGCAGTCCCTTGCGGATCAGATGATGATGCACGGCGGCCGTCGCCAGCAGCGCCGGAATGGCGATCCGGTCCGGCCCGACCTGGCGGTCGGACAGGATGATGATGTTGTAGCCGCCGGCGACGGCCGCCTCGGCGCGCTCGCACAGACGTTCGACGGCGCCTTGCATGCCGGCGGCGCCCTCGCTCGACCCATAGGTGATGTCGATCGTCTTGGTGTCGAAACGGTCTTCCGTATGACCAATCGAGCGGATCTTTTCCAGATCGCCATTGGTCAGGATCGGCTGGCGCACTTCGAGCCGCTTGCGGCGCGAATTGCCGACCAGGTCGAAGATGTTCGGCCGCGGCCCGATGAAGGACACCAGGCTCATCACCAGCTCCTCGCGGATGGGGTCGATCGGCGGGTTGGTGACCTGGGCGAAGTTCTGCTTGAAGTAGGTGTAGAGCAGCTTCGACTTGTCCGACATCGCCGAGATCGGCGTGTCGGTGCCCATCGAGCCAACTGCCTCCTGGCCGGTGGTCGCCATCGGCGACATCAACAGCTTGGTGTCTTCCTGGCTGTAGCCGAACGCCTGCTGCCGATCGAGCAGGCTGACATCCTTGCGCAGCGCCCGCGGCTCGACCGGCTTCAGATCCTCAAGGATCAACTGCGTGTTGTTGAGCCAGGTCTTGTAGGGATGCCTGGTCGCGATCTCCGACTTGATCTCCTCGTCGGAAATGATGCGGCCCTTGGCGAGGTCGATCAAAAGCATGCGGCCGGGCTGCAGCCGCCACTTCTTGACGATTTTCTCCTCCGGCACCGGCAGCACGCCGGCTTCCGAGGCCATGATGACGCGGTCGTCATCGGTGACGATGTAGCGCGCCGGGCGAAGCCCGTTGCGGTCGAGCGTGGCGCCGATCTGGCGGCCGTCGGTGAAGGCGACCGCGGCCGGCCCGTCCCACGGCTCCATCAGGGCTGCGTGGTATTCGTAGAAAGCCTTGCGGTCGGCATCCATCAGCTTGTTGCCGGCCCAGGCTTCCGGGATCAGCATCATCATGGCATGGCTGAGGCTGTAGCCGCCCTGGAACAGGAATTCGAGCGCGTTGTCGAAACACGCAGTGTCGGACTGGCCGTCATAGGAGATCGGCCACAGCTTGGAGATGTTGTTGCCGAACAGTTCGGAATCGACCGAAGCCTGGCGCGCCGCCATCCAGTTGTTGTTGCCGCGCACCGTGTTGATCTCGCCATTATGCGCGACCATGCGGTAGGGATGCGCCAGCTTCCACGACGGGAAGGTGTTGGTCGAGAAACGCTGGTGGACCAGGATCAGCGCCGTCTCGAAACGCGGATCCGATAGATCCTTGTAGTAAGCACCGACCTGGTAGGCCAGGAACATGCCCTTGTAGACGATGGTGCGCGCCGACAGCGATACGCAGTACGCGCCGATATCCCTGTTGTTGTTCTCGGCATAGATGCGGCCGGAGATGACCTTGCGCAGCAGATAGAGCCTGGCCTCGTATTCCTCGTCGTCGGAGATGTCAGCCGTGCGACCGATGAAGACCTGGCGATGGAACGGCTCGGATGCCGCGATATCCGGCGCCTTCGACAGCGACGAATTGTCGACCGGCACGTCACGGAAACCAAGCAGCGGCAACCCTTCGGACTGCGCCGATTCGGCGATAATGTCTTCGATATGAGCACGCAGTGCCGCGTCCTGCGGCATGAACCAGTGGCCGACGCCATACTGGCCCGTAGCCGGCAGTTCGACGCCCTGCGCCGCCATCTCCTCGCGGAAGAAACGGTCCGGAATCTGCACCAGCACGCCGGCGCCGTCGCCCATCAGCGGATCGGCGCCGACGGCGCCGCGATGCGTCAGGTTTTCGAGCACGAACAGCCCGTCCTTGACGATCTGGTGCGACTTGACGTTCTTCATGTCGACGATGAAGCCGACACCGCAGGCATCATGCTCATTGCGCGGATCATAGAGACCCTGCGCAGCCATACCGTTGGGGGTTCGGCCGTTGGTGGTTCGGCCGGTAGTCAAGCCAGAGGTGACGGACGGATTTTTGACGGCCGCCGCTTTCGTCTGCACGGCCTGGCCGTTGATCGCAGATGGCGTCAATTCCGTCATCGTCTCGTCCTCCGTTCCGGCCCACCGGCATTGGTCAGCCTCGGGGCGCTGGTTTACCTTGGGAAGCGACTGGCTTCCGCTCTCATTCTTGCGGCACGTCTTGCGAAATCCTTGGCGAGCCGAGCGGTGCGCCGCCGGTTCGTATCCGGTATCGTACAGGCCACAGCCGAGCCGTCTACCCGTCGCTCGCGGCAACGGCCGGAGTGGCCCAAATGATACGCCAATCCAGCCTGACTTGTGCGACAAAATAAGACAGCACTACTGTCCTAAATTTTTATGGCAGAAATCCTGGGCGCACACAAGACCGATTCACAAAATTCTCTGGCGTTTGGCGACAGAAAATTACGTCGCGCGCAGTCGAAACGAAAACTTCGGTCCCTGCACGCCTTCGTGATCAGCATCTGGCTTTATCGCTTTTCCAGCCCTTGGCCCTTGCGCGTCAAACCCCGAAGCAGCCATGGTCGCGCTCCTTTTCGCAACCAGATACGGACCTCCTGATGTTCTTTGCATCCGACAACTGGGCGGGCGTCCATCCCGACATCTCGGCCAACCTGACCCGCCATGCCGCCGGCACCGCCACGGCCTATGGCGACGGCGAGCTCGACCGCGCCGTCTACAAGCGCTTCAACGATATCTTCGAGCGCGAGGTCGCGGTCTTCTTCGTCGCCACCGGCACCGCGGCCAACGCGCTGTCGATGGCGTCATTGAACCGGATCGGCGGCGTCGCCTTCTGCCACGCCGAAGCGCATATGAATGTCGATGAATTCGGCGCAGCGGGCTTTTACACCGGCGGCGCGCGCATGTCGCCCGTCCCCGGGCCTCTGGGGCGCATCAATCCGCAAGCGCTAGACCGGGCCATCAAGCGCTATTCGCAGGATCTCGCCCCCGCCGGCCAGCCGATGGCGGTGACGATCACCCAGGCAACCGAAGTCGGCACCGTTTACGCCGTCGACGATATCAAGGCGATCGCCGAGGTAGCTCGCCGTCACAAGCTGCCTCTGCACATGGACGGCGCGCGCTTCGCCAATGCCGTTGCGGCGACTGACATCAGCCCTGCGGAAATGACCTGGAAGAGCGGTGTCGACATCATCTCCTTCGGCGGCACCAAGAATGGTTGCTGGATGGCCGACGCGGTCGTGGTCCTCAACCCAGACGTTGCGCGCGACCTGCGCCTGCTTCGCCAGCGCGCCGGCCAGACCTTCTCCAAGGCGCGCTTCATCTCGGCTCAGTTCGAGGCCTATTATGCCGACGATCTGTGGCTGAGGATGGCACGCCACGCCAATGCGATGGCCGCAAGGCTGGCAGCGACGATCGAGGATGCCCCGTCCGGCCGGCTGGCCTGGCTGCCGCAGGCCAATGAAGTGTTCGCTATTCTCGACCGCACCAAGGCGGAAAAAATGCAAGGCGCCGGCGCCAAATTCTATGAATGGGCCCTGCCGCAAAGCTTCGACGGCCACCTCGGCGACAATGAAGCGATCTACCGCTTCGTCGCCAGCTTCGCCACGACCACCGAAGAAGTCGACCACCTTGGCCACATGATCGCCTGAGCTTTCCGATGACCAGACCTCCCCTCGGCTCGACCATGCGGCTGGTTCGCCCGGCGCCAAACGTGCTGGGCTTCTATGACGGCCGCATCGATGGCGTCCGCGCCTGGTCGGACGAGCCGAACTGGCTGGACGACGGCGCCTATGCGCTGGGCATCTGCACCTATGCCGTTGTCGACGGGCCGCAAGCGCTTGTCTACGACACGCATATTTCGCTGCCTCACGCGCGATATGTCAGGCAAACGCTCGAAGCCATGGGAGTGCGCTCGATCCGGGTCGTTCTCAGCCACTGGCATGACGATCATATTGCCGGCAACGAGGTGTTCCAGGACTGTGAAATCATAGCCAACACGCTCACCGCCTCTGCCTTGGCGAAGAACAAGGCCGAGATCGAAGCCGGCATTCCGCCGATCAAACCACTCGTGCTGCCCAACAGGACTTTCGAAGGCAGCCTTGACCTCACCGTTGGCTCGATTGCCGTCGAGCTGCGCCAGGTCGAAATCCACAGCCATGACGGCACAGTCCTGTTCATGCCGGAAACCGGCCTGCTGCTCGCCGGCGACACGCTGGAAGACTCGATCACCTATGTCAGCGAAGCGGATCGCTTGGCCGAACATCTGGTTGATCTCGAACGCATGGCCGGCTGGCCGATCAAGCGCATCCTGCCCAATCATGGCTCGTTGGTGGCGATCGAAGCCGGCGGTTATGGCAAGGACTTCATCGCTGCGACGCAGGACTATGTCCGCAAGCTGATCCGCTGCCGGCAAGACGCCGATCTGGCCAAGCAGGATCTGAAAACCTTCGGCGCCGAGATGTTCGCCGCCGGTACTGTCGAATATTTCGCACCCTACGAAGCCGTCCACCGGCAAAACGTCGAGGCCGTTCTCGCTGCAGGCACTGGCTGCTAAGCCAGGAAAGGCCGCAGCAGAAGCTCCAGGCCAAGCAGGATCAGGAAGATAAGAAACCAGCGCCGGAAGGTTGCCGGGCTGATCCGCTGCCGCAGCAACTGTCCCAGCCACATGCCGAGCAGGGCCGGCAGGACGGCCAGCGACGACATGGCGATATGCTCCACCTGGAACGCCCCATGCGAGACAAGCCCGGCGGCAAGCGCGATGGTCGACACGGTGAAGGACAGGCCGAGCGCCTGGATCAGGTCGTCACGGCTCAGGCCGAGCGCCTGGATGTAGGGCACGGCAGGGACCACGAACACGCCGGTGCCGCCGGTCACGAGACCGGTGAGAAAACCGACAATGGGCGACGCCCAGCGCTCGGCCGACACCGGGACCGTCAATTGCCGCGCCAGCAGTGTATAGGCGGCGTAGATGATCAACGCCGCACCGAGACCGGCGGTCGTCCATTTGACGTTGTCGCTGGCCAAGAGCCACGATCCGGCCTGCGTGCCGGCGACGATGCCGATCATTATCAGCCATAGGCGTCTGAGGATCGACGCGAAGCTCGGTCCGGCAAACAGCTGCCAGATGTTGGTGACGAAGGACGGCACGATCAGCAGCGAGGCCGCCGCGACCGGCGGCATGATGGTGCCCAGCAGCCCCATCGCCAGCGTCGGCAGGCCCATGCCGGTAACGCCCTTGACGATGCCGGCCAACAGGAAGGTGACGGCAATGGTGGCCGTCAGTGCCAAGGAGAAATCAGCCGGGAAATCAGACATCGCCCTTCATGGGAAGGCGACGCACGCTGCAAAAGAGCCAGAACTCTGCGGTTGGGGTGACAGGGAGTTGACGCAACAAAAAAGCGGCGCCCTCGCGGCGCCGCTTTCGTCTCGGGAGGAGACGCTTCTTTCTCAGGGCGTTACGACGTCCCTTGGACGTGACGCCGCTGTCTTGATTACGCGGCGTTCTTGGCCTCGATCTGCTTGGCCTTCTCGGAACTCGCGGTAATCGCGATCTTGCGCGGCTTCAGCTCCTCGGGGATGTTGCGCGTGAGGTCGACGAAGAGCAGGCCATTCTTCAGCGTGGCGCCAACGACCTCGACATGGTCGGCAAGCTGGAAGCGGCGCTCGAACGAACGCGAAGCAATGCCGCGATAAAGCAGCTCGGAGCCCTCGCCATTGCCCTCTTCCTTGCGCTCACCCTTGACGGTCAGCACGTTGCGGTGCGCTTCGATCGAAATCTCTTCGTCCGAGAAGCCGGCAACCGCCATCGAGATGCGGTAGGCGTTCTCGCCGGTGCGCTCGATGTTGTAGGGCGGATAGGTCTGCGCGCCATCGGGCTGGGCCAGCGAGTCGAGCATGGTGAACAGGCGGTCGAAGCCGACCGTCGAGCGATAAAGCGGGGAAAAATCAACGTGACGCATGAGGTGTTCTCCTGTTTGAGCAACATGGTTTGCGTGTGGCCGGTGCGAAACCCTGGAAAGGCGTTTCCGCGTGGACCAGCAGCCCCGACATCGGCGGCTGCATCCGACATTTGGGGAGCGCAAAAGCGCATTTCAAGGATTTTTGAAGAGTTGTGAATTGAGGCGTCGATGAACGGCAGATGAACCGCCGCTTCGGCGCCCGTTCAGCCGGCCGGCGCTAGAGTGCAGCCGGGATAAAGAACCAGGCGGCGCCGGATGAAGGCGCCGCGACGAAGCCGAACCGGGTGTAACGTCCCTTCCTCCCGGATCGACAGAGGCCGGAAGCACGCCGTCGCAGGCTGCTTCCGGCCTTACTCGTTGTTCGTCCACCCCCCGGGCGCCCTCCCTTTGCTTTTCATCCATTGGCGTCTATCACCATGCCGACGCCCCGCCGGGTGAGACACCACGAAGACGCAAGCGCCGAATGACGGACCTCTTCCACCCCACGCCAGGCAACCCGCCGCCGCAAAATGTCGCCGGCGGCTTCTTCACCACGCGCGACGGCAAGAAGATCCGCTACGGCCTTTTTGCCGCGGTCACCCGGCCGCTGAAGGGCACGGTCGTCCTGCTGCCCGGCCGCAACGAGTGCATCGAGAAATATTTCGAGACCATCCGCAACCTTACCGATCGCGGCCTCGGCGTCGCCACGCTCGACTGGCGCGGCCAGGGTGGTTCGGACCGGCTGATCAGAGACCCGCAACGCGGCTATGTCCGCTCCTTCTACGACTACACCGGCGACCTCGAACAGTTCTTCGAGGACATCGTACTGCCCGATTGCCGCGGCCCGTATTACATCTTCGCCCATTCGACCGGAGCCGTGATCGCGCTGCTCGCCGCGCCGTCGATGGTCAACCGGGTACGCCGTATGGTGCTGATCGCGCCATTCTTGACGGTGCCCGATTCTCCGCTGTCTGTACAAACGGTGCGCCGCGTCTGCTCGTTCTTGTGCCTTTTCGGCCTCGGCCGGCTCTATGCGGCCTGGGGGCCCAGACCCAGGCAGACCCTGCCCTTTGCCGTCAACAAGGTGACATCGGACCCTGTGCGCTACCAGCGCAACACGAAAATCTACGAGGACTATCCACAACTGGCGCTCGGCGGCCCGACGATCCGCTGGCTGCAGGCCGCCATCAAGGCAAGCGAAGCCATCAGCGAGCCGGACTTCATGGCGAAGATTCAGGTCCCCCTGCTCATGATCGCCGCCGGCGCCGATCAGGTCGTGTCGACCAGGGCCGTGGAAGCCTACACCAGGCGTCTGCGCCTCGGCTCGCTGCTGATAATCGATGGCGCCAAGCACGAGATCCTGCAGGAGGCCGATGTCTACCGCGAGCAGTTGCTCGCCGCCTTCGATGCTTTCATTCCCGGCAACGACGACCCCACCGCCTGATGCCGCCAGCGCCGCGAGGTGCGGCACGCCTTGAGTTCGCGCCTGCTGACAGCCTTCTGTCAGCAGGGCAGCCCAGTAGCGCCGGCCGCAGGCAAACAGCTAAAGATTCTGACAGCCGGTGCCATGCAGGAATGATCATCTCTCCGCGTCGAACTGAACGCCAAGGAGATGACATCATGACCGAGAAAACCTGCGCTGCCTGCGACTGCCAGTTGGACGCCAACCCGATCCGCGTCAAGGTCGGCGGCAAGACCGTGGAGGTCTGCTGCGAGGAATGTGCGATAGCGCTGAACGAAGCCGGCGCCTCAGTCGCCGGCGTCTCGGTGATCGGCAACGGGGAGGCCTGAGCGATGCGCCCGGATCATGCAGCGACGGCACAATGCCTGACACATCAGCCGACAACTCAAACCGCGACCTTCCGGCGGTCCTTGCGGACACAATGCATCGTGGCGGCCAACTGGATCGGTCGTCAGCTGGAACGGCGCCGAAGCCGCCTTGCCTTGCTCGAAATGACCGACGAGCAGCTCAAGGACATCGGCTTGTCGCGCGGTGAGGCCCACACGGAATATATGCGCCGCTTGTGGGACTGAGCCACGGCCGTTGCGAAGGCGCTGACAGGTGAAGTCTCCTGACAGGTCTGGGCAGACCGATCGCCTAGAGTGCCGGAACAGCTTTCGGCGCAAAGGGAAACGCGGCCATGTCGCAATTCACGGTACAGACGCTCCTGGACACCGGTACCGTCAGGGTAAGGGACATCGTCTGCAGCGGCAAATGCCGGCACAAGAGCGACGAGGAATGCACCTCCGCCACGCATCTGGTTTTTCCCTATCGCGGTGTTTTTGTGCGCCATGTCGGCCGCAACGATGCGGTCGCCGAAGCCAACCAGCTGCTGTTCTTCAACGAGGCCGAACCCTACCGGATCAGCCACCCCGTCGAGGGTGGCGATTCCTGTCTCGATCTCGTCATCGAGGAAGCACAGCTGCAGGAACTTACGCCGAAGGAACAGTTGCGCTCGGGCACCTCATTGGCGTTTCGCCGCCAGCGCCGCCGCATCGACCCGCGGGCCCAGGCGCTGGTGGCGGTGCTGCGTCACAGCCTGAGCCGCAACATTGCCGAAACGCTGGAGGCCGAAACCCTGGCCCTGACGCTGGTGCGGCGTTCGCTTGGCGAGCGCACCTCGCATGCCGCCGGCGCCAGCGCTGGCCGGCAGAAGCTGGTCGATCGCGCCAAGCTTGTCCTGTCCTCGGACCTGTCTCGGCGCTGGACGTTGGCCGAGATAGCCGCCGAAGTCGGCGTATCACCGGTTTATCTGACGCAAGTGTTCCAGCAGGTCGAGGCGATGCCGCTCTATCGATACCACCTGCGCCTGCGCCTGGCGCGCGCGCTCGACCTTCTGGGCCGCTACGACAATCTGACGACGCTCGGCATGGACCTCGGCTTCTCCAGCCACAGCCATTTCAGCGCGGCCTTCAGGCAGGTCTATGGACGAACGCCGGCGGAATTCCAGCGCTCGATCAAGCCGCGCTAAGAGCAGTTCCAGGAAAAGCGCGTAGCGCTTTCCCTAGGGAATTGCGTCGAACACAAAGTATCAGCCGCGCAGGGCAGCCATTGCGGCCGCATGAAGCTCCGGCGTCGCCGCGGCCAGTATGTCGCCGCCCTTTTCCGCCGGGCCGCCCTCGAATGTGGTGACGACACCGCCGGCCTTCTCGATTATCGGGATCAGGGCCACGATGTCATAGGGCTTCAATCCGGGATCGGCGACGATGTCGACGCTGCCCGAGGCAATCATGGCAAAGGCGTAGCAATCGGCGCCATAGCGGACGAGCTGGACCTCTTTTTCGAACCGGTCGAAGCGTGGGCGCGCCTCGCCCTTGAACAGCGCCGGCGTGGTTGTGAACAAGGTCGCCTCGTCGAGCTTCGTCGTCTTGCGGGTCGCGAGCTTGCGCGGGCCGCCGGGGCCTTCATAGTGGGAACCGGAAGCGTTGGCGAAGAACAGCTCGCCGGTGAAGGGCTGCGCCATCATGCCGGCGACAGCGTCGCCATCGACCGTGAGCCCGACCAATGTCCCCCACACCGGCAGCCCGGAGATGAAGGCGCGGGTGCCGTCGATGGGATCGATCACCCAGACATGCTTGCTGGAGATGTTCTCGCTGCCATGTTCTTCACCCAAAATGCCGTGATCGGGATACTCGGCCGATATCAGCGCCCGGATGGCGCGCTCGGCTTCGCGGTCGGCTTCCGTGACCGGGTCAAAACTGCCTTTTTCCTTGTTGGCCACCGCGCCTTGCGCGCGAAAACGCGGCAAGGTTTCAGCCGCCGCCGCTTGCGCGATCCGGCGCATGAAATCGATGCTGATGTCCACCTGATTCTCCCGCATGCAGAGTGCCTGACCCGTCTGCCGGCACTTTCGCGCCAAAACAAGCGGGTTTATCGATTTATCGTAGAGATAACCGTTGCCAAAATGTCACATCGGCGCTGTTCAAATGCAATTTCCACATCAGAGTGAATTAAATAAGCCCGAATTCGATTGACATTTGTGCATCGCACAATAAATTTGTTCTCGGACAGGTTTTCCTGTCCATGCCCTCCTTGGGCGTTTCCTCCCTAGACTTCGACCGTGTCGTGCAAACGATGCGGTCTTTTTTTACACCGAGGCATGGCTGTCGCGGGGTCCCATAATTAGCCGCCGCTCCGGCGTCATTCGGCAGCCAGAGGCAGGTCGATGAAATGGTGATCGGGCATTGCCATCAGGTCGGCCGAAAAGCGCGCCACATCGTCGGCCAGCGCATGGAAACCAGCCGATTTCTGGAACGTCCGCTCATTCATGTAGAGCCCGCGATTGACCTCGATCTGCAGCGCATGCAGATGGCGCGCCGGCCGGCCGTAATGCTCGGTGATAAAGCCGCCGGCATAGGGCTTGTTGTGGGCGACGGTATAACCCATGCCGATCAGCAGGCCGATCGCCGTCTCGGTCAGCGCAGCCGTGGCCGAGATGCCAAAACGATCGCCGACGATGAAATCAGGCCGTAAGCCGTTGTCGCCCACCCTGATGCTCGCCGGCATCGAATGGCAGTCTATAAGCACGGCATAGCCGAACCTCGCATGGGTTCTGGTCAACAGCCGCTTCAGCGTCTCGTGATAGGGTTTGTAGACGGCCTCGATGCGCTGGACGGCCTCCGCCAGCGGCAGGCGGCCGGAATAGATGTCGAGCCCCTCCCCCACCAGCTTGGGCACGGTGCCGAGCCCGCCGGCGACGCGAGCCGAGCGGATGTTGCAGAAGGACGGCACCGGCTCGGCGAACATGCGCGGGTCGAGCTCCCACGGTTCGCGATTGACGTCGAGATAGGCGCGCGGAAAATTCGCCGCCAGCATCGGCGCGCCGAGTGCCACAGCACCGCCGAACAGCTCGTCGACATAGCAATCCTCGGAACGGCGAATGGCGTTGCGGTCGAGCCTGGCCATGGCCAGGAAGCGGTCGGGATAGTAGCGGCCGCTATGCGGCGAGTTGAAGACGAAGGGAACGCGCTGCTCGGCGCCCGATCGGATTTCGAAGGGTGGAACGACCGAAAAATCCTCGGCTGCCGTCGTCAATTTGAACGAACCCGGAAACAGCAATGCATCATCATGGGAAACTGCCACCTCATCGGCCGCATGTCCAGCATTTCGGCATGTCAGGAAGCCCGTCAAATCAGGATTAATGCCACCAGCGTTCACTTGATGTTTACCGTCACCTCCTCATATACAGGATGGTTAACGGGCTTGCCGGACGGCAGGCTTGGGTGGGGTGATTCGGACGGGACACAATGGCACGCATTCTCCTGGCGGAAGACGACGACGACATGCGCCGGTTCCTGGTCAAGGCACTGGAGCGGGCCGGCTACCAAGTCAGCGATTTCGACAATGGCGCCAGCGCCTATGAGCGGCTGCGCGAGGAACCCTTCTCCTTGCTGCTGACCGATATCGTCATGCCGGAGATGGACGGCATCGAGCTTGCCCGCCGCGCCACCGAGATCGATCCCGACCTCAAGGTGATGTTCATCACCGGTTTCGCGGCCGTCGCGCTCAACCCCGATTCCAAGGCGCCGAAAGACGCCAAGGTGCTGTCGAAGCCCTTCCATCTGCGCGATCTCGTCAACGAGGTCGAAAAAATGCTGCAGGCCGCCTGAAGCACGCCAGTGCGATCCGGCCGCTTGCCTGACGGCGCGACAAAACGAGCCCTTCTTTCCCTTTTCCGGCTATTGACGCGCTGGATCAAAAATGGTGTATGCGCGGCTTCGGATGGGCGTGTAGCTCAGCGGGAGAGCACTGCATTGACATTGCAGGGGTCACAGGTTCAATCCCTGTCACGCCCACCATCCAGACCAACAAGCTTTTGATTTGTTCCGCAGCTTTGCGCTCATCGGAACTCGGTGGCGCTGTTTATGGCTTCGCCGCAGCGCACCAACGAGGTTCACCTCCAAGCGAGGTCACCCCGAGGCCAAATCAGGGATGCAAGACCGCCCCGGCACGAGCCGGGACGGCGAGGCCTCTCGGCCAGGTCATTGCGGCCGCGGATCGGGCCTGTCGGGCTTGTCATGAGGGTTGTTGATGCCTTCACGGCACGGGGTGCCGATGCCGCAGCACTTGCCGTTGTAGGTGACACCAGGCTTGGTCTTCTCGCATTCCCTCGGCGGTGCCGTCTGACACCCAGCCAGCACCGAAACGGCGATGACGGCGAGAAGGACGTTTCTTGAAGTGGTAGACATGGACGTTCTCGTTGATGGACCCGTGTTTGCTACACAGCGCTTGGTCGCGTGCGGCAACGAAATGGTTCACGAGCAAAACTGAATTGCCGGCAAAGCCTTCCCGGCGCAGGCTGGTGAGCTGGCGCGACAATGCCTGGACGAATTTTCTGTCGTGACGATTGGGTGCGATGGCTTTAAGGCTGGGAACAGGCGCGATGTTCGGGGGGAGCAATGCGAACAACGACATCAGGATGGTCGATTATCCCCGACCGTTGGCGCGCTCGCTCAGGCGGGTGGCCATGACGTCAACTCCGGCGCAGCGGAAACCGACCTGGCAACGCATCTACCTCGAACTCAAGCGGGCGAGGAAATATCTCCAATCGCCGGGTTCGAAACTTGGCGGCGTGCTGGTTGCGGCAAAACGAACGCTTGAGCACAGGCGCAATGTCAGGCTTCGCATCAGGGCGGCGCGTGACGCATATCCTGCCTTGCCGATTGCGGCGGCGAAGGACAGCTTCATGCTCGTCCGCATCATTGGCAACGATCTCGAGCCGCGGCACCGCAAAGGCCAGTCTTTAGACAATGCAAGGTTCATCCTGGACAATGAGCCGGCCTTTCCTGACTGCGACAAGTTCTGGATCGTCAATCGTATAGCCGATCCCGAAGAGGAGGCTCGCATCGTCGGGCTGCTGGAGGGCCGTAGCCAGAGCTTTCACCGCATCCCTTTCAATCTCGACGCCTATGGCAGAATTCCTTGGGACATCGACAGGCTGTCGGCAAAAGAGCTCCGGTTTTCCAGCAAAGGCAGCCGATCGGCTGAACTCACGGCGGCACGCTACGAAACGCTCATCAGAAGCAGCAAGAACCGCTACTTGATGAACAACAACGGCGCCCGCAACAAAGCGCTCGAGATGGCCCGCACGCGGGCGAAGTGGCTGATGCCATGGGACGGAAACTGTTTTCTGACCGAGCAGGCGTTCAGGCAGATACGCCGGGCAATCGAGGCGAGGCCGTATCTGCCCTATGTCATCGTACCGATGGCGCGCATCGTCGACAACACGGCCCTGCTCGACGAGAATTTCAGCCCGCCCGCGAATGAAGAGCCACAGATCATATTCAGGGCCGACACGACCGAGCTGTTCGACGAAACTCATCCCTACGGGCGCCGACCCAAGGTTGAAATGCTGTGGCGGCTTGGCATTCCCGGGCTTTGGGACCGATTTCGCCACGACCCGTGGGATTTCCCGCGTCCACCCCCATCGGCGGATTCAGGACTTTTCCAGACTGCCGGCTGGGTGGCGCGCCTGGATTCCGGGCGCGCGCATCTTGAAATCGGCCGGGCCGGATTCGTTGCCCGCTCGTTCAGCCGCGACGAGGCGATCATCACCATGATCGACCGTTGCGACGCCGCTGTGATCTCCGCAAGGCTCGATACGTCACAGCTGGTTTTCTACGACGAGAAGGCGCTCGCCGCCGCCTCGAGGAACAAGGACGCCGGCCTTCGGCAGCATCTGCGGCTCTGCGCCGACCAGGCGCTCACCCGAGGTCCGTTCAGTGTGACGGACAAGACATCAGTAGCGCCGAGCGGCGACCGACACGATTATTTCCAACCGGGGCCCTATTGGTGGCCCGATCCCCACAGCCCTGACGGCCTGCCCTTCATTCGGCGCGACGGCGAGCGCGCACCCGGCACCGCACTCTACGAAGCCGGCAGCGAAACCTATGATCGCACCCGCTTGCAGCGATTGCTTGACGACACCACCGTGCTTGCGCTGGCGGCGACAGTGCTTGACGAGCCAAGCTATTCCAACCACGCCGCCAAGCTGATCCGCACCTGGTTCATCGACCCCGCTACAAGGATGAACCCGCATATGCGATACGCGCAGGTCCGGTTCGGCCACGACGACAATGAAGGCAACGGGACCGGCATTATCGAGCTCAAGGATCTCTATTTCTTCCTCGATGCTGTTCGTCTGATTGAGCGTGCCGGCGCATTGGACGCAACGGAGCGCGAAACGTTCAGATCCTGGCTTGGCTCGTACGCCAATTGGCTGGACACCGCGCCCGCCGCGGTGACGGAGGCTTCCCGCGCCAACAACCATGGCGTCTTTTACGATTTGCAGCGGGCATCAATCGCAGCTTTCCTGGGTGATAGCGCCACGCTGGCCGGGATCGGACTTCATGCCAGGGAGAGATTGGCAGATCAGATCGCGTCGGACGGCTCATTGCCGAGGGAACTAGCCCGCACTCGGCCCATTCACTACACCCTGTTTACTCTGCAGGGCTGGACGACACTGGCGCGCCTGCTGACCTCGATCGGTGACGACCTCTGGCAGCACCGGGCAGACCAGGGACAGGGACTGGTTGACGCTCTGCATTGGCTGGCGGCCAATATCGACAGCCGGCAAGCCACGGAAGCGATCGACGCGGACCGACGTTGGCCGCTGTTGCTGGATCTGGTGCGCCACGACACTGAAGCGACGATTTCCGCCGCCGAGGCGGAAGCCGCAAAGCCTCTTTTCCACCCGGACGAAGGCATCGCACCCTTCTGGCGGTGGCGAAGGGGCTAGATTCTTATGCCCGCCTTCCGGAGCCGCGATCGCAGTTGCGATAGCCGGCCAGACTTACCTGATGCAACTGACCCCATCTGCCGCGCGACCTGCTTGAAGATTCTATTTTTGGGTTCAGCCTTGATCGCTATCGTGGTCATACTCGATGCGGACTCCATGTCCTCTAACGCCTCATGCAGAATATGGGCCGCGCACGCCGCGGCATAGGGGTGGCCGGCCTTGGCCGCGGCAACGTAGGATGCGAAATCCTTGCCCATGGCGTGGCCATGCACCGTCTTGCGCGACAAAGCCACAAGCATAGGCAGCGGCACCTTGGGACTCGCCTCGAATTGTTCCGTCATGCGCGATTTCAAAATGGCTTCGCCTGCAGCGTAATCCTTCTCGCGAAAATAAGAGGCCACGATCTTGAGCGCATATGCATTGCGTCGGTCAGGTCGCCATAATGCAGGAAGAAGCGCGCACCACGCTCGTGCGGATCGACATAGATGTCGTCGACGCGCTCGGTGTTGAACGAGGACGAGCGGCGTTTGACGCCATGGACAATATAGCCCTTCCGCAGAAGCAGCTCTGCAAGATGGGCCCCGTCCTGCCCGGTTACACCGGTGATGAGCGCCACTTTTTCCGTCATTGCCGCATTCGTCCGCATCTAATCCCGGCAACGGAATACAGATTTGAAGCGAGAAGGCAAATCCCCCATGTGGGGGATACTTTTCAGCCGCCGATTGTGCCGTCCTCAGACACCCGCAACCGCGCAGAAATGCTTCATTCTGGTCAACGCAAGTTCGGGATCGGCGAGCAACCCTGCCTGGTCGGCAAGACGGAAGATGTCGCAATAGTGCAGGATGCCGCGCGCCGACTGCATGCCGCCAACCATGGCGAAATGGTCCTGGTGGCCGTTGAGCCAGGCCATGAAGATGATGCCGGCCTTGTAGTACTCAGTCGGCGCCTCGAAAATTCTCCGCGACAGCGGCACCGTTGGCGCCATCAGCGCGTCATAGCCGGCGCGGTCGCCGTCAGTCAGCTTCGCCAAGGCCGCGTTGGCGACCGGCGCGATGGCGTCAAATATACCCAGCAGCGCGTGTGAATGCCGTTCGCCGTCGCCGGCGATCAGCTCGGGGTAGTTGAAATCGTCACCGGTGAACATGACGACGCCTTTCGGCAGGCGGTTGCGCAAGGCGACTTCCTTGCCGGCATCGAGGAGCGATATCTTTATGCCCTCGACCTTATCTGCATGGCGCTCGATAATGGCGACGACGGTGTCGAGCGCGGCCTCGAAATTGCTGCTACCCCAATAGCCCTTCAGGGCCGGATCGAACATGTCGCCCAGCCAGTGCAGGATGACCTTGCCGGAGGCCTGGCTGAGGATGCGGTCGTACACCTTGAGATAGTCGTCCGGCGCCTTGGCCACCGCGGCCAGCGCCCGGCTGGCCATCATGATCGCCTTGCCACCCTGGCCCTCGATGAAAGCGAACTGTTCCTCGTAGGCGCCAATGACATCATCGAGCGTTCTGGCAGCCGCCGGCGCCAGATGATCGGTGCCGGCGCCCGATGCCAGATCGGCGCCTTCGACGCTGCGTGCCTCGGCGATCGAGCGCCGGATCAATTCCTTCGCATTTTCCCAGTCGAAACCCATGCCGCGCTGCGAGGTATCCATCGCCTCGGCGATGCGGAAGCCGAGCCGCCACAGATGATGACGGAACGCCATCGTCTTGTCCCAGTCGACCGCGGGCTGCGACCATGGGTCGGTCATTGCAAGCGGATCGGCCACAACATGGGCGGCGGCATAGGCTATGCGCGAAAACCGCGCCCCGATAACCGGCTCGGCCGGCTGGCCGACGAGCCGATAGCGAGCGTGGCGGCCACCTTCCCCGGGCAAGGTGATGTCCATGAAATTCTCCCTTTGCCAGCGCCTATAAATGGAACGTTCCAATAAATCAAGAAGCTTTACGATTCCGGAAATTGACACGTCGGATGCTGCGGCGCAACACGCAGCCCCTAGCCTTATTCGACTTTAAGGCCGAAACAATCACTTTTTCGGGTTTTGCGGAAATCCCGATTGACTCTCAGTGAGGCCGACGTTTAGAACGTTCCAATTAATTCGAACAGAATGCCGGGAGGACTATCTGGATGGCCAGCCGGGCCAAGGCGACGATTTTCGACATTGCCCGCGAAGCCGGCGTGTCCAAATCGACGGTCTCACTCGTGCTCCAGGGCAGCGGGCTGATCAGACCTGAGACAGCCAGCAAGGTTCGCAAGGCGATCGAGGATGTCGGCTATGTCTACAACCGCGGCGCCGCCAATCTGCGCAAGGCCCACTCCAACGTCATCGGCATGGTCATCAACGATCTCACCAACCCCTTTTTTGCCGAGCTGGCGGTCGGCATGGAGCGTGTCTTCCAGTCGGCTGGCATCGTGCCCTTCATCGCCAACACGGCGGAAAATCCGGTGCGCCAGGAAGAAGTCCTGAAGTCGTTGATGGAACAGGGCGTCGCCGGGCTGATCGTGTCACCGGCGCGCGGTACCACGCCGGGCGCCTTCCGCCGCCTTGAGACGGCAGGTGTCCCGGTCGTCTTTGCCATGCGCCGGCTGCCGGACAGCCGCATCCCGGTGATTGCGCCCGACAATCATCGCGGCGCGTACCTGGCGGCCGCCCATCTCATCGGCAAGGGCCATCGCCGGCTGGCCTTCTTCGGCGGCACCGCCGATCTGGTCGTCTATCAAGAGCGCCTGGGCGGTTTTCGCGAAGCCTGCGAGACATCAGGCATTGCCAGGCGCGACGTGCTTGTCGTCGAAGGCGAGACCAGCCGCAGGGGCGGCATCGCCTGCCTGGAAACCGCCCTTGCCATGGCCGAGCCGCCGACGGCGGCGCTGTGCTTCAACGACGCCGTCGCCTTCGGCGTTATGCTGGCGCTGCGCAAGCGCGGACTGGAACCGGGGGCGGATTTCGCCGTCGTCGGTTTCGACGACGTGGTCGAGGCCGAGCATTACATGCCGGCGCTCACCAGTGTTTCGGTGGATACCCCCGGTCTCGGCGAGCGTGCCGCGCACGTCATGCTGAAGATGATCCAGTCGCGCACCACACGCGCCGAGGATCATATCGGCGCCGTCAATCTGGTCGTCAGGGAAAGCTGCGGTCCCGATCGCCGCACCCAGAACACGCCTGCAGGAATGGGAGACGCCGCATGAGCGTCAGATGGGGACTGATCGGCGCCAGCACGATCGCCAAACAATTCATGATCAACGCCATCCGAGCGCAAGCTGATGGCGAGATATCAGCGGTGATGAGTTCCAGCCCCGAGCGCGCCAATACCTATGCTCGAGAAAACAACATTCCGCTTGCCGTCTCGACGCTGGACGACCTTCTCGGCGCCAACATCGACGCCGTCTACATCTCGACCACCAATGAACTGCATCTCGAACAGGCGCTGGCCGCGATCAAGGCGGGAAAGCATGTTCTGTGCGAAAAGCCGTTGGCGCTGACCAGCGCCGATGCGCGCACCATGGTCGCCGCCGCCAAGGCAGCCGGAACCGTGCTTGGCACCAACCACCATCTGCGCAATGCCGGCGCCCACCGCGCCATGCGCGACGCCATATCGGCCGGCCGCATCGGCAAACCGATCGCCGCGCGCGTCTTCCATTCCGTCTACCTGCCGGAGAACCTGCAGGGTTGGCGCATCACCAGGCCTGAGGCCGGCGGCGGCGTGGTGCTCGACATCACCGTGCACGATGCCGACACGCTGCGCTTCGTGCTTGGCGACGATCCAATCGAGATATCGGCCTTTACCCAGTCGGCCGGCATGGCAGGCAGCGGCCTGGAAGACGGCGCCATGTGCATCTGGCGCTTCGGGTCGGGCCTGATTGCCCAATCGCATGAAGGCTTCACCACGAAGTTCGCCGACACCGGCTTCGAAGTGCATGGCTCCGAAGGCTCGCTGATCGCCAGGAATGTCATGACGCAGAAGCCGGTCGGATCGGTGCTGCTGCGCACCGCCAAGGGCGAGGAAGAGCTGAGCTTCGAGCGCGAAGATCTCTACGTCAGGTCGCTGCGCCAATTCCACGATGCGATCCGCGGCAAGGGCCAGCCATCGGCCACCGGCGAGGACGGCGTCTGGTCGCTGGCCTCGGCCGAAGCGGCATTGCAGTCGGAAAAATCCGGCAAGGCGGTCACCATCGATCCCAAGCTGGGGAGCGCCAAGTGAGCAAGCTCGTCTCCGCCGCCGAAGCCGCCGGCCTCATAAAGGACGGCATGACCGTGTCCGTCTCGTCGTCGAGCGGCCTCGGCTGCCCGGATGCCGTGCTGGCCGCCATCGGCGAGCGCTTCGACGCGGAGGGCCATCCCAAGGATATCACCACGCTGCACCCGATCGCCGCCGGCGACATGTACGGCATCAAGGGCATCGACCATCTGGCCAAGCCCGGCCTGTTGAAGCGCACGCTTTGCGGCTCCTACCCCTCTGGCCCGTCCTCGTCCGAGCCGCCGCAGATCTGGAAGATGATCTGCGACAATTCGGTCGCCGCCTACAATGTGCCGTCCGGCATCCTGTTCGACCTGCACCGAGAGGCCGCCGCCAAGCGCCCGGGTGTGCTGACCAAGGTCGGTCTCGACACGTTCGCCGATCCACGCCATCAGGGCTGCGCCATGAATGCCGCGGCCAGCGAGCCGATCGTCTCCGTGCAGCAGTTCGACGGCGAGGAATGGCTCTATTTCCGCTCGATCGTGCCCAACATCTCGATCATCCGCGCCACGACATCAGACGAACGCGGCAACCTCACCTATGAGCATGAGGGCGCCTATCTCGGCGGCCTCGAACAGGCGCTCGCCGCCCGCAACAATGGCGGCATCGTCATTGCGCAGGTCAAACGCGTCGTCGAAAACGGCACGCTGAAGCCGCATGACGTGCGCGTGCCCGGCGTGCTGGTCGACCATATCGTGGTTGCGCCGGATCAGTTGCAGACGACACTAACGCCTTACGACCCGGCGATTTCCGGCGAGATCTTTCGACCGCTGTCGAGCTTCCGCACGCCGGAGATGAACATCCAGAAGGTGATCGCACGCCGCGTTGCGATGGAACTCGGCGACGGCATGGCCGTCAACATCGGCTTCGGCATCTCGGCCAACGTGCCGCGCATCCTTCTTGAGGAAGGCCAGCACGGCAAGGTCACCTGGGTGATCGAACAGGGGGCCGTCGGCGGCGTGCCGCTGCTCGACTTCAAGTTCGGCTGCGCCTCCAACGCCGAAGCAATCATGCCGTCGCCGCACCAGTTCATTTATTTCCAGGCCGGCGGCTTCGACGCCTCGCTGCTGTCGTTCCTGCAGATCGACCGCCATGGCTCGGTCAATGTGTCGAAGCTTTCGGCAAGGCCGCATGTCACTGCCGGGGCCGGCGGCTTCGTCGACATCACCGCGCGGGCGAAAAAGATCGTCTTCTCCGGCTTCTTCAATGCCGGCGCAAAACTGTCGCTGGCCGATGGCGGCATCCGCATCGACGCGGAAGGCAAGGTCAAAAAGGTGGTCAACGAGGTCGAGCACATTTCTTTCTCGGGCAAGCGTGCAGTCGCGCAGGGACAGGACATCACCTATGTCACCGAGCGCTGCGTGATGAAGCTGACGCCGGACGGGTTGATGGTGACGGAACTGGCGCCGGGGATCGATCTCGAACGCGATGTGCTGGCGCAGTCCGAAACACCGCTCGCCGTCGCCAACGATCTCAAGGTGACACCGGCTGCCCTCTACCTGGACCGCCCGATCGGCCTGTCGCTCAATGGCGGCGCCTCGCTCGGAGGCGCGCATGGCTGAGCGCCTCGTCACCTTCGAGCAAGACGGCGCCATCGGCATCGTCACGCTGCGCCGGCCGGAAAAGTTCAACGCGCTCGACATTCCGATGCTGCGCGCGCTGGAAGCTGCGCTCGACGAAGCCGAGATGGCTGAGGGCGTGCGCGTCGTGCTGGTTCGCGGCGAAGGCAAGGGGTTTTGCGCCGGCGGCGACGTCGAGGCCTGGGCGCAGATGAGCGTCGCCGACTTCCAGGTGCAATGGGTGCGCTACGGTCACCGCGTCTTCGACCGGCTGGCAAGGCTCCGCCAGCCGACCCTAGCCGTGCTCTCCGGCCATGCGTTGGGCGGCGGGCTGGAGCTGGCTGTTGCCTGCGACTTCCGTGTCGCGGAAACGCAGGTGAAGCTCGGCTTCCCCGAAACCTCGATCGGCGTCGTGCCCGGCTGGTCCGGCACGCAGCGCGCCGTGCGCCGCTTTGGTGCGCAGACCGTGCGCCGCATGGCGCTCGGCGGCGAAGTCTTTGCCGCCCCTGGCGCGCTCGCCCTCGGCATCGTCGACCGCATGGTCGAGACGGGCCAGGCGCTGGCAGAGGCCAAGACGTGGGCCGAAAAAATCGCCCAGCGCGGGCCGCTCGCAACCGAAGCCGCCAAGCTGATGATCGCAGTCGCCGAAGGCGAGGAAAGTGCGGCCGCAACGGAGGCGCTCGCCAGCGGTTTCATTGCCCTGACCGGCGACCTCAAGGCCGGCGTCGGCGCCTTCAAGGCCAAGCAGAAGCCTGCCTTTTCGAGATCCTAGAGAAAGCACGATGAACGCACCGCTAAACATTTCCATGCCGACTGAGGCGTCCAAGGCGCCGAAGGCTTACAAGCTCCTGATCGACGGCAAGCATGTCGATGCCGGCGATGGTCGCATGCTGGAGCGCGACAGCCCCGGCCACGGCTTCACCGTTTCGCGCTATGCGCAGGCCGGCACGGCCGAGGTGGAAGCGGCGGTGCAGGCCGCGCACAAGGCCTTCGAGACCGGCCCCTGGCCGCGCATGAAGGCGGCTGAACGGGCCGCGATCCTGCTCAGAACGGCTGACCTCATCGAGGCCCGGTTGGAAGACATCGCCCGGCTCGATGCGCTGGAATCCGGCAAGCCGATCGCCCAGGCGCGCGGCGAGATTGGCGGCGCCGTCGACATCTGGCGCTATGCCGCTTCGCTCGCCCGCACGCTGCATGGCGAGAGCTACGCCAATCTCGGTGACGCCATGTTGGGTGTCGTGCTGCGCGAGCCGATCGGTGTCGTCTCGATCATCACACCGTGGAATTTCCCCTTCCTGATCGTCAGCCAGAAACTGCCCTTCGCGCTCGCCGCCGGCTGCACAGCAGTCGTCAAGCCGAGCGAAATGACCTCGGCCTCGACCTTCGTGCTCGGCGACATACTGATGCAGGCCGGCCTGCCTGCCGGCGTCGTCAACATCCTGGCCGGACTGGGCGCCGATGTCGGCGCGCCGATGGTCAGCCATCCCTTGGTTGAGATGGTGTCCTTTACCGGTTCGACCCGCGTCGGCAAGACGACCATGGCGGCAGCGTCGGATTCACTGAAGAAAGTCTCGATGGAGCTCGGCGGCAAGAACGGCCAGATCGTCTTCCCCGATGCCGACCTCAAGGCTGCCGCCGATGCGGCTGTCTTCGGCGGCTTCTTCAATGCCGGCGAATGCTGCAATGCCGGCAGCCGGCTGATCGTGCATGAGGCGATCGCCAAAGACTTCCTCGCCACTGTTAAGGCACTGACCGCCAAGGTAGCGGTCGGCGATCCGCTCGACGACCGCACCAAGGTCGGCGCGATGATTTCCACCGATCATCTGGGTAAAGTCGCGGGCTACGTCACGGCAGCAGCGAAAGACGGCAGCGATGTCTACAGCGGCGGAGGCCAGCTGGCCTCCAACGCGGGCCAATACCTCGATCCGACGATTGTTAGCGGCGTTACCGAGGACATGGCGATTGCGCGTGAGGAAGTGTTCGGGCCCGTGCTCGCCGTGCTGACTTTTGAAACGATTGAAAAGGCGTTGCACATCGCCAACAACACGCCCTATGGTCTCTCGGCAGGGGTGTGGAGCGCCAGTATCGACACCTGTATGTCGGTGGCGCGTGGTGTGCGTTCGGGAACGGTTTGGGTGAACACATTCATGGAAGGCTACCCCGAGCTGCCATTCGGGGGCTACAAGCAGTCCGGCATCGGACGCGAACTCGGCAAACGCGCTGTCGAGGATTATACCGAGGAAAAGACAATCCAGTTTCATCGCGGCCAGCGCACCGGTTGGTGGGTCGGCTGAGTTTGGAAGAACCCGGTGGGCTTCCACCGGTCGTGTAATGCAACAAGGGAGGTAGTACATGTTGCGCAAACTGCTTATCGGAACGGCTCTGGCGACGACCTTTGCTTTCTCGGCCCATGCCGAGGACGTCAAGGAAGTGCAGATGCTGCATTGGTGGACGTCGGGCGGCGAGGCGGCTGCTCTCAACGTCCTCAAGGGCGACCTGGCCAAGGAAGGCTATGCCTGGAAGGATGTGCCGGTGGCCGGCGGTGGCGGCGACGCCGCCATGACGGCGCTGAAGGCGATGGTCGCGGCCGGCAATTACCCGACCGCGTCGCAGATGCTCGGCTACACCGTGCTCGACTATGCCGCCGCAGGCGTCATGGGCGACCTGACCGAGACGGCCAAGAAGGAAGGCTGGGACAAGTCGGTTCCGGCCGCCCTGCAGAAGTTCTCGGTCTATGACGGCAAGTGGGTCGCGGCTCCGGTCAACGTCCACTCGGTCAACTGGCTGTGGATCAACAAGGCGGTGATGGACAAGATCGGCGGCACCGAGCCGAAGACCTTCGACGACTTCGTTGCACTGCTCGACAAGGCCAAGGCGGCTGGCGTCATCCCGCTCGCTCTCGGCGGCCAGAACTGGCAGGAAGCCACCATGTTCGACTCGGTCGTTCTGTCGACCGGCGGACCTGAGTTCTACAAGAAGGCCTTCAATGATCTCGACGACGAGTCGCTGAAGTCCGACACGATGAAGAAGTCGTTCGACAACCTCGCCAAGCTTGTCACCTATGTCGACCCGAACTTCTCGGGCCGCGACTGGAACCTTGCCACCGCCATGGTCATCAAGGGCGACGCCCTTGTCCAGGTCATGGGCGACTGGGCCAAGGGTGAGTTCCACGCCGCCAACAAGACCCCTGGCACGGATTTCCTGTGCTATCGCTTCCCGGGCACCGATGGCTCAGTGGTCTACAACTCCGACATGTTCGGTATGTTCAACGTTCCGGACGACCGCAAGGCCGCCCAGGTCGCGCTGGCCACCGCCACCCTGTCGAAGAGCTTCCAGTCGGCCTTCAACGTCGTCAAGGGTTCGGTTCCGGCTCGTACCGACGTTCCGGACACCGACTTCGACGCGTGCGGCAAGAAGGGCATCGCTGATCTGAAGGCTGCGAACGAGGGGGGCACTCTGTTCGGCTCGCTCGCCCAGGGCTATGGCGCGCCTCCGGCAGTCGCCAATGCCTACAAGGACGTCGTGTCGAAGTTCGTCCATGGTCAGATCAAGACCTCGGACGAAGCCGTGACCGAACTGGTCAAGGCAATCGACGACGCCAAGTAAGCGCTCGCCACCAAACACCTTCCCCGCTTCGGCGGGGAAGGTTTCACCTCAGGATTGGACGGCTTGAACACCATGCCGACCAAAGACCCGTACGCACGGGGCCGCCTTGCCGCCTGACGGCAGAGCATGGACGACCCGAAACGGGAGGAGCCTCATGAGCAGCGTAGCGACAACCCAGATCAAGCTGACGCCGGAGCGGTCGCGCCCCTCGGTGCGCTCGCGCCTGCAGGACGCGCTGCCGAAGATCGTATTGGCGCCAAGCTTCGCGGCGACGATCGTCTTCGTCTATGGCTTCATCCTTTGGACGATCTATCTGTCCTTCACCAACTCAAAGACCTTCCCGTCCTACGCCATCACCGGCCCCCGCGCCTATCAGCGGCTGTGGCGCTGGACCTTCGACACCGACCCGCCATCGAGCTGGTACACGTCGATCACCAATATGGGCATTTTCGGCTTTCTCTACATCGCCATCTGCCTGGCGCTCGGCCTGTTCCTGGCCATCCTGCTCGACCAGAAGATCCGCGGCGAAGGCGTGTTGCGGCCAATCTATCTCTACCCGATGGCGCTGTCCTTCATCGTCACCGGCGTCGCCTGGAAATGGTTCCTCGATCCCGGTCTCGGCCTCGAACAGACCTTGCATCAATGGGGCTGGACGAGCTTCCATTTCGACTGGATCAAGAACAAGGATTTCGTCATCTACACGGTGGTCATTGCCGGCGTCTGGCAGGCCTCCGGCTTCATCATGGCGATGTTCCTGGCCGGCCTGCGGGGCATTGACGGCGAGATCATGAAGGCGGCGCAGATCGATGGCGCCAGCACCTTCCAGCTTTATCGCCGCATTGTCATCCCGCTGCTGCGGCCGATCTTCCTCTCGGCCTTTATCGTGCTCGCCCACCTCGCCATCAAGTCCTACGATCTGGTGGTCGCGTTGACCAGCGGCGGTCCCGGCGGCTCGGCCTGGCTGCCGTCCAATTTTATGTATGAGTTCACCTTCAAGCGCAACGAGATGGCGGTCGGTTCGGCCAGCGCGGTGATCATGCTGATGACCATCACGGCCATCATCGTTCCGTATCTCTATTCCGAGCTCAGGGAGAAGTCGCGATGAGCGCCGTCACTTCACCCGCCCGCCAGGCTTCGAGCAGCATGAGCACCAAGACACTCAACCGCATCGTCATCTACGGGCTGCTGGCCCTGTTCGCGATCTTCTACCTGATGCCGCTCTTCGTCATGCTGGTGACGTCGTTCAAGACCATGGACGAGATCCAGAACGGCAACATGCTGTCGCTGCCGCATGAGCCGACTTTCGCACCATGGATAAAGGCGTGGAGCGAAGTCTGCTCGGGCCTAACCTGTGTCGGCATGAAGGGTTATTTCTGGAACTCCATCAAGATGGTCGTGCCGGCGGTGCTGATCTCGACGCTGCTCGGCGCGCTCAACGGCTATGTGCTGACCAAATGGCGCTTCCGCGGCCACACGCTGGTCTTCGCCATGATGCTGTTCGCCTGCTTCATCCCGTTCCAGTCGGTGCTGTTGCCGATGGCGACGATCCTCGGCAGCCTCGGCCGCTTCGGTGTCACCCTGCAGAACGCCACCGGCTTTAATTTCGGCCTCGGCAATTCGACCGTCAATCTCGTCTTCGTCCACGTCGTCTACGGTCTTGGCTTCACCACGCTTTTCTTCCGTAACTATTACGAGGCATTCCCGAACGAGCTGATTAAGGCGGCACAGGTCGACGGCGCCTCCTTCTTCCAAATCTTTCGGCGCATCATGCTGCCCAATTCGCTGCCGATCATCGTTGTGACGGTGATCTACCAGTTCACCAACATCTGGAACGACTTCCTGTTCGCCTCCGCCTATGCCGGCTCCGGCGACGTAATGCCGATGACGGTGGCGCTGAACAATGTCGTCAACACCTCGACCGGAGTCGTCGAATACAACGTCAACATGGCGGCCGCGATGATCGCGGCGCTGCCAACCCTGATCGTCTATGTCGTCGCCGGCCGCTATTTCGTGCGCGGGCTGATGGCCGGCGCGGTCAAGGGCTGAGCTATCAGGAAAGGAATAACCCATGGCTTTTCTGGAAATTGATGGGCTGAAGAAGCGCTTCGGGAACGTTGAGATCCTGAAGGGCATCGATGTCGAACTCGACAAGGGCGGCTTCCTGGTGCTGGTCGGCCCCTCCGGCTGCGGCAAGTCCACGCTGCTCAACACCATCGCCGGCCTGGAACAGATCACCGAGGGCGAGATCCGCGTCGATGGCCGCGCCATCAACGATCTGCATCCGTCCAAGCGCGACATCGCCATGGTGTTCCAGAGCTATGCGCTCTACCCGAACATGACCGTGGCCGGAAACATCTCCTTCGGCATGGAGATGCGCGGCGTGCCGGCGGACGAACGCCAGAAGGCGATCGACAAGGTGGCGAAAGTCCTGCAGATCGGCCACCTCCTCAACCGCAAGCCGAGCCAGCTTTCCGGCGGCCAGCGCCAGCGCGTCGCCATGGGCCGGGCACTGGTGCGCGACCCCAAACTGTTCCTGTTCGACGAGCCTTTGTCCAACCTCGACGCCAAGCTGCGCGTCGACATGCGCATCGAGATCAAGCGCCTGCACGCCACCACCGGCACGACCATCGTCTACGTCACCCATGACCAGATCGAGGCGATGACGCTGGCGACCAAGATCGCCGTCATGCGCGACGGCGAGGTGCAGCAGTTCGGCACTCCGGCCGAGATCTACAACAACCCCGCCAACCTATTTGTCGCCGACTTCATGGGCTCGCCGGCGATGAACCTGATCCCGGCGACCATTGCCACCTTGGGCAATACGCTGTCCGTCGTGCTGCAGCGCGAGGCGCGCGAGCCGATCACGCTGCCAATGGCCAATGCGCCGGCGGGCCTCTCGGAATTCCAGGGCAAGCCGATCATCTTCGGCGTCAGGCCGGAAGCGCTGACCGATCCGGAAGGCGCCGAACGCAACGCCTCGAACATCGCCACCGCCGACCTGCACATCGAAGTGGTCGAGCCTGCGGGCTCCGACACTTTCGCGGTGACCAATCTCGGCGGCAAGCCCGTTGTGGCGCGGCTGCGCGCCGACGCCAATATCCAGCCAGGTACCAGCACGCCGCTGGCCTTCAACCTGACCAAGGCAGTGTTCTTCGATCCGGCGACCGAGAGCCGCATTCGCTGATGCATGTCGCCCAAAAGTGGATCCGGTTTTGGGGCAACGACATGCATCAAAACGAAGACCTTTAGACCATGACAAAACCGGACATCGTCATCATCGGCTCCGGCATCGGCGGCGCCACGATCGCCTCCGGTCTGGCCGGCAGCGGCGCCTCGATCCTGATGCTGGAGCGCGGCGAGCCCTTGCCGGCAACCCCGCATGCGCGCGACACGCGCTCTATCTTCGTTGATGGCTATTACCGTCCCAAGGAGATGTGGCGCGAGGCGGGCGGTGCTGCCTTCAACCCCGGCAATTACTACTATGTCGGCGGCAATTCGAAATTCTACGGCGCGGTCCTGATCCGCTACCGCAAGGAAGACTTTTCGGCCATGGAGCACTTTGGCGGCGTTTCGCCGGCCTGGGCTTTTTCCTATGACGAATTCGAGCCCTGGTACTCCAAAGCCGAGCAGCTGTTTCGCGTCCGCGGCTCGCTGGGCGAGGATCCGACCGAACCGTTCCACTCGATCCCCTATGCCTTCAAGCCGGTGCCCGATGAAGCGCCGATCGCCCGCGCGCGCGCCGAGCTGAAAGGCCTCGGCCTGCATCCGGCCTCGCTGCCGCTCGGCGTCGACATCGACACCTGGCTCAAAGAGGGCAAGACCGGTTGGGATGCTTTCCCCAACACGGGGCAAGGCAAGATGGACGCCCAGACGGCGCCGCTGGCGGCAGCGCTCAAGGACAGCAACATCCGGCTCGAGACCGGCTGCTACGTCGAATATCTCGAGGCGGCGCCCAACGGCAAAAGCATCGCTGCCATCCACTACCGGCAAAATGGCGAGCTGAAAAAGGTGGCGCCGAAGCTGGTCATCCTGTCCGCCGGCGCGGTCAATTCCGCCGTCATCCTGCTGCGCTCGCCTTCACCGGATGGCAAAGGCCTCGCCAACCGCTCCGATCAGGTCGGCCGCAATTTCATGAACCACAATTCGAGCGCCATGCTGGCGATCGATCCGCGACGCAGGAACGATTCCGTCTACCAGAAGACCTTGATGCTGAACGACTACTATTTGTCCGACGGCAAGGGCGGCAGGCCGCTCGGCAACGTCCAGCTGCTCGGCAAGATCGACGGCAATATGCTGAAGGCCAATGTGAAGTCGGTGCCGAAATTCGCGCTGGACTACATGGCCGGCCATGCCGTCGACTGGTATTTGATGTGCGAGGACCTGCCCGATCCGGAAAGCCGCATCATGGTCGGCGGCAAGGACATCGTCATGCAGTGGCGGCGCTCCAACATGCAGTCGCTCGACGGGCTGACCAAGGTGATGCGCGAACATTTTCGCGCCTGCGGCTACCCCATCGTGCTGTCGCGCCCCTTCGACAAGCGCACACCGTCGCACCAGTGCGGCACTGTCAAGATGGGTGACGACCCGGCGACCTCGCCGCTCGATCCATACTGCCGTGCATTTGATCACCGGAACCTGTTCGTCGTCGACGGCAGTTTTCTGCCGAATTCAGCTGCGGTCAATCCGGCATTGTCGATCGCAGCCCAGGCCTTGCGGGTGGCTGACCATATCCGCCAGACGGACCTCGCGGCATGACCCGCCCAGCAGCCATCGTCACCGGCGGCGCGCGCGGCATTGGGCTGGCCTGCGCCGAGGCGCTGGCCGATGTAGGCTTCGACATTCTGGTTGCCGATCTGGCCGAGAAGGCCACAGACGGACTGGCCAAGAATATCACCGCACGTGGTGCGAAGTTCGCCTATATCAGATGTGACATCGCCAACCTCGACGATCACGCTGCGTTGATCGATGCCGCCACACGCGCCTTCGGCCGCATCGACTGTCTCGTCAACAATGCCGGCGTCGGCGCCGTCGTGCGCGGCGACCTGCTGGAGCTTAAGCCCGAAAATTTCGACCGTGCGCTGAACATCAACCTGCGCGGCACCGTCTTCCTCAGCCAGGCCGTCGCCAAGGTGATGCTGGCGACCCCAAGCGATCATCCTCGGTCGATCATCACCATCACCTCGGTCAGCGCCGAAATGGCCTCGCCGGAACGCTCGGACTACTGCATCTCCAAGGCTGGCCTTTCCATGTGGGTGAAGAACCTGGCGCTCAGGCTCGCGCCGGAAAACATCGGCGTGTTCGAGCTGCGGCCAGGGATCATCCGCACCGACATGACGGCGAGCGTGACTGCCAAATACGACACCCTGATCGACGGCGGCCTGGTGCCAGCAAAACGCTGGGGCGAAGCCTCCGACATCGGCGCGGTCGTGGCGACGCTTGCCACCGGCAAGCTCGGCTTTTCGACCGGCTCGATTATCAATGTCGACGGCGCGCTCTCCGTGCCGCGACTGTAGGTGGATAGTGTGATGACCGACTACATCATCGTGGGCGCCGGCCCGGCCGGCTGCGTTCTCGCCAACCGGCTGAGCGAGGAACCTTCAAATTCTGTGCTGTTGCTGGAAGCCGGCGGCAAGGACTGGCACCCCTACATCCACATGCCGGCGGGCTTTGCCAAGATGACCAAGGGCATCGCTTCCTGGGGCTGGTCGACCGTGCCGCAAAAGCACATGCAGGACCGCGTCTTCTGGTACACGCAGGCCAAGGTGGTCGGCGGCGGCTCTTCCATCAACGCCCAGATATATACGCGCGGCAACGCACGCGACTACGAGGCATGGGAGAACGAAGAGGGCCTGACCGGCTGGGGCTATCGCGACGTGCTGCCCTATTTCAAGCGCGCCGAAAACAACCAGCGCTTCGCCAACGATTTTCACGGCGACCAGGGCCCTCTCGGCGTGTCGAACCCGATTTCGCCGCTGCCGATTTGCGAGGCCTATTTTCGCGCCGGCCAGGAGATGGGCATCCCCTTCAACCCGGATTTCAACGGCGCCAGCCAGGAAGGCGTCGGCTATTACCAGCTGACCCAGAAGGACGCCCGGCGTTCATCCGCTTCGGTCGCCTATCTGAAACCGATACGCGCCCGCAAGAACCTGACCGTCAGGACCGATGTGCTGGTCACCCGCATCGTCGTCGAGAAAGGCCGCGCCATCGGCGTCGAGATCGTCGACAAGCCCGGCGGCCAGAAGACCGTCCTGCGCGCCGAGCGCGAGGTGATCGTTTCGTCCGGCGCGATCGGTTCGCCGAAGCTGTTGATGCAGTCGGGCATCGGCCCCGCCGACCATCTCAAATCCGTCGGTGTGACGCCGATCCATGACCTGCCCGGCGTCGGCTCCAATCTGCAGGATCATCTCGACCTGTTCGTCATCTGCGAATGTACCGGCGACCACACCTATGACAATTACGCGAAGCTTCACCGCACCGCCTGGGCTGGCCTGCAGTACTTGCTGTTGAAGAAGGGGCCGGTCGCCTCCAGCCTGTTCGAGACCGGGGGCTTCTGGTACGCCGACCCGACTGCTGCCTCGCCGGACATCCAGTTCCATCTCGGCCTCGGCTCCGGCATCGAAGCTGGCGTCGAGAAGCTGAAAAACCCTGGCGTCACCTTGAACTCCGCCTTCCTGCGCCCGCGCTCGCGCGGCACGGTGCGGCTGAAGAGCGCCGATCCGGCCGACCACCCGATGATCGACCCGAACTACTGGTCCGATCCTTACGACCGCACCATGTCGATCAAGGGTCTCAGGCTGGCGCGCGAGATCATGCGTCAGAAGGCGCTGTCGCCTTACGTGCTACGCGAAGTGCTGCCGGCTCCCTCGCTCGCCAGCGACGATGAGCTGTTCGACTATGCCTGCCGCAGTTCTAAGACTGACCATCATCCCGTCGGCACATGCCGCATGGGCAACGATGCCATGGCCGTGGTGACGCCGGACCTGCGCCTGCGCGGCATCGAAGGCCTGCGGGTTTGCGACGCTTCGGTGATGCCGCGCGTGCCCTCCTCCAACACCAATGCGCCGACCATCATGGTCGGCGAAAAAGGCTCGGACATTATCCTCGGCCGCGAGCCGCTGCCGCCGGCCGTTTTCTCCGGCAATCGCGCCGCGTAGCAAGTCCAGGAAAGGCTCTCAAATGATCCGGCACTGCGTCTTCGTTAAATTCCGCGGCGATGTTCCCGCCGCCGAGCGGACGGCAATCCACGCCGACCTCGAGGCGCTTCGCTCCGTGGTCGACGGCATGGGCACCGTCCATTTCAGCGCCAATGTCAGCCCGGAGCCGTTCGGCCGCGGTTTCAGCCACGGCTTCACCATCGACTTCCGCGATGCCGCCGCCCGCGACGCCTACCTCGTGCATGAAGCGCATCAGCGCGCCGGCGCCCGACTGGTCGCGGCCCTCGAAGGCGGCACCGACGGGCTGATGGTGTTCGATCTGGAGGTTTGAGCTATCCAAGCCTGAGCGCCACGACACCGGCGACAATGCCGAGCGCGGCGGCGCCACGCCAGCCCGTCATCTTTTCGCCCAGCGCGAAGACCGAGATCATCATGGCGAACAGGATCGAGGTCTCGCGCAGCGACGCCACGGAGGCGATCGGCGCCTTGGTCATCGCCCACATGACGATCCAGTAAGCGGCGCCGCTGAGCACTCCGGTGAACAGCCCGGCCTTCCAGTCGCGCGCCAGCACAGGCAGTGCCTTGGGTCCGCGAAAGGCGAGGCACAGCACCAGCGCGCCAAGGGCGTCGCAGACGAACAGCCAGGCGGCATAACTCTGCGCCGTCGCAGCCAGTCGCGCGCCGCTTCCGTCGGAGAGGGTATAACTGGAGATGAAGATCGAGGTGCCGAGCGCAAAGCCGACCGCGCGCAGATTGATCCGCTCCAGATGGGCGCCGCCGCGAAACGACATCACCAGCGTGCCGGCCGACAGCAGCAGGATCCCCAGGATGGCGAACGGCGCCGGCATCTCCTGCACCACGACAACGCCGCCGAGCGCGGTCAGCAGCGGCGCCGTGCCGCGCGCCAGCGGATAGGTCTGGGCGAAATCACCGGCCTTGTAGGCGCCGATCAGGAAAGTCCGGTAGCCCATGTGAAAGATCACCGAGGCGATGATGTAGGGCCACACTTCGGCCTTCGGAAACTCGACGAAGGGCAGCACGAACAGCGCGGCAAACCCCATGCCCAGCGTCATCAGCGTGATCGACAGGAAGCGGTCGAGATGCACCTTGACCAGTGCGTTCCAGATCGCGTGCATGGCGGCCGCGGCAAGCACCGCGAAGAAGACAAACAGCGTCATGGAGGGTTCAACGACCTCCCAAGCCCAAGGGCGTTTCGAGATCGATGTCGATCCGGACCGGGAAGTGATCGGACGCTACCTCGCCTATATCGGCACTGACCGAGCGAACGCGGTCCACGAACATGCCACCGACGAAGCAATGGTCGAGCCGACGCTTGGCCACCTTGCCGTCGATAGTCTTCACGTGGGTGTGGAAGTCCCCAGCCGGCTCGCTGGCAACAGCGGCCGCATCGACGAAGCCGCCGAGATAGGCTGCCCCACGATGATAGGGCGTGCTGCCGACGATGCGGCTGTACTCGGCGCTGCCCGGCTCCATGTTGAAGTCGCCCATCCAGATCGCAGCCGTCGGATTTTCCGGCTCGGCTTCGCCGCTGGTCCAGTTGCGCGAAGGCTCGTCATCCATGCCGCTCCATGGGCCGCCCTCGGATGGCGCCCGGCGATGTTCGGCCAGCAGATAGTCGATCTGCTCCAGCCGCTCCTCCGCCGCGATATGGGCGAGATGCAGCGACAGAAACCGCACCGGCCCGGCCGGCGTGCGGATCATGCATTCAAGTGCAGCGTTGCGGGTGTTGAGCGGTCGGAGCGTGCGGCGCATCGGCAGCGCGTGCAGGCGCGACCATACGATCGGTTGCTTCGACAGCAGCATGGTGCCGAACTGCCGGCGGCGGTTGACGATACGGCCGCCCTGCTTCTGGCTGGCATCCATGTCGAAGGCTGGGCCGTAAACCCAGTGATAGTCCGGCAGCAGTCTGGACAACAGCTCCGGCTGGTCATCCTCGCTGGTCCGCTGCCAGTGCCGCTCAACCTCCTGCAGCGCGATGATGTCGGCGCCGTCAACCAGCTTCGCGCAGCGCCTCAGATCGTAGCGGCCATCGCCGCCGAATCCGTACTGGATGTTGTAGCTGACCAGCTTCATTGCTTACCCGGCTCACTTTCGCTGATGGCAGTAGCGGTTCAGTGGATTGGTTGCAATGTGCACGAGACCGGAAGCGGCTTGTGCCAGAAGCCCCTCCCGCCATGCTGCGCGATCATGCATCGACTCCCGCCGGCTCGGTATCCTCTGCACGCCGAAAACGTCGCGAGGCGCGCCGTCGAACGACAGCGCGAAATTGGCGCTAGTCGGTCGTCAAAGGTTGGAACCGGCCCGCCGGCGATGCCGCCAGTTCGGCCCAGTCGATCTCTTCCTCCAGTCGGTGATAGGCCTCGTCGCCGATCGTGCCGTTGCGGCGCAGCTCCTCAAGTGTGTCGCGCTGGCGGTTGATGGCATAGAGGCGCAGCCGGTCATATTCGGTTGCCGCTTGAGCATCGTCGGGGTTTTCCGCGATCACGCGCTGCGCTTCATACTGCTCGCGCACGACGGCGGCCGCCGCCGAGGTCTTGCGGCTCAGCACGTCGAGTGCGGCCTGCATGATGGCGACGCGCGCCTGCGCCACCTCGTTGTCGACCGTTCTGTCGGGGGCGAAATTGATCCAGCGCAGCAGCGGCTTCAGCGTCATGCCTTGCAGTACCAGCGTGCCCAGGACCACCGCAAAGGCGGCAAGCACGATCGGATCGCGGTGGGGAAAATCGGCCGGCAGGGCAATGGCCACCACCAGTGTCACCAATCCGCGCATACCGCACCAACCAACCAGCACGGCGCCGCCAAATGTCGGCAGATCGCGCCTTGCCTCCTGGCTGCCAAGGCGGGCAAGCCATCGGATAATGGCGACGTAACTCCCCACCCAGAACAGGCGCGCCACGACGACGACGACCAGCACCGTCCCGGCGAAAAGGAATGCTTCGCCTTGCCCGTCGCCGGCGAGCCTGCCGACGATCGTGCGCGCCTGCAGGCCCATCAGCACGAAGGCGAGCACGTTGAGCACGAACACAGCCGACTCCCAGACCGAATAGGTGCTGACGCGGCGTCTCGCCGACATGCGGCGCGGCGCCCTGCGCGCGATGGTGATGGCGTAGACGACGATGGTGATGATGGCGGAAAGGCCGAGCCTGTCGGCGATGATCCAGACGGCAAAGGTTCCGGCGAACTGCACCACCGTGCTGCTGGCCGCGTCCTCGATGCGGGTCAGCGTCAGCAGCGAGACGCGGCCGAACACATAACCGGCGACGACGCTGCCGATCGTTGCCAGCAGGATCACAGGAATGGCGTTGCTCAGCATGATCGTGCCGAGCGCAGCCGAAACCGCCAGCCGATAGATCAGCAGTGCCGTGGCATCGTTGAGCAGGCTCTCGCCTTGCAGGATGGCAGTGATGCGGTGCGGCACCTTGAACTGGCTGAGCACGGCCGACGCCGCCACTGCATCCGGCGGCGCGACGATGGCGCCAAGCGCGATTGCCGCCGCGATCGGCAGGCCGGCCATCTTCCAGCCGACGAAGGCAACCACCACGGTGGTAAAGACGACCGCGCCAAGCGCGAGCAGCGCCAGCGAAAGCCGGTAACGCTTCAGGTCGCGCAGTGAGGTGTCATAGGCGGCATCGAGAAGCACCGGCGCGATGAACAGGGCAAGCGCCAGTTCCGGATCGATCTCGATCGTCGGTGCGCCGGGCACGAAGGCAATCGCCACGCCGGCCAGAGCCAGCAGGGACGGATAGGGAATCTCCAGCCGTCGCGACAGCGCCGTCAGCGCGACGGCAGCCAGAAGCAGGACAAGGGTGAGTTCGAAAAGCGCCATCGCCTATCGTAGCGGTGAAGCGGCATCATGGGCAGTGGCTGGATGGCAAGATGCTGTTGATTGTCCAGCGCATTCCGGGCCATGGCAGTATGCCCGGAGCGCATCCCCATCGGCCAGTACGACTTCCCCTTCGCCCGCCGAGTCGGAGTCGGAGACGGGCGCTAAACGACCAAAACGGTTGCTACAGAGAACCGGAGCGGAGCGTACCGGCCTACGCCGGCCGTAGCCTCGGCTGCAACCACACATTACGCGTGCTTCGGCCGGCGAAGGCCGGAAGCGCAGGCATCGGTCATTCGCAGGCCGGCCTCACCTGAACATCGGCACAGCCTAGTGCAGCACCAGCATATCGCTTGAAGAGAACGATATGTCGGCCTTTTCGCCGACGGCGGGGGGCGGTGTCGCCGGGCTGTTGAAGGTGTCGAGCGACACTGTGTTGCCGCCGATGCCGACGCGAACGCGGATCACCGAGCCGAGGAAGTGCACTTCGGAGATTTCACCCGAAAGGCTGGAGTCGCGGCCGGGCTGGCGTCCCAGCGAAATCGCCTCGGGTCGCAGTGCCAGCGACAGCATATCGCCGGACTTCGAACCGTTGAGCTTGCCCTTGAGCGAGACTTCCTGGGTGTTGACCTGCACCGTACCGGATGCGGGATCGGTGACCCTGCCCTCGAGCACGTTCAGCGTGCCGACGAAATTGGCGACAAACTTCGTTGCCGGCCGGTTGTAGATCTCGAACGGCGTGCCGACCTGCTCGGCCTTGCCGCCATACATGACCGCGATGCGGTCGGAGATCGACAGCGCCTCTTCCTGGTCATGGGTGACGAAGATGGTGGTGATGTCGAGCTTCTTCTGGATCGAGCGGATTTCCTCGCGCAGCGACACGCGAACCTTGGCATCGAGTGCCGACAGCGGTTCGTCGAGCAGCAACAGTTTCGGCTTCGGGGCGATGGCGCGGGCAAGCGCAATGCGCTGCTGCTGGCCGCCCGAGAGCTGGTACGGGTAGCGGTCGGCCATCTGCGGTAGCTTGATCATGTCGAGCATCTCGGCCACGCGGGCATCGATGTCCGCCTTGGCCATGCCGGCGACCTTCAGCCCGAAGCCGATGTTCTGGGCTACGGTGAGGTTGGGAAACAGCGCATAAGCCTGGAACACCATGCCGACGTTGCGCTGGTTTGGCTTCAACCTGGTAATGTCCTTTCCTGCGACGACGATCTTGCCGGCCGAGGGTTCCTCGAAGCCGGCGACCATGCGCAGCACCGTCGTCTTGCCGCAACCGGATGGGCCGAGGAACGATACGAACTCGCCGCTTTGAACGTCGAGATTGAAATCCTCGACCACTGTAGTGGCGCCGAAGGATTTTCGCACGTGCTGGATAGAGAGGAACGGCTCGGCCATGGCTTTTTCTTTCGGATCAGTTCGGACGGTTAGCCGATTTCGGCGCAAAGCGGGACAGGATCTGGATCAGCGACATGCAGCCCCAGGTGATGGCGAAGGCGATGATGGCAAGGGCTGCCGGCTCATAAGCGCGGTTGGCGCCGATATTCTGCAGATAGGGGCCGAAAGCGGGCCGGTTGAGCAGGCTGGCCATGGTGAACTCGCCGATGACGATGGCGAAGGTCAGGAAGGCGCCCGACAGCACCGCGATCAGCACATTTGGGAGGATGACGCGGGTGATGATCGTCCCCCAGCCGGCGCCGAGGATCTGTGCCGCTTCCGTCAGCGTGCGCACGTCGATGGTACGAAGTCCGGTGTCCACCGCACGGTACATATAAGGCAGCGCCAGCGTTGCATAGCCGATAACCAGCAAGGCATTGGTACCGGTGTCGCTCGCCAGGAACGGTAGCGGCGAATTCGAACCGTACATTCTGATGTAGCCGAAGACGATGACGATGGCCGGAATGACCAGCGGCAGCAGCGTGATGAACTCGACGATCGGGCGAAGCTGCGGCAGGCGCAGTCGAATCCAGTAAGCCGCGGGCACCACGATCAGCACACCAAGAATGATGGTGAAGATGGCGGCAAGCACCGAATAGCCGAACGTCGCCTGGAAGCGGGCGTCACCAAGCACGACCTGATAGGCGTCGAAGGAATAGGCACCGCGCCGCATGCGCATGGAGAATTCCACCGTCGCGATCAGCGGAATGAAGAAATAGGCCGCGCCGAGCGCGAAGACGACCCAGGCCCAGAACTTTCCAGACTTCATTTGAGCCACCTTTCCGAGCGCGTCCGGAACCAGATGTAGAAGACATTGGCAAGGCCGGTGATGACGATCATGCCGAACGCTATCGCATAGCCGAGATGGGCGTTGTGCAGCACATCGCCACGGATCTGCGCATAGAGCACGATCGGAATGATGTTCAGCGACGAGCCGGTCAGCGCATAGGCGGTGGCGATGGCTCCAAAAGCGTTGGCGAAGAGCAGGATGACAGTGCCGAGGAAACTCGGCCAGATCACCGGGATCACCACCATGCGCCAGTATTGCGACTGGGTGGCGCCAAGCGTCGCGGCCGCCTCGCCCCATTCCTTCTTCAGCCCGTCGATCGCCGGCGTGATGATCACCACCATCAACGGAATCTGGAAGTAAACATAGGTGAGCGTCAGGCCCCAGAAGGATAGGATGTTGAAGCCATGCGCATAGATGTTGATGCCGAACAGCGTGTTGAGCAGGACAGTGGCAAGGCCAAGCCGGCCGAGAGTGGACAGAAAGGCGAAGGCCAGCGGCACGCCGGCGAAATTGGAAGCCACGCCGGAGAAGGTCAGCGTCGCCGAGCGGATCCATTCCGGCAGGCCGCCGCGCACGATGGCGATCGCGATCGCCAGCCCGGCAAAAGCACCGATCAGCGACGAGGCCAGGCTGACCTTGATCGAAATCCAGTAGGCGGCAACGATCGACGGCTGCGAAAGCGCAAAAATGTTCTCGAGCGTGAACTCGCCGGCATCGTTCTGAAAGGCGCCTAGCATCAGGTAGAGCGTGGGCAGGATCAGGAACATGATGGCGAAGACAAAGAAGGGCGTCACGCCGAGCCATTGCGTCGGCAGCCTGAAGCCGCTCGCCTCGGCGGGCGGGGCGGTCTTGCCGATAACTGTCTTGTTGGAAAGCGAGAGATCGGTCATGCGTCGGCTGCCGTCTTCGAGGAATTGCCGGGCGACCGCGAGGCCGCCCGGCTGATTTCAAGTCTTACTTGACGTTGGCGCCGACCACGGCGTCCCAGTTCTTCGTGATGGCTTCCTTGGCCTTGCCCTGCTCGTCGAGTGTCGGGAACACTGCCGAGGCATAGGCCTCGGCCGGCGGCAGCTTGGCCATCACGTCCGCCGGGAGCTTGCCGTTCTTGGCAAGATCGTTGAAGCGGATCGGGTGGCAATAGCCCTTCAGCCAGCCGATCTGGCCTTCGTCGGAATAGAGATATTCCAGCCAGAGTTTCGCGGCATTCGGATGCGGCGCGAAGGCGCTGATCGCCTGCACATAGACGCCGGCGACGACACCGGTCTTCGGCACGACGACGTCGACGGGCGGATTACCCTTCAGCGTGTCGCGGCCGGCAAGTGCATTGTAATCCCAGGTCACCAGGATCGGCGTCTGGCCTTGTGCCAAGGTCGCCGGCTTGCCGATGACCGGCACGAAATTGCCGGCGGCATTGAGCTTCTTGAAGAAGTCGAGGCCAGCGGTACCGGCAGCTTCGCCGGCAGCCGCGCCGCCAGAAAGGCCAGCGGCGTAGACGGCCTGGATGGCCTGGTTCGAGGCGCGCGGGTCGCCGGCAAGCGCCACGGTGTTGGCGAATTCCGGCTTCAGCAGGTCAGCCCAGTCAGCCGGCGCTTCCTTGACGAGGTCCTTGTTCACCAGGAAGGACAGCACGCCGTAGTAGTCGCCGGTCCAGAAACCATCGGCATCTTTGGCGCTTTCGGGGATCGAGTCCCAGGTCGACACTTTGTAAGGCTGGATCAGGCCGTCGGCCTTGGCGGTCGGGCCGAAGGACAGGCCGACGTCGATAACGTCGGGAGCCTGCGGGCCTTTGTTGTCCTTGTTGGCCTTGATCGCCTCGACCTCGTCGCCGGAACCGGCATCGGGGTTGAGTTCGTTGATGGTGATTTCCGGATACTTGGCTTTGAAACCATCGATGACGGCGCCATAGCCGCACCAGTCATGCGGTAGCGCGATGGTGGTGAGCTGACCTTCGGTCTTCGCGGCCTTGACGAGATCGTCCATCGAATCCGCGGACGAAATCACCGTCGACGCGAAAAGCGCTGCGGCCGAAAGGGAAAGCACTTTCCCCGTGAACTTGAACATGTGTTCTCTCCGTTGAACTGGCGTCCCTGGACGCCTGCGATGCGGTATCTTTTTCATGTGACAGCCAGATGAAAGCTTTTTGAAACTGGCCCCCGGCGGCACGAAAAGTTAACTCTTTTTAACGGGCTGTAGCAATTAGCCTCTACTTAATTTCCCGGCTAATGGTTTATGCCCTTGTCTTTTGCCCCTTCCCCTTCCTTTCCCCTCGTTTTTAGATCACCTACGGCGCGGCCATCCGCCTCAGACAGTGCCGGCAATGGCGTTTTCGAGCAGCGTCAGCGCCGCTTTCTTGGTCAGCTTGACGGGGTTGCCGCCGGCGGTCGGATCGACCACCGCCATGTCGGCGATCAGCCCCTTGCGCTTCTTGTCCATGTCGA
Source organism: Mesorhizobium sp. 128a (assembly GCF_053848025.1). Classification (NCBI taxonomy): domain Bacteria; kingdom Pseudomonadati; phylum Pseudomonadota; class Alphaproteobacteria; order Hyphomicrobiales; family Phyllobacteriaceae; genus Mesorhizobium; species Mesorhizobium sp. 128a. Next base: position 351,481 of record NZ_JBSPKY010000003.1, on the reverse strand, counting down.
GCCCCTTGATCAGGCCCGGCAGCGCATGCGGCACCTTGAGCTCCTTGCGCAGCTTGATGACCGCCTTGGCGAAACCGTCGAAGCCACCCTTGATGCCGCAATAGGCGGCGAGCCGGCCGATACGCTCCTCGATCGAGTCCCGGTTGAAGGCCAGCACATAGGGCATGAACACCGCATTGGTCATGCCGTGATGGGTGTCGTAAAGCGCCCCGATCGGGTGCGAAAGCGAATGGATGGCCCCCAGCCCCTTCTGGAAGGCCGCCGCGCCCATGGCGGCCGCGCTCATCATATGGGCGCGGGCGACGAGATCCTTGCCGTTGGCATAGGCCTTGGGCAGGTTCTCGAACACCAGCCTGATGCCTTCGACGGCAATGCCGTCGGCCATCGGATGATAGCCCGGCGCGCAATAGGCTTCCAGGCAGTGGGCGAGCGCATCCATGCCGGTGCCGGCGGTAATGAAGCCCGGCATGCCGACCGACAGTTCCGGATCGGCGATGACGATTGCCGGCAAAAGTTTCGGATGGAAGATCACCTTCTTGGTGTGCGTCGCCTCGTTGGTGATGACGCCGGCGCGGCCGACTTCCGAACCTGTGCCGGCGGTGGTCGGCACTGCGATGATCCGCGCGATGGCGTCGGAATCGGCGCGCGTCCACCAGTCGCCGACATCCTCGAAGTCCCAGACGGGCCGCGTCTGCCCGGCCTGGAAGGCGATCAGCTTGCCGAGATCGAGCGCCGAGCCGCCGCCGAAGGCGATGACGCCGTCATGCTTGCCCTTCTTGAATACGGCGATGCCGGCGGTCAGGTTGGAATCGACCGGGTTCGGCTTCACCTCGGAAAACACGCCATAGGGCACCTTGGCGTCGTCGAGGATTTTCAGCGTCGAAGCGACGACCGGCAGCTTGGCGAGACCAGGATCGGTGACGAACAGCGGCCGCTTGATGCCAGTCGCTTCCAGCACGTCGGGCAATTCCTTGATGCGCCCGGCGCCGAAGCGGACGGTGGTGGGGTAGTTCCATTTGGAGATCAGCTTGGACATGTCTTGTCTTTCAAATCAGATGGCTTCGCGCAGGTGGAAGGATTTCGGCCGGGTCAGATTGTCATAGCCGAGCGCCGACAGGGCAACACCTTTGCCGGTGTCCTTGACGCCGGTCCAGACCAGCGCCGGATCAAGATAGTCGCAGCGGTTCATGAACACCGTGCCGGTCTCGACACGGTCGCCTATCGCCACCGCATGCTCGATGTCGCCGGTCCAGATCGAGGCGGTCAGCCCGTACGGGCTGTCATTCATCAGCGCGATCGCCTCCTCGTCATTGCGCACCTTCATGATGCCGACGATCGGGCCAAAGCTCTCCTCGCGCATGACGCTCATCTGGTGGTCGACGCTGGTCAGCACTTCCGGCGCCAGATAGGGCGAGCCGGCCTTGTCGTTAGCCACCTTCATATTGATATTCGCGACCGCGCCCTTGCGCAGCGCCTCGGCCTTCTGCTCGCGGATCAAATCGGCGAAGCGCGCCTGCGCCATCGGTCCCATTGTCGTCGCCTGTTCCAGCGGATTGCCGACGACATAGTTCTTGGTCTCGGCAATGAAACCTTCGACGAAGTGGTCGTAGACCTTCTCATGCACATAGACCCGCTCGATGCCGCAACAGCACTGGCCGGAATTGTAGAAGGCGCCATCGACCAGATTGGCCACCGCATGGTCGAGCTTTGCGTCCGGCAGCACATAGGCGGGATCCTTGCCGCCGAGTTCGAGACCGAGTGTCATGAAAGTGCCGGCCGCTGCCTTCTCGATGGCGCGGCCGCCGCCGACCGAGCCGGTGAAGTTGACATGGTCGATCTTGCCGGAGCCGAGCAGCTTTTCGGTTTGGGCGTGATTGAGCACGACATTCTGGAACACGCCCTTGGGCAGGCCTACCTTCTCGAACGCCTGCTGAAAACGTTCGCCGACGAGCAGCGTCTGCGCCGCATGTTTCAAAATGACCGTGTTGCCTGCCATCAGCGCCGGCACGATGGTGTTGACCGCGGTCAGATACGGATAGTTCCACGGCGCGATCACCATGACCACGCCGAGCGGATCCTTCTTCACATAGCGGCGGAAGCCGTCCTTCGGGTTGGAGGCCGGCACGGATTTCAGCGCAGCTTCGGCGATCTCGACCATGTAATTGGTGCGTTCCCTAACGCCGCCGAACTCGCCGCCATAGCGCACCGGGCGCCCCATCTGCCAGGCGATCTCCGGCACGATCTCGTCGGTCATGGCGACCAGCGCCTCGAGCATCGCCAGCATGTACTTGCCGCGCTCGACGATCGGCGTCTGCGCCCATTTCTCCTGCGCCGCCTTGGCGCGCTCGACGGCGGCGCTGATCGCCTGGTCGCTGGCGATGGGACGCTCGGCATAGATCGAACCATCGATAGGGGATTTGAGTTTGACCGTTTCGGTCATTTTGTAAGTCCTCGCACTTTTACAACAATTGAAAATCGCATGAGTGGGCACCGCCCCTCATCCGCCTGCCGGCACCTTCTCCCCGTATAGGGACGGGGGGAAGGAATGCGCACCAGCGCCGCCGCTCGCGGGCTATTTAATACCGCTCGAACCCGCGGTGCAGTTCCCAATCCGTAATCCGGCGATCGTATTCGAACTGCTCCCACTTGGCTGTGTGAACGTAGTGTTCGAGCACGTCGTCGCCGAGCGCCTGCTTCAGCATCTTCGACTTGGCCAGCGTCTCGGTCGCGTCGCGCAGCGTCTTGGGGATCTCCGGCAGCCGCGAGGCCTGGTAGGCGTCGCCGACGAACGGCTTCTGCAGCTCCAGCTTCTCATCGATGCCGGCAAGGCCGGCCGCGATCAGGCCCGCGAAGGCGAGATAGGGGTTCAGATCGGCGCCGCCGATGCGGCATTCCATGCGGATGCCCTTGGTGCCCTCGCCGCACAGGCGGAAGCCCGCGGTGCGGTTGTCCTCGCTCCACATGATCTTGGTCGGCGCGAACGTGCCGGCCTGAAAGCGCTTGTAGGAGTTGATGTAGGGCGCCAGGAACCAGGTGAACTCCTTGGCGTATTTCAGCTGTCCCGCCGCCCATTGCTGGCCCAGCGTCGACAGCGTCCAGTCCGCCTTTTTGTCGAAGAACAAAGGCGTCTTGCCGTCGGCGCTCCACAGCGAATTGTGGATATGGCTGGAATTGCCGGCGAGCCCGTAATTGTATTTGGACATGAAGGAGATCGCCTTGCCCTCGGACTCGGCAATCTCCTTGGCGCCGTTCTTCAGGATGACGTGGCGGTCGGCCATGTCGAGCGCCTCGGCATAGCGCACATTGATCTCTTCCTGGCCCGGACCCCATTCACCCTTCGAGTTTTCGATCGGGATGCCGGCAGCTTCCATCTCATTGCGAAGCCGGCGCATGACGCCTTCTTCCTTGGTGGTGATGCCGATCTGGTAGTCGCCGATATAGGGCGAAGCGGTGTCGAGACCCTGCCAGTGCTTCTTGCGGGCGGAATCATAGGTCTCGTTGAACAGATAGAATTCGAGCTCGGAGGCGAAATAGCCGATATAGCCGCGGTCGGTGAGCCGCTTGACCTGCTTCTTCAGGATGGCGCGCGGCGAATGCGGCAGGTCGTCATGGGTGTGGTGGTCGAGCACGTCGCAGATCACAAGTGCTGTCTTTTCGAGCCACGGAATGCGCCGCAGCGTCGCGAGGTCCGGCTTCATGACGAAATCGCCATAGCCCTTCGACCAGCTTGCCGCCTTGTAGCCTGGCACCGGCTCCATATCGATGTCGGCGGCCAGCAGATAGTTGCAGCCATGCGTCTCGTCATGGGCGGAATCGACGAAGTACTGCGCCAGGAAGCGCTTGCCGGCGAGCCGCCCCTGCATGTCGACGATGCACGCCAGCACCGTGTCGATCTCGCCATTGGAGACCGCTTTCTTCAACTGATCGAACGAGAAATTTCCGGCCATTCTTTTGGCTCTCCAGTGCTTGTCGATTGATAGGGGTAAACGAAACCATGGCCGGCAGAACGCCGGCCATGGCCCTGGCTGATGTATCAGTGGCCGGTTTCGCCGACCGCCTGTTCGGCCGCCTTGATGGCTGCCTGGCGCGCCGCGATGATGTCGCCCAGCGGCGGGCCCTGGAAGCGATTGCGCTCGAAAGCGAACCACACGATCGCCGTCAGGATGAAGAAGCCGACGGTGATGTACAGCGCCCAGTCGTTCGGTGGTTGGATGCCGATAACGAAGATCAGGATCATCGAGATGATCGAGAGAATGCCGAACAGCATGAAGATGCCGCGGCCCATATTCCACGGCCCCATCTTGTCCCACTTCGGCGTGCCCCAGGCCAGCATGCCGAGCACGATCGGCACGATGAACGACAGGAACAGGAAGATGACGGTGCACGACACCACGATGGTATAAGCCGAGGTGCCGGCAACCGAGACCAGCGTCGAGCCCCAGACGAACAGCACCGACAGGATCGACGCCGTCCAGATCGCCGCCACCGGGGTGCGGTAGGTCGGGCTGACCTTGGCGAGTGCCGACGAACCGGGCAGGCCGCCGTCACGCGAGAAGGCGAAGATCATGCGCGAGGCCGAGGTGACGGTCGCCAGACCGCACAGCAGCTGCGCGACGAACACCACGAGGTACACGAACTCCTTGAGGCCGGGGCTGACGCGCTGGTCGAAAGCCCAGAAGAACACGTTCCAGCCCTGCTTGGCGGCATCGTCCATGTTCGGGATCATCAGCACGAAAGCGGCCAGGAATAGATAACCGAATAGCGCCGACCAGATGACCGACATGACCATGGCGCGCGGCACCGAGGACGCCGCCTTAATGGTTTCCTCCGACGTGTGCGCCGAAGCATCGTAGCCGGTGATGGTGTAGATCGGCAGCAGCAGGCCGAGCGCGAACACCCAGGCATTCGATACTGACGGCCAGACGCTGGCGCCGGCCTCACCCGAGTAGTTGTGGAAGGTGAAGAGCCGGCTGAAATCCCAGGTCTCGGCGGAGAACAGGCAGACGACCGCGATCAGGATCGAGCCGAAGAAGATCAGATAGCCCGAAAAGTCGGTCAGTTTCGCCGTCAGCTTGATGCCGAGATGGTTGATCAGCGCCTGGGCGCCGGTGATGACAATCAGGAAGATCATCTGGTTGGTGAGCGTGCCCTCGATGCCGAGCGTTGGTCCGAAGGCGCCGATGAAGAACGTCCAGGTGCCGACATTGATGGCGCCGAGCACGGTGATCAGGCCCAAAAGGTTGAGCCAGGCCGTCACCCAGCCCGTGCCGCGATTGCCGAGGATCGAACCCCAGTGATAGAGGCCGCCGGCCGTCGGATAGGCCGAGCTGATCTGCGACATGGCGACCGCGAAGGTCAGCGAGACGAAGCAGCCCACCAGCCAGCCGATGCCGATGCCGATGCCGCCGGCGCCCGACGTTGCCTGCGCCAGCGAGTTGATGCCGCCCGACAGGATGCAGATGATGGAGAAGGAAACCGCGAAGTTCGAAAAGCGGCTAAGACGCCGCTCCAGTTCCTGGGCGTAGCCCATGCTGTGGAGGTGCTTTACGTCCTCCGCCTTATCAACTTCGGTATAACCTGGTGCTGCCATTTGAAGTCCCCTTTTTACGTTCTTAGCTGGCCGGCCCTGTTCCGGCCGGCATGCGCCGGCCGGAGGATGTAGTCTTGCTGTTAACCGGCCGCCTGGCCAACGGCTTTTTCCGCAGCCGCGATCTCTGCAGCGCGGCGAGCGATATCGGCGCCGATCGGTGGGCCTTTAAAGCGGCGCGACTCGATGCCGAACCACAGAACCACCAGCAGAATGATCAGGCCGATGGCATAGTTGATCAGGATGTCGAAGGGCGGCTGGATGCCGGCATACATCAACACCACAACACCAAGCACCGTAATAATGGCGAATGGCTTGGACCAGATGCCGAGGCGGAATGGACCGAATTCGGTCCAGCTCTTCCCCTCGGCAAGCAGGCCGGCGGCCACCGGCATGGCGTAAGACACATAGAGGAACAATGCACAGCCGGCGGCCAGTGCGGCGAAAGCCGGCGAGTACAATGTCGCTGCGACCGCGAGCACCGCCCCGAGCCAGATCGCCGCCACCGGCGTACGCCATGTCGGGCTGACGGTCTTCCACACCGACGAACCGGGCAGGCCGCCGTCACGCGCGAAAGCGAAGATCATGCGCGAGGTCGACGTCAGTCCGGCGAGCGCGCAGATGAAGTTTGCCAGCACGATGGCGATGGCAATAATGCTCTTCAGCCAGAATGGTGCCGGCAGGTTGTTGAAGAGATTGAACCAGGCATTGGCGCCATCCTTGGCCGTCGCCGCCAGATCGGGGCTGGCCAGCACGAACGAAACGGCCATGACGAAGCCGAACACCAGCGACCATAGAACAGAATGGATCATGCCGCGCGGCACCGCCACCCGGGCATTGTGGGTCTCTTCGGAAGTATGGGCCGAAGCATCGAAGCCGGTGATCGTGTAGAGTGGGTAGAGCAGGCCGATGAGGAAGGCGACGAGTGCCGTCCGTGCGGTCGGAACATAGCCGGCGCCGGCATCACCGGTGTTGTTGACGAAGGTGGTGAGCCGCGAGAAATCCCAGCTTGCGCCCCAGATCAGGAACATCGCGGTCAACACGACGGCGACGACCAGAATGAGGTAGCCCGAGAAATCCGTCAGTATGGTGGTGAGCTTGATGCCGAAATGGTTGATCAGCGCCTGCGCCACGGTGATGATCACAACGCCGATCACCTGCTCCTGATAGCCCCAGGCGGAGACGTCGTGACCGAACACGCCGGACCAGACAAGGTCCTTGAAGAGAGCATAGACGCCGACATTGACCGAGGCGACGACGAAGATCAGGCCGAGCAGGTTGATCCAGGCCGTGGCCCAGCCCCAGCCGCGCCCGCCAAGAATTGACGACCAGTGGTAGAGACCGCCGGCCGTTGGGTAGGCCGAGCCAATCTGGCCAAGGGACGCGGCCACGATAAGTGCAAAGACGCCGCCGATGATCCAGCCGATAGTCGCCTCGAAACCACTGCCGGTCGCCATGGCCAGCGGGAAGGACGTGATGCCGCCCGCTAGAATGCAAATGATCGAAAAGGAAATTGCGAAGTTCGAGAAACCGCTCATACGGCGAGCCAGTTCCTGGGCATAACCCATGCTATGGAGGGTTTTTACGTCCTCCGACCTCTCATGGTCTGATGTATCCGGTCCTGCCATTTTCGTCCCCTCTTGTTTCTAGCTGGCCGATTGAATTGACTTTCCGATTGCATGCCGTCGGGAACCCTTGGCCTCCTCGGGCTCCAGATCCGAAAAAATGCCGGTGAGCAGATCCGCCCATTTCCGCTGCCCGGTCTCTCCGGAGATTTCGTCGTTGCGGATTTCGATCATTGCGCAGGCAAGTCCGCGCGAGCGCGCATGGCGCTCCAGGGTGAAGTACACACGGTCGGCCGGCGAATAGGGCTCATTGATGCCGACGGTGACGCCGGAGAGCCGCTGCAGCGCCGCTATCAGCGGCGACGCCAGCCGGCGATCGTCATCGTGGATGATGCCGATATGCCAGGGCCGGCTCTTGCCCTTGTAGACCGGGGTGAAAGAATGGACCGACACCAGCCGCGTCTCCTGCCCGCGCGCCAGCCGGTCGTCGATGATGTTAGCGATCGTGTCATGGAACGGTCGCCACGACAGGGCGATGCGCTCGGCGCGCTGCGCGTCCGACAGGCCGGCATTACCGGGAATGATCGTCGTCTCGCTGACTGGCGGCACCAGGTCGGGCGCTTCGAGCGGGCGGTTGCAGTCGACGATGAGGCGCGAGATCCGTGTTTCGATGAGCGTCGCATCGAGCGCGGCAGCCATGCGGCAGGCCACCGGCAGCGCGCCGGGATCCCACGCGATATGGCGGGAAAGATCTTCGGCGGGCAGGCCCAGCGTGCCGAATTCAGCCGGCAGGAAATTGGAAGCGTGGTCGCAGGTCAGCACGAAAGGGCTGGAGCCGCCGGGATTCGCCACCCCTACGGTACCAGACGATGCAAGGCTGGCGGGCCGTGCTCTCTCCATACTGCCGTCCCCTGGGAAGCGCTGTATCTTATGTTACGTATTTTGCCTCATTGCGTCCCTGTGGATGATTTCATACAGTTTATCCGGCTTTGTCAAACGCGATTTCGGGGAAGCGCTGTAGACAGGGCAAAGGGTGGGGGAAAACCATGATTTCCAGCATTGCCGAACTGATTTCGGACCGCATCGGCACGATGCCGGCCGGCGAGCGCCGCGCCGCGCAGACACTGATTGCCAACTATCCGCTTATCGGGCTGAAGACGGTCGCCGAGTTCTCGGCCGCAGCCGGCGTGTCGTCGCCGACCATCCTGCGCTTTGTTTCCAGGCTGGGGTTTCAGAACTATCCCGAATTCCAGTCGGCGCTGCAGGACGAACTGGCGGCGCAATTGCAGTCGCCGGCCTCACGCACGCTCAACCCGGCGTCCCCAAGCGGTGCGGTATCGCCGATGCTGGAAGCGACGCTGGAAAACATGCGCGAGACCTTTCGGCATCTCTCCGACAGGCAGCTTGCCGACATCGCTGCCAGGCTGGCCGAGCGGCGCGGCAAGACCTTCCTGATCGGCGGCCGTTTCACCGATCCGCTGGCGCGCTACATGGCCGCCCACCTCGCCATCATCCAGCCCGATGTCTACCACCTTGCCGGCCAGGAGAGCATCTGGCGCGACCGGCTGATCGACATGGGCAAGCGCGACGTGCTGGTGATCTTCGACATAAGGCGCTACCAGGACAGCCTGGTGCGCTTTGCCGAGACGGCGCATCAACGCGGCGTGCAGATCGTGCTTTTCACCGACCAGTGGCTGTCGCCGATCGCCCGCTTCGCCCGCCATGTCATCGCCGGACGCACCGCCGTGCCTTCGGCGTGGGATTCCTCGGCGGCATTGTTCGTCGTCGCCGAGACGCTGATCGGCGCTGTCACCCGCCAACTCGAGGCTGATAGCGCCAAGCGCATCCGCGACCTGGAAGGACTACGCTGACAGCCTCAACGCCGGCCTCGGGCACGCTACGTTACGCAGATTTAATGTGCATGGCCGCGGCAGAATTGCCATAAAGCCATGATATTGCCGTGGCTTCGCACGTACCGGGTGCGTCGCTGCGTGTTTTTTGCTTGGGGAAACCGGAAGACGTTTGCCAACCGGAGTGCCGATGGCCGCCTGGAAACAGATCGTTTTTGCGCTTGTGATCCTGATCGCGGCTGTCCTCGCCTGGGCGCGCTTCTTTCCAGGCGCGCCGGAGGTTCTGGCGCGCTGGGGCATCGACTGGGCCTATGCGTCGGCGCCCGCCACCACCGGCGCGGTCGACACGACGAAACAGGCAGGCGGCCGCAACGCCGCCGGCCGCCCGGCTAACGTCGTCGCTTTGCCGGCGACCACCGCAACCATCAACGATCGCCTGCAGGCGATCGGCACCGGCCGCGCCTACGCCTCGGTGACGGTCAACCCATACAGCTCCGGCCGGCTCGTTGAATTCCTGGTCCAGTCCGGCACCCGGGTCAGCAAGGGGCAAATCATCGCCGTCCTCGATTCCGAGACCGAGGTGATCTCGCAGGATCGCGCCAAGCTCGCCTTGCAGGACGCCCAGGACAAGCTCGAGCGGGTGAAGTCATTGAGGGCCTCCAACGCCGCCACCCCGGTCGCCGTCGCCGATGCCCAGGTGGTGCTGGCCGGCGCGAAACTGGCGCTGCAGGATGCCGAACTCGCCTTGCAGCGCCGCTCGATCGTGGCGCCGATCGCGGGCACAGTTGGCATCCTGCCGATATCGGCCGGCAATTACGTGACCAGCCAGTCGGCGATCGCCACGCTCGACGACCGCTCTTCCATCCTGGTCGAGTTCCTGGTGCCCGAGCGCTTTGCCGCCGCCGTCAAGCTCGGCGCGCAGCTGTCGGCAACGCCGATCGCCAATCCGAGCAAAGCCTATACCGGCACGGTGTCGGCCATCGACAACCACATCGACGAAAAGAGCCGCACGCTGCTGGTCAAGGCGGCGATCGCCAATCCGGCGGATTCGCTGCGCGCCGGCATGTCGTTCGGCATCACCATGCGCTTCCCCGGCGAGACCTATCCGGCCGTCAGCCCGCTGGCGATCCTGTGGGGTTCGGACGGCGCCTATGTCTGGCAGGTCGAGAACGGCAAGGCCAGGCGTGTTCCCGTGCGCATCATCCAGCGCAACACCGAGACGGTGCTGATCGACGCTGAGATCCAGGACGGCGACATGGTGGTGACCGAGGGCACGCAGAGCGTCAGCGAAGGCGGCGAGCTCCGCATCGCCGGCCAGAACCAGCGCGCCGCGAACGCCGCCGAAGGCTCATGACCGCAAACGCCAACACCGCCAGCGAAACCGGCTTCACCGCGCTCTTCATCCGCAGGCCGGTCATGGCCTTCGTGCTCAACACGCTGATTGCGGTCGCCGGCCTTGCCGCCTTCTACGGCGTCGAGATCCGCGAACTGCCCGATGTCGACCGTGCCGTCGTCACCGTGTCGACGGCCTTCGAGGGCGCTGCCGCGGAAACCGTCGACCGCGAACTGACCGACACGATCGAGGGCGCGGTCGCCCGCGTCTCCGGCGTCAAATCGATCTCGTCGACCTCGTCCTTCGGTTCGAGCCGCGTCACCATCGAGTTCAACGACGGCGTCGACCTCAACGTCGCCGCCTCCGACGTACGCGACGCCGTCGGCCGCGTCGCCAACCAGATGCCGGAGACCGCCGATCCGCCGCGCATCGTCAAGGCCGACGCCAATTCCGATCCGGTGATGCGGCTGGCCGTCACCTCCGATAGCATGTCGGTGCAGGATATGACGGTGATTGTCCAGGACCAGATCGAGGACGAACTGGCCGCCGTGCCCGGCGTCGCCGACGTCCAGGTCTATGGCGACCGAGACAAGATCTTTCGCATCGATGTCGACCAGAACAAGCTGGCGAGCCTCGGCTTCACCGTTGCCGATCTTCGTGCAGCGCTCGCCTCCGTTGCTTTCGATTCGCCGGCCGGCTCGATCACCACCACCAACCAGGATCTCATTGTCCGCACCACGGCCGATGTGACGACGCCGGAGGAATTCGAAAACATCATCATCGGCGGCACGACGCGCATCCGCGATGTCGCCACCGTCACGCTCGGCCCCGATATCGGCCAGACGACGCTGCGCTCGGACGGCAAGACCGGCATCGGCCTCGGCATCATCCGCCAGGCGGAATCGAACACGCTGGATATTTCCACCGGCGTGAAGGCGGCCGTCGCCAAGCTGCAGGAGAACCTGCCCACCGGCATGTCGATCAAGATCACCAGCGACGACGCGGTCTTCGTGAACGGAGCCGTGCACGAAGTCGAGATCGCGCTCGGCCTGTCGATCTCCATGGTGCTGATCGTCATCTACATCTTCCTGCTCGACTGGCGCGCGACGCTGATTCCGGGCCTGTCGATGCCGGTTGCCATGATCGGCACCATCGCCGCCATCTATCTCGCCGGTTTCTCGATCAACATCCTGACCTTGCTGGCCCTGGTGCTGGCGACCGGCCTGGTCGTCGACGACGCCATCGTCGTGCTCGAAAACATCGTGCGACGGCGCAATGAAGGCATGGGGCCTCGCGCCGCCGCCGTGCTCGGCGCGCAGGAAGTGTTCTTCGCCGTCATCGCCACGACGCTGACCCTGGTCGCCGTCTTCGTGCCGATCTCGTTTTTGCCCGGACAGACCGGCGGCCTGTTCCGCGAATTCGGCTTCGTGCTCGCCATGTCGGTGCTGCTCTCCTGCGTGGTCGCGCTGACCCTGTGTCCGATGCTGGCCTCGCACATGCTGACCAGCGCATCGCTCCACCATGAAGGTGGCCATGGCATTGGCGCGCGCATCGGCGGCGCGCTGAATTCAGCCTACAAACGTGGCCTGCATGCCTGCCTCGGCGCGCCGTGGATCGTGCTTCTGGTCGCGCTGCTGTTTGCCGCCACCGCCTTCGCTCTGTTTGGCACCGTCCGCCAGGAATTGACGCCGAGCGAGGACCGCGCCGTCGTGCTTTTGCGCATCAACGCGCCGCAAGGTGTCAGCCTCGACTACACCACGCAGCAGATGCAGAAGATCGAACGGCTGATCCAGCCGCTGCGCGATTCCGGCGAGATCGTCTCGACCTTCGAAAATGCCGGCCAGAACGGTGCCTATAACTCAGGCTTCATGGTGATGACGCTGGCGCCGTGGGACAAACGCGCGCGCAGCCAGCAGGAGATCATGGCCGAGATCACCCAGCTGACCCGGCAGGTGCCATCCGTGCGCATCTTCCCGGTGCAGGCCAACAGCCTCGGCATCCGTGGCGCCGGCAACGGCCTGCAATTCGCGCTGGTCGGCAACGACCGCAAGGCGCTGGGCGACGCGGCAACGAAGATCATCGCCGAGATGCAGAAAGATGAGCGCTTCCAGAACCCGCGCCTATCCATCGATCCGACGCAGCCACAGCTCGCCGTTGCCATCGACCGCGAGCGCGCCTCCGATCTCGGCATCGACATTACGGGCTTGGCCAACACGCTGCAGGCAATGCTCGACGGCAACGATGTCGTCGACGTCTACATCGCCGACCGCAGCTACGGCGTGAAGCTGGTCTCGACCACCAACCCGATCAACGATCCGACCGATCTCGAAAACATCTTCCTGAAGACGGCCGACGGCCGCTTCGTGCCGATGTCGACCATCGCCACGCTGACCGAGCGTGCCGTGCCGCCGTCGCTGACGCGCGAACAGCAGCAGCCCTCGGTCGCCATCACCTCAAACCTGAACGGCAATTTCGCGCTTGGCGATGCGCTCGGTGTCGCCGAGCAGATCGCCGCGCCGCTGCTGCCGCCGGGCAGCCGCATCCTGCCTCTGGCGGAAGCCGCCACGCTCGGTGAAACCAACAGCGCCATGGTCACCATCTTCGGCTTCGCGCTGGTGATCATCCTTCTGGTGCTTGCCGCCCAGTTCGAAAGCTTCGTCAGCGCCGTCATCATCATGGCGACGGTGCCGCTCGGCCTCGCCTGCGCAATCTTTGCGCTGCTGCTGTCCGGCACCAGCCTCAACGCCTACAGCCAGATCGGCCTGGTGCTTTTGGTCGGCGTCATGGCCAAGAACGGCATCCTCATCGTCGAATTCGCCAATCAGCTGCGGGACCGTGGGCTGGGCGTGCGCGAAGCGATCGAGCAGGCCTCGATCATCCGCCTGCGGCCGGTGATGATGACGATGATCTGCACCATTCTCGGCGGCGTGCCGCTGGTGCTGGCCGCCGGCGCCGGTGCCGAGGCGCGCATCGCACTCGGCTGGGTCATCGTCGGCGGGCTGGGCCTCGCCACCGTCTCGACGCTGTTCCTGACCCCGGTCGCCTACCTCCTGCTCGGCCGCTTCGTCACACCGAAGACGCATGAGGAAGCCAGGCTGAAGCGCGAACTGGAAGAGGCCGCGTATACCAATGTGGAGCCGGCGGAGTGAGATTAGCCCTCCTCGCCCCGTTTACGGGGAGAGGATGCCGGCAGGCAGGTGAGGGGCCGCGCGGAGTTTCGAGGTTATCGCCTTGGACAGACAGCAGTAGCAAAGCCAATCACCGACATCAGCGCCGCCCCTCATCCGCCCTTCGGGCACCGTCTCCCCGTGAACGGGGAGAAGGCAAAGTCACGGCCTGATAAACACTTTCCCGTTCGGCTTCGCAAGTTCCGCCGGAACCTTCGCCATCGCCTCATCGAGCGGCAGCACCGCCGTCACATCGGTCGACCAGCGTCCGTCGGAAAAGCGCTTCTGCGCTTCCATGATCGCCGGGCCGCGCTTGTCGCGGAACTGGCGCATCCATTCGACCAGCCAGAACCCCTCAATGTGCTTGTGCTGGAAGATCATCTGGCCTGGCTCGCGGATGACAGTCGTCTCTGGATCGAGCCGACCATAGATAATCCAGCGCGCTCGCTTCGGCATGGCGTCGAAAATGGTTGACGCCAGCGGCCCGGTCACCGCGTCGAGGAAAATGCGCGGCTGCTCGGCCTTGATGACTTCGCGCAGTGCCGACTTGAAATCCGGCGCCTTCTCGTTGAGCACATGGACAGCGCCGATCTCTTTCAAGAGCGGGATCTGTTCATCACGGCGCACGGTGACGATCGGTCGGTAGCCCTCTTCCTTGGCAAGGCCCGCGATCAGCTTGCAGAGCTGGCTGGCGCCGGCGGTCATGATGAAGGCCTTTTCGCCCGTCTCCCTGACGATATCGAACATGGCGAGTGCCGTCAGCGGATTGACGATCATCGCCGCGCCATCCTCGTCGCGGACGGTGTCGAGCAGCGGAATGCAGCCCGCTGCCTCCGCCACCGCATAATCCGCCCAGGCGCCCCAATTGGTGACGCCGGTTGCAAAGGCAATGCGCTTGCCGGTCAGGCTTTTGGCATAGGGCTCGTCGCCCGTGGCAACCACTGTGCCGACGCCCTCAAAGCCGGCCGGCTGGCCCTTGGCCCGTGGTTGGCCATACTGGCCTTTGATGAAGGCGACATCGGACGGGTTGATCGAGGCGAGGCTGACCTTGATCAGCACCTGGCCCGGTGCAGGTGTCGGCACGCCGATGCGGCCCGGCGTGAGATAGGGCTCCATCGCTTCCAGTACGCTGCCGCTGGGTGTCCTGGTGTAGCCGTCGCCGGTCAGCAGCAGCGCTTTCATGTCTGAGGGGATGGCCATGGCGGGGCTCCTTACGGTTGGAGGATGAGCTTGCCGGAAGCACCGCGGCCGAGCACGCGCTTCAGCACGGCGGCTGCATCTGCCAGCGGGTAAGTGCCTTCGATGACCGGCCGGACCTTGCCGGCCAGGTACCAGCCGACAAGCTCCTTCATGTTGTCGGCGTAGACCCGCGGTTCCTTGGCGGTGAACGCGCCCCAGAACACGCCGACGACCGAGAAGCCCTTGACCAGCGCCAGATTGACCGGGAATTGCGGGATGGCGCCGGAGGCAAAGCCGATGACCAGCAGCCGGCCGTTCCACGCCATCGAGCGGGCGAGCACGTCGAAGGTTTCGCCGCCGACCGGATCGAAGCCGACATCGACGCCCTTGCCGCCGGTGACCTCTTTCAGCGCTCCCTTCAGATTGTCGTAGCCGAGCGCGATATCGGCGCCGGCTTCGGCGGCAATGCGGCGCTTTTCCTCAGACGAGGCGACGCCGATGACGCGCGCGCCGAGCGCCTTGCCGATCTGGATCGCGGCGATGCCGGTGGCGCCGGCCGCACCCAGCACGCACAGCGTCTCGCCGTCCCCAAGCGCCCCGCGCTGCTTCAGCGCATAATGCGACGTGCCGTAGCCGGCCAGCAGGGCGCAGGCATCAGTGGCAGGCATATCAGGCGGCAGCGGCATGACGAAAGGTTCGGCGGCAGCCACCCGTTCGGCATAGCTGCCATGGGTCGAGAGCGCGGCGACCCGGTCGCCGATCTTGACCGACTTCACCCCTGACCCGACCGCGACCACCCGTCCCGCGACCTCCATGCCGGGCACGAAAGGCAGCGGCGGCTTCATCTGGTAGAGGCCCTGGACGAGCAGGCCGTCGGGATAGTTGACGCCGATCGCCTCGGCCTCGATGACGACCGTATTGCCCTTGGCCTCGGGCTCCGGCCAGTCGCCATAGACGAGCTGGTCGAGCGGCGCGAAATCGCGGGCGATGATTGCTTTCATGCGCTCAGACCTTTTCCTGCGTGTATTTTCGGAGTTCGGTGCGCGCCACTTGCCGGCGGTGCACGGCGTCCGGCCCGTCGGCAAGGCGCAGGGTTCTGAGATGCGTCCACGAGCGGGCCAGCGGCGTGTCCTGGCTGATGCCTTGGGCGCCGAACATCTGCACGGCTTCATCGGTGACCTTGAGCGCGACACGCGGCGCGACGACCTTGATCTGGCTGATCCAGGGGGCCGCGGCGCGGGCATCGCCCTGGTCGATCATCCATGCCGCCTTGAGGCAGAGCAGCCGTGCCATCTCGATCTCCATGCGGCATTCGGCGATGATGTCGAAATTGGCGCCGAGTTTCGCCAAGGGCTGGCCGAACGCCTCGCGACGGACGGATCGCTGGCACAGCATCTCCAGCGCCATCTCGGCCTGGCCGATGGCGCGCATGCAATGGTGGATGCGGCCGGGGCCGAGCCTGCCTTGCGCGATCTCGAACCCCCTTCCCTCGCCGAGGACCAGGTTCGAAGCCGGCACGCTGACATTGTCGAAGCGAAGATGCATGTGGCCATGCGGCGCGTCGTCATCGCCATAGACCTGCATCGGCCGAAGCTTGGACACCCCCTTGGTGTCGGACGGCACCAGGATCATCGAATGCCGCCGATGCTGTGGCTCCCTTTCGCCGCCGGTCCGGGCCATGACGATATAGATGGCGCAGCGCGGATCGCCGGCGCCTGACGCCCACCATTTCTCGCCGTTCAGCACGTAGTCGCCGCCTTGGCGCTCGCAGCGCATGGCGATGTTGGTGGCATCGGAGGAGGCGACATCCGGCTCGGTCATCAGATAGGCCGAGCGGATCTTGCCCTCGAGCAGCGGCTCCAGCCACGCCTTCTTGTGGTCCTCCGAGCCGTAGCGCTCCAGCACCTCCATATTGCCGGTATCGGGCGCCGAGCAGTTGAAGGTCTCGGCGCCGAGATGCGCCTTGCCCATCTCCTCGGCCAGATAGGCGTATTCGACCGTCGACAGCCCATAGCCGCGCTCGGAGCCGGTCAGCCAGAAATTCCACAGGCAGCGCTCCTTGGCCTTATTCTTCAACCCTTCGAGGATCTCGGTCTGCCGCGCGGTGTGGACCCAGCGGTCGCCGCTTTTACCGACCTCGCTCAGAAATTCATGATCGAGCGGCATGATCTCGTCGCGCACCATCGCGGCGACGCGGGCGTGGATCGGCTTCAGCCGCTCGGTCATACCGAGATTCATATCGCTCATCGGTCGCTAACCCTTCATCCAGGCCGGGCATTTTGTCAGTGGCAAGGATCACCGTACTTCGGATAGCCTTGTCAACGCGAACTGTTTTGCCCGCGCGCCAGGCAAAGCGTGGAGGATTGCGATGAGCTATCTCGACGAGCTGTTCTCAGTCACCGGGAAGACCGCGCTGGTGACCGGAGCCGCAACCGGCATCGGCCGCATGGTTGCAACCGCCCTGGTTCAGGCCGGCGCCACCGTGATGATCGCCTCGCGCAAGGGCGAGGATTGCATCAAGGTCGCGGCCGAGTTGAACGGGCTCGGCGCCTCCGGCCGCGCCGAAGGTTTTGCCGGCGATGTCTCGACCGAGGCCGGCATTGCAGCACTTGTCGCCGAGGTCAGGACGCGCACCGAACGGCTGCACATCCTCGTCAACAATGCCGGCATATCCTGGGGCGCCTCGCTGGAGGATTTTCCCTATCATGGCTGGGCCAAGGTGCTGGCCGTCAACGTCACCGCCGTTTTCCACCTGACGCGCGAATTGCTGCCGCTGCTGGAAGCCGCGGCCAGCGAAGCCGACCCGGCCCGCGTTATCAATCTGGGCTCGGTGATGGGTACCCAGCCGCTGGCCGACGACGCCTATTCCTACACCGCGTCCAAGGGCGCCGTTCACCATCTGACGCGTACGCTGGCGATCGAGCTTGCGGCGCGGCGCATCACCGTCAACGCCTTCGCCCCCGGCCCCTTCCAGAGCCGCATGACCGCCTTTGCCACCGGCACCGAGGAAAAGGCCAAACATGTCGGCAGCCATGTCCCCATCGGCCGTATCGGCGTGGCGGATGACATTGGCGGCGCAACACTCTATTTGTGCAGCCGTGCCGGTTCCTATGTCACCGGCGCCATCCTGCCGATCGACGGCGGGCAATCGGTGCAGCATGGGCTGACACTGTTCAAGGAATGAGCCGCGGCCAAATGAGCCGCGGCCAGCGGCAAGTGGAGGACACCGCAGTGGAACCGATCAGTCTCGATGTGCTTTTGGCCAGCGTCGGCAAGGAAGTCGGCGTTTCCCCTTGGCGCGTGGTCACCCAGACCATGATCGACCAGTTCGCCGACGCCACCGACGACCACCAGTTCATCCATTGCGATCCCGAGCGCGCCGCGCGCGAGACGCCGTTCGGCGGTACCATCGCGCATGGTTTCCTGTCTTTGTCGCTGCTCTCGGCGATGACCTTCGAGACCATGCCGCCGCTGGAGAAGGGCAAGATGGGCGTCAATCACGGTTTCGATTCGCTGCGTTTCCTGGCGCCGGTGAAGACCGGCTCGCGCATCCGCACCCGTTTCGTGCTGGCCGACGTCAAGGTCCGGCCGTCCGGTTGGGTGCAGACGGCGCATGACGTGACCATCGAGATCGAAGGCTCGAAGAAGCCGGCGCTGACCGCGCGCTGGCTGACACTGACACTGATCGAGCGTGAGCCGGAGACCGCATGAGCGGTGACGCCAACGCGATCGATCAGGCAGCGCTAGCGCCCTATCTGGAGGCTCACATCCCGGGTTTTGCCGGACTTTCCGCAATTGAAAAATTCAAATCCGGCCAGTCGAACCCGACCTATCTGCTGACCGCTGCCAGTGGCCGCTATGTCCTGCGCGCGAAGCCGCCGGGCCAGTTGCTGAAATCGGCGCACCAGGTCGACCGCGAATTCACGGTGATGAAGGCGCTCGCCGGTACCGACGTACCGGTGCCCAGGATGCTGCATCTGTCTGGCGAGGACTCGCCGATCGGCCGCATGTTCTACGTCATGGAGTTTCTCGATGGCCGCATCTTCTGGGATCCGGCAGTACCGGAATCCAGCGGCAACGATGAACGCGCCGCGATCTACGATGCCATGAACGCCACGCTGGCGGCGCTGCACGATGTCGATGTCGAGGCGGTCGGACTCGGCGATTTCGGCAGACCCGGCAATTACTTCGAACGCCAGCTGGGCCGCTGGACCAGCCAGTACCGCGCCTCGGAGACCGGCACGGTCGCCGACATGGACCGGCTGGTTGCCTGGTTGGAGGCGCACATGCCCGCCGATGACGGTCGGATATCCCTCGTGCATGGCGACTACCGGCTGGACAACATAATCTTTGCGACCGGCGAACCGAAAGTGCTGGCACTGCTCGACTGGGAACTGTCGACTCTCGGCCACCCCTTCGCCGACATCGCCTATCAATGCATGCAATGGCGCCTGCCGCACGCCTCGGGCTTTCGCGGCCTTGGCGGCGTCGACCGCGCCGCCCTTGGCCTGCCTTCCGAGGAAGCGTACATTGCCGCCTATTGCCGGCGACGCGGTCTCGCCGGCATCGACAATTGGGGCTTCTTCCTCGCCTTCTCATTCTTCCGTTTGGCGGCCATCTGCCAGGGTGTCTACAAACGGGCGCTCGACGGCAACGCCTCCAATCCCGAAAAGGCAAGGACTTATGGCGAGGCAGTGAAGCTGCTGTCGCATCTTGCCGGAAAACTGATCGACCGAACCTGAACCGACAGTGAGATATAATGGCGAGGCATAATGGGCCGTTTTGACGGAGCGACCGTGCTGATCACCGGTGCCGCCGGCGGCCTCGGCCGCGGTGCTGCCAAAGGCTTTGCCGCTGAAGGCGCCCGCCTGGTGCTTTCCGACATCGACGAAAAGGCGCTGGCCGATCTTGCCGGTTCGTTGCAGGCCGAGACGGCCATCCTCGCCGGCAATATAGCGGACGAAAAACTGTCCGAGGATCTGGTGAAACTGGCGGCGGACAAATTCGGCCGCCTGGATGTCGCCATCAACAATGCCGGCATCGTCCAGAGTTTCGTGCGCCTGCCGCAAGTGGCCTCCGACGAGGCGCGCCGCGTGCTGGAGATCGACCTGCTCGGCGTCTTCTACGCCATGAAGCACCAGATTCCGCAGATGGACCGGCAGTTCAAGGCTACGGCCAAGGGCGGCGTCATCGTCAACATCGCCTCGGTTGCTGGGCTGGCCGGCGCGCCGAAACTGTCGGTCTATGCCGCCGCCAAGCATGGCGTCGTCGGGCTGACCAAATCGGCGGCCGCCGAATACGCCACCAAGGGCATACGCATCAACGCCGTCTGTCCGGCGCATACGCGCACCGCCATGGTCGACAGCTTCGTGCGCATCTCCGGCGCGCCGGAAGCCGAGGCGCTCGCCGAACTGACACGCGGCGTGCCGATGAAGCGGGTGGCCGAAGTCGACGAGGTCGTGACCGCCATCCTGTTTGCCGCTGACCCCTCGAACTCCTTCATGACCGGCCATACGCTGGCCGTGGATGGCGGCGTCGGCGCGATTTGATAGGCCCGATTTGGCAACCCCAGATTTTTGGTAACCCCAGATTTGGTAACCATTGCCGGTGGGGAACCTGCGGCGCCCTTGTTCGTTTCCGTACAGCGTATATGATTAGCCAACACCCACCACATGAAGGCCGACTCACGTGCCGCTGAGCGTCCAGAAACGCCGCGAAAAACAAAAGGCCGAACTGCGTTCCGAGTTGCTCGACGCAGCCCACAAGCTCGTCAAGGAAGAGGGCTATGAAGGCCTGACCATCCGCAAGCTGGCCAACCGGGTCGGCTATGCCCCGATGTCGGTTTATTCCTACTTCGCCGACAAGCAGGACATCCTGTTTGCGCTGGCCGAGGATGCGTTCGAAACGCTTGCCCGCAACATCGAGGCGCATCCCTCCGACGACCCGATCGAGGCGCTGAAGGCAGTGATGACCGAGTATGCCGCCTTCGGGCTCGGCAACCCCAACGAATACCGCACCGTCTTCATGACTGAAAAGACCAAGCTGCCGGAGGGCAGAAGCTATGAGGACATGGAAGACGGCAACCCGGCGATGAAAGCGCTGATCTCGAGGGTCGAGGCCTGCGTCGCCGCCGGCAAACTGCACGGCGATGCGCGCGCCATCGCCACCATGCTGTGGGCAGTCGGCCACGGCACCATCTCGTTGCTGATCACCTTTCCGTTCTACCCCTTTGGCGATCCGCAGGCTTTCGTGAGGCGGATGTGCGATTCCACCCTCGCCTCGCTCACCACGCAGGACGTGCCGCCGCTGACCGAGACCCCGGTCAACTGTTGATTCCCAAGGCTTTTCAATAGTCTGATGCCGTGATTGACGGCCCGGCGAAGCGGCTTACCTGTGTCAGCACGCCGCAATTTTCGGGGTTCAAAAAAATTTATCGTACGCGTACGTTTTTCTGACTTGAAAACCCGGCTCCTCGGACGTATCTGTACATTATATCGTACATGTACGAAAACAAATTGACCGATGGAGACTGACATGAACAAGACCCTTCTCGCCCTCGCCACCGTGCTGGCGCTCTCCGGCTCGGCCTTCGCCGCCAACGGCAACCATCCGGTCAAGCAGGCCCCCGCTGCCACCTGCGTCGACACCAAGACCAATGCCAAGCTCGATTGCGGCGTGACCGGCTCGGTCGAAAAGTCGGACGTCAAAGCCAAGGGCCCGCGCCTCGGCATCGAGATCAACCCGTGGATCGTGCCGAGCACGTTCTAAGTTGATCGCGCGCTCGACCACCGAACAGCACAACGTCTAAGGGCGGCAGGATAATCCCGGCCGCCCATTTTTCCCTCGGTGCGAACCAGGGGGTAATTGAACAATTAATTCTTGCGCGTCTTTCGTCCCGGCACGATCTTGGCCTTGCCTGGCCTCGCCGGCGCACCGGGGATGGCGGTCGCGGTGATCGACACCGGATCGCTGGCTGGGAACGTGTCCTCGAGGCCTTCCTCGAGTTCCTCTTCGGCACTCACCTCGTGATGCTGCTCACGTTCGAGCGAGCGCACGGCGGACGTCTTGCCAGCTGACTTCGGCAGCGCTTTCGACGGCATCGTATGTTCTCCCTGATGAGGGAAGCAGAACGGCTTGACGCGGCAAACGTTCCTACGCCGCCGCGTCGCCGGCTGCCTCCGACAGGAAAGTAAAGACATAGTCGGAGAAGGAACGCCAGCACTCGACCCGGAAGGCGTCGGCAGCCGTGCGCAACAGCAGGATTTCGCATTTGCCGAGAATGGTGCGCGATGCCGCACCCACAGGAAAAGCTTCCAGCGACAGGTCCTGCGGACAGCCGGCATTGATCGCCGCAGCGGCCGCCGCGCCGGTGACGGCGAAGGCGACGTTGCGGTGCGAAATGCCGACCGCCGAATGCAGCGCGGATACCTTGGCGCAGTCGACGAGTGGGTCTTTCCCAGCCTCGTCGATAAGAAGCCATTCGTCCGGCCCGAGCCACAGTGCCGTACGACCGGCCTTGGTCGCCGAGGTCTTCGGGCTCTTCGGCAAGGTCAGTCCGAGCGCCTTCGACAGCGCGGCGACGGAAGTCTCCGGTGCGCGCAGCGACATACGCTCCGCCGGCGGCAGCACCTCGACCTTGACGTTCTTCGCCGACACGTTGCGCCCCGCCTGCGCCGGACGGCGCTCGGCCGAAGGTGCGGGTGCGTTGGTTTTCGCAGCAGCCTTAGCCATTGAGGCGCCCTCCCGTCTCGTCGAAGAACACCATGCCGGTAACCTCCACTTCGATCACCCCGTCCGGCATCGGCACATAGAGCGTCTCGCCCATCCGGTCGCGCCCGCCGGCGACCAGTGCCAGCGCAATCGAGCGGCCGCAATTTTCCGACCAGTAGCTCGACGTGACATGGCCGATCATCTTCATCGGGATCGCCTGCTTGGGATCCGCGACGATCTGCGCGCCTTCCTCAAGCACCACTTTGGGGTCCTTGGTCTTCAGGCCGACCAGCTGCTTGCGGCCCTTGGCGACAAGGTCGGGCCGTGTCAGGCCACGGATGCCGACGAAGTCGGTCTTCTTCTTGCCGACCGCCCAGTCGAGCCCGGCATCGTTCGGCGTCACAGTGCCGTCGGTGTCCTGGCCAACGATGATGTAGCCCTTTTCGGCGCGCAGCACGTGCATGGCCTCGGTGCCATAGGCGGCAGCACCATGCTTCTGGCCTTCGGCCCACAGCGCTTCCCACACGGCCTGGCCGTAATCGGTCGGCACGTTGACTTCGAAGCCGCGCTCGCCGGTGAACGACATGCGAAACAGCCTTGTCGGCGCGCCGCAGATCTTACCTTCGCGCACCGACATATGCGGCAGCGCCTCATCCGACATGTCGATGCCTTCAACCAGCGGCACGATGATGTCGCGCGACTTGGGGCCCTGCACCGCAATCACCGCCCACTGCTCGGTGATCGAGGTCAGCCAGACATTGAGATGCGGGAACTCGGTCTGGAGATAATCCTCCATGTGGTTCATCACGCGCGGCGCGCCGCCCGTCGTCGTCGTCACATGGAAGCGGTCCGGCGCCAGTCGGCCGACGACGCCGTCATCGTAGATGAAACCGTCTTCGCGCAGCATGATGCCGTATCGGCAGCGGCCCGGCTCCAGCTTCTCCCACGGATTGGTGTACAGCAGCTCCATGAACCTGGCCGCATCCGGCCCGACCACTTCGATCTTGCCCAGCGTCGAGGCATCGAACAGGCCGGCATTGGTGCGAACCGCGACGCATTCACGGTCGACCGCCGCGTGCATGTCCTCGCCGCCCTTGGGGAAATACCAGGCGCGCTTCCACTGCCCGACATCCTCGAACACCGCACCTTGCGCCTCGGCCCAGGGATGGATCGCAGTCTTTCGTGTCGGATCGAACAACGGCCCGCGTGCATGGCTGACGATCGCGCCGAAGGTCACCGGCGTATAAGGCGCGCGGAACGTGGTCAGCCCGACTTCGGGGATCGGCTTGTCCAGCGTCTCGGCGGCAATGGCCAGGCCGTGCATGTTGGAGGTCTTGCCCTGGTCGGTCGCCATGCCATTGGTGGTGAAGCGCTTGACGTGCTCGATCGAGCGCATGCCTTCATGCACCGCCTGGCGGATGTCCTTGGCGGTGACGTCGTTCTGGAAATCGACGAACGCCTTGACTGTCTTGTCCGGTCCGGCGCCTGGTGCCGCACCCAGCATACCGCGCGACCAGCTTTCAGAGGCGTCGACCTTCGGCTTGGCGCCCTTGGCCGTCTTGGCTCCCGTGTCCTTGACGCCGGCATCTTTCGCTGCCTTGGCGCCGGCTGCATAGGCTTCGTCGATCGTCGCCGACAGGCCGTCGGTGCCGTTGCAGGCGCCGACCGAGACGCAGTCCTGCGCATAGCTGCCCGGCACGAAGCGCTTGGTCTCGTCGTTGAAGGCGACTTTGCCGCGCGATTGTGAGAACAGATGCACCGAAGGCGTCCAGCCGGCCGACATCAGGATTGCATCGACCGGGATGGTGCGCTCGCCGCCACCATTCTTTGGCTGCACGGTCATTGAGGTCACGCGCAATTTGCCGCCGGCGCGGATCACCGCGCGGCCGAAATTGATTTCGATGCCGAGCGCCCGCGCCTCGTCGATCACTGGTCCGGTCGGATGGTCGCGCAGATCGACGATCGCCGCCACATTGACACCGGCCTTCTTCAGGTCGATCGCTGCCGCATAAGCCGAGTCATTGGCGGTGTAGACGCCGACATTCTTGCCGACGGCGACGCCGTAGTGGTTGAGATAGACGCGCGCCGCGGAGGCCAGCATGATGCCGGGCCGGTCATTGTCGGCAAACACCATGTGGCGTTCGATGGACCCAGTCGCCAGCACCACGCGCTTGGCGCGGACCTGCCACAGCCGTTCGCGCGGCAGATCGTGGCCCGGGTTTTGCCGATGGTCGCTGACACGCTCGACAAGCGCGACGAAATTTTGCGCGTAATACCCAAAGGCAGTGGTGCGCGAGAGCACACGGACATTGTCCATGCCCTTGAGTTTCGCTATCGCCGCTTGCGCCCAGGCATAGCCGTCCTGACCGTCGATCCTGGCCCCGGTCTCGAAGCGCAGGCTGCCGCCGAAATCGGCCTGCTCGTCGGCGAGGATCACGCTGGCACCGGTTTCGGCGGCGGCAAGGGCGGCCGCAATGCCGGCGGCGCCGCCGCCCAGCACCAGCACGTCGCAATGCGCATAGCGCGACGAATAATGGTCGGGGTCGGGCTTGTCCGGAGAAATGCCAAGACCGGCCGCGGCACGGATCTTCGGCTCGTATAGGCTCTTCCACGCCGCCTTCGGCCACATAAAGGTCTTGTAGTAAAAGCCGGCGGAAAATAGCGGCGACGCCAGGTCATTGACGGCGCCGACGTCGAAGGCCAGCGACGGCCAGCGGTTCTGAGAACTGGCATCGAGCCCGTCATAGAGCTCCTGCACGGTGGCGCGGATGTTCGGCGCCTTGCGCGCCGCGTCGCGCCTGACCTCGACCAGCGCATTGGGTTCTTCCGCGCCGGCCGACAGGAAGCCCCGCGGCCGGTGGTACTTGAACGAACGGCCGACCAGATGGACGCCATTGGCCAGCAGCGCCGAGGCCAGCGTATCGCCCTCGATGCCGGCATAGGACTGGCCGTCGAAGCTGAAGCGCGCGGTTTTCGCCTGGCTGAGGCGGCCGGCGCCCGGGATACGGAACGCGCCGCTCATTTGGCCACTCCCGGCAGCTTCGAAGGTTTCGGCTCACCGGCCTTGTAGGTCATGACGAACTTGTCGCTGACGGTGTCGCGCACCGCATTGAAGAAGCGCGCGCAGCCATGGATGTGCCGCCAGCGCTCATAAATCACGCCCTTGGGATTCGAGCGGATGAAGAAGAACTTTTCGAAATCGTCGTCGCTCTCGCCCGCCATGTTGGCCGACCGCGCGATGTGTGCCTCGCCGGCGTTGCGGAACTCGAGTTCCGGACGCTCTTCCTCGCAATAGGGGCAGCGGATGAGAAGCATTTTCTTGTTCCCTAAAATTCGCTGTGGCCAAGTGGCGTTAAGGCCATCATCAGTGCGCCACCGCCGCCGCCGCTGCCTCATCAATGAGGCGGCCGGTGCGGAAGCGCTCGATGGTGAAGGGCGCGTTGATCGGATGCGGATCGTCCCTGGCGATCGTGTGCGCAAAGACATGGCCCGATCCGGGCGTTGCCTTGAAGCCGCCCGTGCCCCAGCCGCAATTGACGTAGAGGCCGGGCACCGGCGTCTTGGCCAGGATCGGCGAACGGTCGGGCGTGACGTCGACAATGCCGCCCCACGAGCGCAGCATCTTCATGCGCGTGAAGATAGGGAACATCTCGCAGATGGCATCGAGCGTGTGCTGCAAAATGTGCAGGCCGCCGGTCTGCGAATAGGAGACATACTGGTCGGTGCCGGCGCCGATCACCAGCTCGCCCTTGTCGGACTGCGAGATATAGGCGTGCACGGTGTTCGACATCACCACGCACGGCACCACCGGCTTGACCGGCTCCGACACCAGCGCCTGCAGCGGATAGCTTTCCAGCGGCATGCGCACGCCGGCCATGTTCATGATGACCGAGGAATGGCCCGCAGCGACCACGCCGACCTTCTTGGCGCCGATGAAGCCGCGTGTCGTGTCGACGCCCATGACCGCACCATTGGCCGCCCGCTTGACGCCCGTGACCTCGCAATTCTGGATGATGTGGACCCCGCGCGCCGAGGCGCCGCGCGCATAGCCCCAGGCGACCGCGTCGTGGCGCGCCGTGCCACCGCGCCGCTGCAACGCGGCACCAACGACCGGATAGCGCGCCTCCCTGGAAATGTTGAGCGGCGGACAGAATTCCTTCGCCTGCTCCGGCGTCAGCCACTCATTGTCGATGCCGTTCAGCCTGTTGGCGTGGACATGGCGCTTCAGCACCTGGATGTCGTGCACATTATGCGCCAGCATCATGACGCCGCGCGCCGAATACATGACGTTGTAGTTGAGCTCCTGGGAGAGCCCGTCCCACAGCTTCAGCGCATGGTCGTAAATGCCGGCGCTCTCGTCATAGAGATAGTTGGAGCGGATGATGGTGGTGTTGCGCCCCGTATTGCCGCCGCCGAGCCAGCCCTTTTCCAGCACCGCGACATTGGTGATGCCGTGCACGGTGGCGAGATAGTAGGCGGTGGCCAGGCCATGGCCACCGGCGCCGACGATGATGACGTCATATTCCTTCTTCGGCTCTGGCGAGGACCATTGTTCCTCCCAGCCCTTGTGGCCGCGCATGGCCTCGCGGGCGATGGCGAATACCGAATATTTTTTCAACGTTCCAGCCTCGCAAATGGCGGCAGGGTGTTCACTCAGCCCCGGCGCGCGAGGTGTATCACTAGCGAAACGGCGCTTCCACCCTTGCGCTGTTTGCGACGGCGCTTGCCGTTTTGCGCCGTGGCGAAAAAGACCTGTCCCGGCTGGCAGCCGTGGCTGCGTTCGGCCACATTGGCGATCGCGAGATTCTGGAGGACGGATATGGGCAAAGCCTGGTGGAATCTGACGTTGCGCTTCCTGCTGGAACTTGCGGCTTTGCTTGGCCTCGGCATGGGGGGCTGGAGCCTCTCCGGTGGATGGTTGCGCTGGACCTTCGCCGTCGGGCTCCCGCTCATTGCGGCCGTGCTATGGGGGACTTTCGCGGTACCTAACGACCCGAGCCGGTCGGGCCGCGCGCCGGTGCCTGTGCCGGGCGCTCTCAGGTTGGTACTGGAACTGGTCATTCTGTTCGGCGGCGGAGCCGGATTCCATCTGGCCGGCTACACCACCATAAGCATCGTCGTCGTTGCGCTCATC
Organism: Mesorhizobium sp. 128a; assembly: GCF_053848025.1. Taxonomy (NCBI): domain Bacteria; kingdom Pseudomonadati; phylum Pseudomonadota; class Alphaproteobacteria; order Hyphomicrobiales; family Phyllobacteriaceae; genus Mesorhizobium; species Mesorhizobium sp. 128a. The sequence goes on along the minus strand of NZ_JBSPKY010000003.1, from coordinate 323,956 downwards.
GTCATCAGCTACGCCTTTTCGCTTGACCGTCTGGGATGGCTGCTGAAGCAGTAGTTCCGGTCGCCTTTGCACGTATCGGGTGGCTCGCGCTGCTTCGATTTGCGACCAAGCATCCGATCGCTGGCAAAGCCGGCGCGAAGCAAAGGATGCAGATAATGTTCGCACTCGCCAACAAGGTCGCCATCGTCACCGGCGCCAGTTCCGGCATCGGCCGCGCCACGGCAAAGCTTTTTGCCGAGGAAGGCGCCAAGGTCGTTGTCGCGGCCCGCCGCCAGGCCGAGCTTGACGCGCTGGTCGCTGAGATCGAGGAGGCCGACGGCAGCGCAGTCGTGCTGGCCGGCGACGTCACCGACGAGGCTTATGCAAAAGCCCTTGTCGAGCTGGCCGTCGAGAAATTCGGCGGGCTCGATATCGCCTTCAACAATGTCGGCGCCGTCGGCACGATGGGTCCGATTTCAGAATTGTCGCTCGAGGGTTGGCGCGAGACGCTCGACGCCAATCTGACCAGTGCCTTTCTCGGCGCGAAATACCAGGTGCCGGCTATGGTCGAGCACGGTGGCGGATCGCTGATATTCACCTCTACCTTCGTCGGCAACACCGTCGGCATGCCGGGCATGACCAGCTATGCCGCGAGCAAGGCCGGGCTGATCGGCCTGACGCAGGTACTGGCCGCTGAATATGGGCCCAAAGGCGTGCGGGTCAACGCGCTGATGCCAGGCGGCACCGACACGCCGTCGGCAACATTCAAGACGCCGGAATCGCGTAGTTTCGTCGAAAACCTGCATGCCTTGAAGCGCGTCGCAGAGCCTGAAGAGATCGCGCGCGCGGCGCTCTTCCTGGCGTCGGACGCGTCGAGCTTCACCACCGGATCGGCGCTGTTTGCCGATGGCGGCATCTCGATCACCCGGACGTGAAGCATTTCGCGGTCATTGCCCGCATCGATCAGCCATAGAGCGCGAAACCGGACTTGCTTTTTCCAAGCGATTTGGCGATTCGGTTTGGAGAGAGGACTTCGAGGACGGACATGCTGCTGATCAGGACCTATGTCGCCCAGAGCGCAATCGAAGGCGTCGGCGTGTTCGCTGCCGAGCCGATCAGGAAGGGCGCCTCGATCTGGCGGCTCGATCCGGATTTTGACCGGCTGATCCCGATGGACAAATACGAGGCGGCACCGCCGCATCTCAGGGAATTGCTCGACCGCTACGCCTATCCGAGCCCGGACCGCCCCGGGTTCATGGTCTATGAGGTCGACAATGGCCGCTTCATGAATCACGCCGAACGGCCGAACACGGATTTTTCGCAATATGGCGGCGCCACCGCCACCCGCGATATATCAGCCGGCGAGGAAATCACCTGCGACTACGGCGAATTCTTCGAGGATTTCGCCCGGCTTCATCTGGCCAGCGCCTAATTGGCGCCCTATCTCGGGGCGACCAGGGGAAATTGGCGGTTGTCCTTCATTTCGAGTGTGGACAGCGCGGCCTGATTCTGCTATCAGCCGCCACAATTCGTGGTGTAAATCGCCGCGGAGGCATGTGGCTATGGCCGCTTGCCTGTTGATATCAAACCCGAAAGACAGGATTGCCCGTGCAGGTACTCGTCCGCGACAACAACGTTGATCAGGCGCTTCGCGCTCTCAAGAAGAAGATGCAGCGCGAAGGCATTTTCCGCGAAATGAAGATGCGCGGCCATTACGAGAAGCCTTCCGAGAAGCGCGCCCGTGAAAAGGCCGAAGCCGTTCGCCGCGCCCGCAAGCTGGCCCGCAAGCGCGCCCAGCGCGAAGGCCTGCTGCCGATGACGCCGCGCCCGGTCGCTGCCGGCGCCGCCGGTGGTCCTGGTGGTGCTCCGCGCCCGCCGCGGTTCTGACGCCAATTTTTCGTCCTTTTCGAAGGATACCTTGAGGTGGCGCGATGCGGAATCGCCGCCACCTTTTTGTTTAGAGCGCCGCCTTTTTGTTGGAGGGCGTTCCCTTGAACGCGCAAACGACGCTCTAGATTTTGTTACGGCAATCTGTGACCCGGCCCGGAGGGGGACTGGACTGAGCGACGCGGCTGAAGTGAGGACAGGGCAGACATGAACGCAATCAGCGTAGAGCGCAGAACCACAATGCGCGGTTTCGCCCTGACGGCAGCCCTGATCTCCGGCCTGGTGCTTGCCGGCTGCCAGAGCGTCCCGACCGGCGAGTTCAACAACATCGACAAGGCGCAAGGCTCGACCGAGAACATCTCCTCGCTGTCGGCGGTCATCCAACGCAATCCGCAGGATCCGGAAGGCTACAATGTGCGCGGCTCGGCCTATGGCCGCGGCGGCCAGTACCAGGCGGCGCTGAAGGATTTCGACACCGCCATCCAGCTCAACCCGAATTTCTACCAGGCCTATTCGAACCGGGCGCTGATCCAGCGCTTCCTCGGCAACCAGGCCGCCGCCCTCGCTGACTACAATCGCTCGATCCAGATCAATGGCAATTATGACGCCGCCTATATCGGCCGCGGCAACCTTTATCGCAAGGCCGGCCAGACGCAGCAGGCCTTCAACGATTTCCAGAAGGCGATCCAGCTCGACACGACCGATGCCCGCGCCTACCACAATCGCGGCCTGATCTATCAGAGCCAGGGCCAGCACAAGTTTGCCATCGAGGACTTCTCGACCGCCATCTCGCTGGCGCCGGATGCCGCCGAACCCTATAACGGCCGCGGCCTGTCCTATCTCGCCATGAACGACGAGGACAACGCTTTCTCCGACTTCAACATGGCCATCAAGCTCGACGGCAAGAACGCCGAGGCCTGGTCCAATCAGGCGCTGATCTACGAGCGCCGCGGCGACAAGGTCAAAGCGTCGAAAGCCTATCGCGAAGCCGTCCATCTCGACCCGACCTACCAGCCGGCCAAGGACGGCCTGTCGCGCACGTCAGGCGCCACCGCCGGCTGATAACCCAGCCGGTTCGGAACGTTTTATCCGACAGTGTTCACTTCCCTGTGCAGGTCGCCGCAAGGCGAGCCGTGCAGCAGCAAAGGCCCACTGGACAAGGCCTGGTCGGCGCTTGGGCGCCTGTGGCGCCACTGAGCTCTGGCCGACACGCCATCACCCAATCTTAACCACCGAGGACAAAGCGTTAACCCTTGCCTTGATCGCGCCAAGTTTTCAGCGGAACGCTCCGGGCCATTCAACCGTTGTTGAAGGCAATTTCTGAAAGGACTGACCCATGATCAAGAAAATCATCTGTGCTGCGGCACTCGCCGCCACCGCCCTTGCCACGCCCGTCAACGCCGGCACGCTTCGGCTGGGCACGCTCGATTGCACCATAGATGGCGGCGTCGGCTACGTTGTCACTTCGAACAAGGGCGTCGCCTGCACATTCCGCCCCTATCATCATGGGCCGGCCGAGCAGTACACGGGGATGATCTCCAAGCTGGGCGTGGATGTCGGCCAGACCCATCAGGGCCAGCTGGTGTGGGCGGTTCTGGCCGCCACCCGCGGCCATGACGAGGGCGATCTTGCCGGCCATTATTACGGCGTCAATGCCGAGGCCAGCGTCGTGACCGGCGGCGGCGCCAACCTGCTGGTCGGCGGGCTGGACGGCGCCTTTGTGCTCGAGCCGCTCAGCGTGCAGGCACAGACCGGCGTCAACGTGGCGGTCGCCGTGACCTCGCTGGAGCTGATCCACTCGTTCAAGTAAGCATCGGCAAATAAGCATCGACTGATCCCTCTACGTGCGGCGCGGAACAGGATACTGTTTCGCGCCGCATGCTTTTTTGGGGGGAACCGCCGTGCTCAAGACGATCATTGCCGCCGCCATCGTCGCCATTGCCTGGACGGGGCAGGCCCGGGCGCAGGATCAGGGCATCGAACTCGGCGTGCTCGAATGCGCCATCGGCGGCGGCACCGGCTTCATCTTCGGCTCCAGCAAGGATCTGAGCTGCACCTTCACGCCGGCCGACAAAAGCTTTTCGCCGGAAGCCTATTTCGGCGCCATCAACAAATACGGGCTCGATATCGGCACCACCAAGCAGACGGTCATGCAATGGCTGGTGCTGACGCCGCTGAAGAACATCTATGCGCCGGGTGCACTGGCCGGCGACTATGTCGGCGCCAGCGCCGAAGTGACGGCGGCGGTCGGCGCCGGCGCCAATCTCCTGGTCGGCGGCTCCTCGCAGGCCTTCACGCTGCAGCCGCTCAGCCTGCAGACGCAGACGGGCGTCAACATCGCCATCGGCGTCGGCCAGTTCCAGCTGCGCAGCACCGAGAATTGAGCAGCAGAAGGAGCCACCCGCCGCTTCGTGGCATCTCGACAAAAAACCCGCTTGAACTCAACTGCACTTGAGGTTCTAGAAGCCTGCCCTGACTGAGACAACGCGCATGGCCCCGCCGGAAATCCCCACTGGCTTCTGGTGCCATGCGCCGGCACCGCTATATGCAAAGGCAGGGTAAAAAGAATGACTGAAATCACCGGCAACAAAGTCGACTGGCAGGCATTGTGGGCAAGCGGCGACCTCGCGCGCTTCTGCTTCATAAGCCTCGGCATCCTGCTGCACGCCACCAACGAAACGATGGTGGCGACGGTGATGCCGGCCATGGTCGGCGATATCGCCGGCGTGCAGTTCGTCGGATGGTCGCTGGCGGTCTATGAGCTCGGCGCCATCGTCGCCGGCGCTGCCGCAGGCCGCCTGGTCAGCTATGTCGCGCTCCGCTCCAACGTCACGGTCGCCGCTCTGCTCTATGCCGCGGGCGCGCTGGTCTGCGCCACCGCGCCATCCATGCCGGTGTTTCTTGCCGGCCGGCTGGTCGAGGGACTGGGCGGCGGCGCGCTGGTGTCGCTGGCCTTCGTCTCTGTCGAACGGCTGTTCGACCGCAACATCTGGCCGCAGCTGTTCGGCATCATGTCGGCGATCTGGGGCGTTGCCGCCTTCAGCGGCCCGATGCTCGGCGCGATCATGGTCGAGCTGTTGTCCTGGCGCTGGGCCTTCGGCGTCTTCGTACTGGGCGGCATTGCCATGGCGCTGGCGAGCTTTATCTTCCTGAACACGCCGGAAGCGACGAAACCGCAAGCCGCTGCCGGCACCTCGCCGCCCTTCCCCTATGCCGCGCTTGGCTGTCTCGCCACCGCCGTCATTTTGATCGCCACCGCCGGCGTCGATGTCGCCTTGCTGCGCTCGTCGCTGCTGCTCGTGCTCGGCCTCGCCGGCCTGGCGCTGTTCGTCTTCGTCGACGCCATGAAGCCGCGCTCGCGGCTGTTTCCCTCGCAGCTGTTTTCGTGGCGCTCGCCGGTCGGTAGCGGCATGACCGTGGTCGCCGCCTTTTCGGTGGCGACGGTCTCCTTCTCGATCTACGGGCCGCTGCTTCTGACCACGCTGCACGGCATCCCGATCCTGACCACCGGCTACATCATCGCCGCCGAATCGATCGCCTGGTCGATCCTGTCGATTGTCGTCGCCAACGCGCCGCTGGAGCGTGAGCGGCAGATCATCGTCATCGGCGCGCTGATGATTGCATCTGGCCTCGCCGGTTTCGCCTGGTCGATCCCGTCGGGGTCGATCCCCCTGATCCTGGTCTGCGCCCTGCTGCAAGGCGGCGGGTTCGGCGTCACCTGGCCGTTCCTGACGCGGATCATCGTCGCCTCGGCCCGCGAGGGCGAGCAGACGATTGCCTCGGCCGCAGTGCCGACCATGCAGCGTATCGGCTACGCCGTGGGCGCCGCCGTCGCCGGCATCATCGCCAATGCCAGCGGCTTCTCCGCGGGGCTCAACCGCGATGCCGCGGCCAGCGTCGCCGGCTGGCTGTTCCTCGCCTTCGTGCCGCTCGGCATTGTCGGCTGCCTGGCGGCGCTGAGGATTTGGGGCGCGACGGATCGGCTGCGGGAAGCGACCAACTAGATGTTGGAACTCGACTGCGGATTGGCTAGTTTGCGGACGATCCCGGAGCGACGCCAAGGATGAGCCGATGTCCGCCGTACGGTACTTTGTCCGTGATGTTCAGGAAGCAATCGATTTTTATAAAGATATCCTGGAGTTCGAACTGATAGCGCAATATGGGCCGGCAATGGCCATCGTCAGGCATGGTCCATTGACGCTCTGGCTTGCCGGTCCCCGTTCGTCGGCCGCGCAGCCCACCGCCGAGGGCGAGACACCTTCGGCCGGGGGCTGGAACAGAATAGTCCTGGTCACCGAGGATTTGAAATCCCGCCTGCCCGGCATCGAAGCTGCCGGTTGCAAGATCAGAGTCCCGCTGAGGACCGGCCCTGGCGGTTCGCAACTCGTTATTCTGGATCCCTCCGGAAACTGCATCGAACTCTTCGAGGAAGGCTGAGCCGCGACGATCAGACCACGACGGTCTTCAGCCGCTCGGCGATGAGCGCGGCGAGCCGTGCCGCCACCTCGTCTTTAGTCATTTCAGGCCATTCCTCGACACCGGTTTTCGAAACGATCCGCACCTTGTTGCGGTCGCCGCCCATCACACCCGAAGGGCCGACGCCGCTTTCATGCGAGACGTCGTTGGCGACGATGAGATCGGCGCCCTTCTTCTTCAGCTTGGCCTCGGCATTGGCAATCAAATCCTGCGTCTCGGCGGCGAAGCCGACGACCAGCCCCGGCCGTTGCTTGTGATGGCCGACGCCGGCGAGAATATCGGGGTTTTCGACCATCTGCAGCGCCGGCGGCCCCTCGCCGGCCACCTTCTTGATCTTCTCGCCAGCGGCGCCGGCGGTGCGCCAGTCCGCGACCGCCGCGACGAAGATCGCGGCGTCCGCCGGCAAAAGCTGTTCGACCGCGTCTTTCATCTCAGCCGCCGTTTCGACATGCACCGTGGCGACGCCGGCTGGATCGGCAATGCTGACCGGTCCGGAGACCAGCTGGACATCGGCGCCAAGCCTCGCCAGCGCCGCCGCAATCGCATGGCCTTGCTTGCCCGACGAGCGGTTGGCGATGTAGCGCACCGGGTCGATCGGCTCATGCGTCGGCCCTGAGGTGACGATGATCCTGCGGCCGGAGAGCGGCTTCGGCTTGGTGTCCAGCAGTGCCTCGATCGCCGCGACGATCTCCAGCGGCTCGGCCATGCGGCCTTCGCCCGCCTCGTTGCTTTCCGCCATCTCGCCCTTGGCCGGGCCGACAAAGGCGATGCCGTCCTTGCCGAGCGTCGCCCGGTTGCGGCGGGTCGCGGCATGCGACCACATTTTCGGATTCATCGCCGGCGCCATCAGCACCTTCTTGTCGGTGGCCAGAAGCACGGTCGAGGCGAGGTCGTTGGCATGGCCGTTGGCGAGCTTGGCCATCAGGTCGGCCGTAGCGGGCGCCACCACCAGAAGGTCGGCCTCGCGCGACAGTCTGATATGGCCGACATCGTGCTCGTCCTTGCGGTCGAACAGTTCGGTGAAGACATGATCGGCCGACAGCGCCCCGACCGACAGCGTGGTGACGAACTCCTGCGCCGCCGATGTCATCACCACGCGCACCGCCGCACCGCGCTCGCGCAGCCGACGGATCAGGTCGAGTGCCTTGTAGGCGGCAATGCCACCACCGATGATCAGCAGGATGCGCTTGCCGGAAAGGCCGCCCCGCGCCGCGACCTTGCTGGCCGCAGCAGCAGTCGGCGCTATCGGGCTGCGTGCGTTCGCCAGTTCGCGCAGCGTCTGTTCGATCTGGTCGATGCGGCCGGAAGGGCCAAGCTGGCCCTCGACCGCTTCACGGATCATCACCCGCGCCTGCTCTTCCATCGAGCGGTCATTCTCCGCCGCAAGCCGGCGCAACAGGTCCTTGACCTCATCGTCAAGGTTTCGAATGGTGATGCTGGCCATATGATTGCACTCCGAGCGACCGACGCGCTTGCAACGATAGCAATGCAATCATTTCGGGGCAAGCTGTTCCGCCTAGGCGCTAGAAAATCCGCCAAGCGATATAGACCAGCGTCAGCGCGATCACCCACAGCGCCAGCCTTCCGGAGCGCGTGTAACGCGCTTCGGCCTTGCCGATGGCGCGCGATGTCGCCTCGTCGAAGCGCAGGCCGTGCTCGGCCATCAGGTCGATCTCGCGTGACAGCCGCTCGGTACGGGCGGCAAGGTCTGGCGCCTGGCGGGCGAGCGCCAGCATCGCCTTGGCGCCGTCGCGCGCGTCGGCGAGCAGGCCGCTAGGCCCCAGATTGCCCGCAATCCAGCCGCCCACCACCGGCTCGGCCGTCTTCCACATGTTGAAGGCCGGGTCGAGCGTGCGCGCGACGCCTTCAACCACCACCATGGTCTTCTGCAGCAGGATCAGTTCCGGCCGCGTCGCCATGTCGAAAAGTTCGGTGACCTCAAACAGCAACGTCAAAAGCTTGGCCATCGAGATGGTCTCGGCCGGCTGGCCATGGATCGGCTCGCCGATGGCGCGGATCGCCTGGGCGAAGGCTGCGACATTGTGCTGGCGCGGCACATAGCCGGCCTCGAAATGCACCTCGGCGACACGCAGATAGTCGCGGGTGATGAAGCCGTAGAGGATTTCGGCGAGGAACCGGCGCTCCTTCTTGCCGAGCCGCCCGGCAATGCCCAGATCGACGGCGACGATATCGCCATTGGCCTCGACGAACAGATTGCCCGGATGCATGTCGGCATGGAAGAAGCCGTCGCGCAGCGTGTGGCGCAGAAACGACTGGATCAGATTGGTGGCGATCGCCTTGAGATCGTGGCCCGCCGCCGCGAGGCCGGCCAGGTCGTTCATCTTGATGCCGTCGACCCATTCCATGGTCAGCACGTCGCGGCCGGTGCGCTCCCAGTCGACCGACGGCACGCGGAAGCCTGGATCGTCCTTGGTGTTCTCGCCAAGCTCCGAAAGCGCTGCCGCCTCTAGTCTGAGATCCATCTCGACTTTGGTGGTCTGCGCTAGCGTCTCCGTCACCTCGACCGGCCGCAGCCGGCGCGATGACGGGATGTATTTCTCCTGCAGGCGGGCGGCGAGAAAATAGCTTTCTAGATCCTGGAAGAAGCGGCGGCGCACGCCCGGCCGGATCACCTTCACCGCCACCGTGGTGGCCGTGCCATCGTGGATGGCTACTGCGGGGTGAACCTGGGCGATGGAGGCCGCTGCGACCGGATCGCCGAACTCGGTGTAGAGCTCGCCGATCTTGCGCCCGAGCGAGCCCTCGATCGCCGCCACGGCCTCAGCCTGCGGGAAGGTGTGCATCTTGTCCTGCAGCATGGCAAGGTCGAGCGCCATGTCGTTGCCGACGACGTCGGGCCGCGTCGCCAGGAACTGGCCGAGCTTGACATAGGAGGGCCCGAGCCGGACCACAGCCTTGGCCAGCCGGTCGCTGCGTTGATAGGCGAGCGCGCGGCGGCGGGTGAACAGCCTGGCCATGCGCCAGCCGAATTTCGGCAGGCCGGCGAGTTCGTCGCCCGGAAGTGCCGCGATCACGCCTTCACGGACCAGCACCCAGCCGGCCCGTACGAGCCGAAAGGCGGCGCCGACGCTGCTCATGACCCGACCCGCTGCAAAGCGTCTTGCTTCAAGCTTGCCTGCCTCAAAGCTTCCAGCCCGAATGCAGGGCGGCAATGCCGCCGGAATAGTTGCGGAAGGAGGCGCGATCGAAGCCTGCGCGGGTGATCATGGCAGCAAAGTTCGCCTGGTTGGGAAATTTGCGGATCGATTCGACCAGATAGGAATAGGGCTCGCCGTCGCCGGTCACCATCTTGCCGATCTGCGGAATGGCATTGAACGACCAGGCCTCGTAGACCTTGTCGAGCAGCGGCATCTCGACCTCGGAAAATTCCAGGCACAAAAAGCGGCCACCGGGCTTCAGCACGCGGAAGGCCTCGGTCAGCGCCACATCGATGCGCGGCACGTTGCGGATGCCGAAGGCGATGGTGTAGGCGTCGAATGTGCCGTCGGCGAAAGGCAATTCTTCCGCATTGGCCTCGACGAAATCGGTATTGCCGGACAGGCCCTTTTTCTCGGCCCGGTCGCGGCCGACACTCAGCATCGAGCCGTTGATATCGAGCACCGTGGCATGTGCGTTGCCATGGCTGGCGTCGACGATGCGGAAGGCGATGTCGCCGGTGCCACCGGCCACGTCGAGCACTTTCCAGCCCGGACGTTTCGGTGGGTTGAGCCATGTCACCATGGCATCCTTCCACAGCCGGTGCAGTCCGGCCGACATCAGGTCGTTCATCAGGTCGTAGCGGCTCGCCACCTTGTGGAAAACGTCGTTGACCAAGGGCTGCTTGTCGCCTGGCCCTACGCTCCTGAAACCATAGGAGGTTTCCATGCCGCCCGCGGCCGTGGTTCTCTCAACTGACATTATTTTCATCCGTCATAAAACCGGCGGGACCATAGCCGATCGATGGTGCGGGCGCTATTGTTTAAGGCGCGGTGTTCAGCCGCGCTTCCAGGTGGCGGGTTTTCAAGACCTGGACTGACCGACGGGATGTTTGAATGCCTTTGAAAGCAGAACTGCACTGCCACATTGAAGGGGCAGCGGCGCCAGAGCTCGTCATCCGCCAGGCGCAGAAATACGGCAAGGACGCCTCGCTCTATATCCAGAACGGTTCCTTCGTCTGGCACGACTTTACCTCTTTCCTCGCGGCTTACGATTTTTCCGCCGACCTGTTCCGCACAGAGGAGGATTATGCCCGCCTCGCCGACCATTATCTGACCAGCCTTGCCCGCGACGGCGCCATCTATTCCGAAGTCTTCACCTCGCCGGACCATGCCGTCAGGGCCGGGCTGTCGCCCAAGGCCTATACCGACGCGCTCGGCGAAGGCATGCTGCGCGCCAAGGCCAAGACCGGCATTGAGGGCCGCATGATCGTCACCGGCGTGCGTCATGTCGGCGTCGAATCGATCGAAAAGGCGGCCCGCTTTGCGGCGCGCTGCGGCAATCCTCTGGTCACCGGCTTCGGCGTCGCCGGCGACGAGCGCATGGGCGAGATGGAGGATTATGTCAGGGCTTTCGAGATCGCCCGGGAAGCCGGCCTCGGCATCACCATCCATGCCGGCGAACTGACCGGCTGGGAGACCGTGCAGGCCGCCCTCGACCACATCCGCCCCTCGCGCATCGGCCATGGCGTGCGCGCCATCGAAAACCCCGACCTTGTCAGGCGCATCGCCGACGAAGGCGTGGTGCTGGAATGCTGCCCCGGCTCCAACATCGCGCTCAAAGTCTACGACAGTTTCGCCGACCACCCCCTCCCCGCGCTGCAGGCAGCCGGCTGCAAGGTGACGCTCAACTCCGACGATCCGCCCTATTTCTGGACCTCGCTGAAGCGCGAATACGACGTTGCCGCCGAACATTTCGCCATGAACGAAAAGGCACTGACCGCCGTCACGCGAACGGCGATCGAGGCGGCTTTCGTCGACAGGAAGACGAAGAGCGCATTGCTGGCACGGCTCGATGCGAAGAAGTGAATGGTGAATGGTGAATGGTCGGGGGCTGGACGTGCCCCTCAAGCATCGCCGTTGGACAACTCGCAAAAGACTCGCAAACCGGCTTACCATTCACTATTCACTATTCACCATTCACCACCCAGCTCGGAGCAACCCATGCAGGGCGTCACCGTCGTCGACCACCCGCTTGTCCAGCACAAGCTGACCATCATGCGCAAGAAGGAGACGTCGACTGCCGGCTTCCGGCGGCTGCTGCGCGAGATCTCGCTGCTGCTCGGCTACGAGGTCACCCGCAACCTCGAACTGACGACGACCACCATCGAGACGCCGATCGAGACCATGGAGGCACCGACGCTGGAGGGCAAGAAGCTGGTCTTCGCCTCGGTGCTGCGCGCCGGCAACGGCCTGCTCGAAGGCCTGCTCGACCTGGTGCCGGCGGCGCGCGTCGCCCATATCGGCCTCTACCGCGACCACGAAACGCTGGAGGCGGTGGAATATTTCTTCAAGGCCCCGAGCGATCTCGCCGACCGGCTGGTGATCGTCGTCGACCCGATGCTGGCCACCGCCAATTCGGCCATCGCGGCCATCGACAAGCTGAAAGGGCGCGGCGCCACCAACATCCGCTTCCTCTGCCTGCTGGCGGCGCCCGAAGGCATCGAGCGCTTCACCAAGGCGCATCCGGATGTCCCGGTCTTCACCGCCTCCATCGACCGCCAGCTCAACGAGAAGGGCTACATCATGCCCGGCCTCGGCGACGCCGGCGACCGCATGTACGGGACCAAATGACGACGGCTGGCAAAGCCAGCTGACATTCCGTCGTTTACCAACCGTTTACGCAAAGCCGCGGTTTCGGGCCGACATTAAAGCGGCAAACACCATGGACGCGCGAGAATGGGCCTTCACGAAGGTCCATTCATGCTGCGCAAGCTTCTCATTCTGGGCGTTTTCGCCGGAACATCGGCGTCAATCCCGATCGTCTACCAGCAGAACCCGCAGATCCTCGACGGCCTGCTGAAGTCGACCGTCGCCAGCAAGCCGGCCGCCGAACCGCAGCCCGAGCTGAACCTCGTCTCGGTTCCCGACAAACCGGCCGCACCCCTGCCCACCGGCCGCAAGGTCACGGTGGCGGCTGACGAGCGCGGCCATTTCACCTCGGCCTTCAAGCTCAACGGGCGCCAGGTCGACGGCATGATCGACACCGGCGCCACTTTGGTCGCCATCAACGCCTCGACGGCGCGCCGCATCGGCATCTCGCTCAGCCCGTCGGATTTCAGCCATCAGGTCAACACCGCCAACGGCGCGATCAGGGCCGCCGTGGTCAACATCGATCGCCTGCAGATCGGCAAGATCAGCATCGATAACATCCAGGCCGTCGTCCTCGACGACAGGGCGCTTCGCACCAACCTGATCGGAATGAGCTTTTTGCAGCGGCTGGCAAAATACCAGGTCGAAAACGGCACCTTGCTGCTCGTGCAGTAGCGCGTCGCGGCTACCCGCGCGCCAGCACCCGCCGGATGACGGTCTTGTCGGCGGCCGGCTTTGAACCCCCAACTGTATAGGCCGAGAGTATGGCAGCCGCGGCCGCTTCGGCCTCCGCTTCCGTCCGGGCATGGACCAGCGCCAGCGGCTCGCCCGCCCGCACCTCGGCGCCGAGCGGCAGCAGCCTGGTGATGCCGACCGCATGATCGATCCTGTCGTCCGGCCGCGTCCGCCCGCCACCGAGCCCTACCACGGCAAGGCCGATATCGCGTGTCGCAATGCCGGTGACAAAACCATTGCCGTTCGCCTTGACGGGAAACTCCACTGCCGCCTTGGGCAGGTATTTCTCTGGCTTCTCGACGAAATCGGCGGGACCGCCAAGGGCTGCGACCATGCGGCCGAAGGCGGCCGCCGCGCGGCCACCGGCCAGCGTCTCGGTCGCGCGCCTGAGACCGTCCTGCTGCGACGATACCAACCCCGCCGATTGCAGCATCTCGGCGGCCAGCGCCAGCGTCACGTCCTCCAGCCGCTTGTCGCGGAAACGTCCGGTGAGGAAGTCGACGGCGTTGCGCACCTCGACCGCGTTGCCGGCTGCCGACGCCAACGGCTCGTTCATGCCGGTGACCAGCGCCGAGGCCTTCAGGCCGGCGCCATTGGCGACCTCGACCAGGCTGTTGGCCAGTGCGGTCGCGTCGCGCGACTTCTCCATGAAGGCGCCATTGCCGACCTTGACGTCGAGCACCAGCGACTGCAGGCCTGCCGCCAGCTTCTTCGACAGGATCGAGGCGGTGATCAGCGGCACCGATTCCACCGTTCCGGTGACGTCGCGGATCGCGTAGAGGCGGCGGTCGGCGGGCGCGAGATCGGCGGTCTGGCCAATGATGGCGCAGCCGGTCTCGAGCACGGTCTTGCGGAAGCGCGCGATGTCCGGCTGGCTGACATAGCCCGGGATGGCGTCCATCTTGTCCAGCGTGCCGCCGGTGTGGCCGAGACCACGGCCGGAGATCATCGGCACATAGGCGCCGCAGGCGGCGACGATCGGCGCCAGCATCAGCGAGACATTGTCGCCGACACCGCCGGTCGAATGCTTGTCGGTGACCGGACCCGGCAGGTCCGACCAATCGAGCACGTCGCCGGAATCGCGCATCGCCAGCGTCAGCGCCACCGCCTCATCGCGGCTCATGCCGTTGAAGAACACCGCCATGGCAAAGGCGCCGACCTGGCCGTCCGAGACGCTGCCCGAGGTCACGCCGGCAACGAAGGTCGCAATCTCCTCACCCAACAGTTTCTGGCCGTCGCGCTTGCGGCGGATGATTTCCTGCGGAAGCATCAGGCGCCGTCGCCCTTCGGCTCCGGCAACCCGTCCTGGAACACATGCGCAAGGATCGTCGCCAGCCGCGCGCCGCCGATCGGCGCCATGTCCTTGGTCTCCTGGTGCGACAGCTCCGCCCCGGTCATACCGGCGGCAAGGTTGGTGATCACCGAGCAGGCGGCAACGCGAACCCCAAGAAAACGGGCAAGGATGACCTCCGGCACGGTCGACATGCCCACCGCATTGGCGCCCATGATGCGCGCCATGCGGATCTCGGCCGGCGTCTCGAAGCACGGGCCGGAAAACCACATGTAGACGCCCTGATGCAGCTTGGTTCCCGTAGCTTTTGCGGCGCGTTCGATGGCCGCGCGCAGACCGGCATCATAGGCTTCGGTCAGGCCGACGAAGCGGCGATCGCTCGGCTCGCCGATCAGCGGGTTGGAGCCGGAGAAATTGATGTGGTCGGTGATCAGCATTACCGATCCCGGCGGCATGTCGGGATCGACCGAACCGGCAGCATTGGTGAGGATCAGCTTGGTGATGCCGATGCCGGCAAGCACTTCCAGCGCCGGCCGCATCGCCGCGGCAACGCCGTGCTCGTAATAGTGGGCGCGGCCCGACAGCATCAGCACCGGCGTGCCGGCAAACAGCCCCGCCACCACCTCGCCGGCATGGCCGGTAACCCCGCTTCTGGGGAAACCCGGCAAGTCCGCATAGGAAACGCGCACGGCATTTTCGACCTGGTCGACAAGCCCGCCAAGGCCCGACCCCAGCACCATGGCGGTGGTGGGCGCCAACCCGTCCAGCTTCTCGACAAGATGGTCCAGAGCTTCTTTCATGTCAGCCAATCTTCATTTCAAAATGTCGCCACGGAATCCGTAGGGCAGCATGTCGCCCATGGTCACGGTCTCGACCACGCCGCTATTGTCGCAGAGGTAGAGTTTCGTATCCGGCCGGCAGAACTCCGCCAGCCTTTGCCGGCAGCCGCCGCAGGGCGAGCACTTGGCCATGCGCGAGGCAATGACGGCGATTTCCACGATCTTGCCGCCGCCGCCCATGATGTAATGGCCGAGCGCCGTGGTCTCGGCGCACCAGCCTTCCGGATAGGACGCGACCTCGATGTTGGCGCCGGTAAAGACACGGCCGTCCTCGGTGCGCAACGCCGCCCCCACCGGAAACTTCGAGTAGGGCGCATAGGCCTTGGCCATGGCCTCCTGCGCGGCTTCGAACAGATCATGCGACATTCAGGTGTTCTCTCCGACGATCATGGTCAAAACCCGGCGCTTTGCGTTTCCTGGCGCCTTTCAAGCGCCGAGCCGCAGGTTCGGCTCAGCGGTCTCGGACTAGCGTACTTGGATCACCGTTCCTTTACATAGGGCACGCCGCCGGCGCGTGGCGGGATCGCCTTGCCGATGAAGCCGGCCAGCAGGATCACGGTCAGCACATAGGGCAGGGCCTGCATGAACTGGACCGGCACCTTGCCGATGAGCGGCAGCGGCGAGCCCTGCAGGCGGATCGCCGCCGCGTCGAGGAAGCCGAACAGAAGGCAGGCGAACATGGCGTTGACCGGCCGCCATTTGGCGAAGATCAGCGCCGCCAGCGCGATGTAGCCCTTGCCGGCGGTCATATCCTTTACGAAGCCGCCATTCTGCACCATCGACAGATAGGCGCCGGCGATGCCGGTGAGGATACCGGTGCAGATGAGCGCCCGGTAGCGCAGCCACGCGACCGAGATGCCGGCGGTGTCGACGGCGGCCGGGTTCTCGCCGACAGCGCGCAGCCTGAGCCCAAAGCGGGTCCGAAACAGCACCCACCAGGTGAACGGCACCATGGCGAAAGCGAGATAGACCAGGATCGAATGCCCGGACAAAAGCTCGGAATAGATCGGTCCGATGATCGGCACGTCGTGGATGGCGGCAGCACCTGGCAGAGTGATGGCCTCGAAGCGCTCGCCCGGCTGCAGCGCCGGCGTGCGCCCGCCTTGCTGGAACCAGGCCTGGCCCAGAATGATGGTCGAGCCGGCGGCGACGAAGTTGATTGCCACGCCGGAGACGATCTGGTTGCCGCGGTGGGTGATCGAGGCGAAGCCGTGCACCAGGGCAAAGGCGACCGACATCACGATCGCCATGCCGAGACCGAGGAAGGCCGAATGGAACACCGAAGCTGCGGCCGCACCGGCGAACGCGCCGACCAGCATCTTGCCTTCCAGCCCGATATCGAAGACGCCAGCGCGTTCGGAATAGAGGCCGGCAAGGCAGGCAAGCAGCAGCGGCACCGACAGGCGGATCGTCGAGTCGAGTATCTGCACGATGGCGATGAACACATCCATCTCAGGCGCCCTTCCCTTTGACCGCTTCCATGCCGACCGACCTTGGACTGAACGAAGCGAACAGCGCCTGGACGTAGGGCCGGAACATGTGCTCCAGCGCACCGGCAAACAGAATGACCAGGCCCTGGATGATGACGATCATGTCGCGGGAAATCGCCGGCATCTCGAAGGCAAGTTCGGCGCCGCCCTGGTAGAGCATGCCGAACAGGATCGCCGCCAGCACGATGCCGACCGGATGCAGGCGGCCCATCAGCGCCACGGCGATGCCGACGAAGCCGGCGCCGGAGACGAAGTCGATCGCCACATTGTGCTGGTCGCCCATCACCGGGTTCAGTGTCATCATACCGGCCAGCGCGCCCGAGATCATCATCGCGATGATGATGATGCGCGTCTCCGAAATGCCGGCATAGCGCGCCGCTTTCGGGCTGTGGCCGTAGGTGCGCATCTCGTAGCCGAGCTTGGTGCGCCAGATCAGCAGCCAGACCAGGAAGGCCATCACCAGCGCCAGCAGGAAGCAGATGTTGAACGGTGCCGAGCGTATCTTGGCGCCGAACAGTTCGATGATCCAGTTGAGCTTGGGCAGCTCCGCCCCGGCAAGGAAGTTTCGCGTCTGCGGCGCCTGCGAGGTAGCCGGCTTCAATGGCCCGACCAGGAGGTAGACCATGATCGAGGCGGCGATGAAGTTGAACATGATCGTGGTGATGACGATGTGCGAGCCGCGCTTGGCCTGCAGATAGGCCGGGATCAGCGCCCACAACGCGCCGACCGCGGCCCCGGCTGCGATCGCCAGCGGAAAAGTCAGCCACCATGGCAACACACTGTCGAAGGCGAGGCAGACCACGCCAACGCCAAGGCCGGCAATATAGGCCTGGCCCTCGGTGCCGATGTTGAACAGGCCGCAATGCGCGGCCACCGCAACCGACAGGCCGGTGAAGATGAAGGTGGTGGCATAAAACAGGGTGAAGGCAATGCCGGTTCCCTTGCCGAAGGCCCCTTCGACGAGGATGACCGCGGCGCGGAACGGGTTTTCGCCCACCAGCATGACGACGAAACCGGCAACAATGAAGGCCACCGACAGGTTGATCAGCGGGATCAGCCCATAATCGGCCCAGGCGGGCAATTTGGCGTAAGGCGTGCTCATTGCGCCGCCTCCTGGCGCTCGACACCCGCCATCAGCAGGCCAAGCTCGCCTTCGGTGGCCTCGGGGCCGCGCTCGCCGACGATGCGGCCGGCAAACATCACCAGGATGCGGTCGGACAGCGAGCGGATCTCGTCGAGTTCGACCGACACCACCAGCACCGCCTTGCCCTGGTCGCGCATGGCGATCAGCCGCTTGTGGATGAATTCGATGGCGCCGACATCGACGCCGCGCGTCGGCTGGCCGACGATGAGAACACCGGGGTCTTGTTCCATTTCCCGCGCCAGCACGATCTTCTGTTGGTTGCCGCCGGAGAAATTGGCCGTCTTCAGGCGCGGATTGCCGGGCCGGATGTCGTATTTCTCGATCTTGTCCTTGGCGTCGGCCATGATCGCATCGATGTTGAGGAACGGCCCTTTGAGGTAGCGCGGGTCGTCATGATAGCCGAGGATCGAATTCTCGTTCTCCTCGAAGGCCAGCACCAGCCCGACATGGTGGCGATCCTCCGGCACATGCGCCAGGCCCCGATCGCGCAATTCGCCGGGATCGGCCTTGCCCGTCAAGTCGATCGGTTTGCCGTCGAGCATGACCGAGCCTGACACGGCATGCCTGATGCCGGAAATCGCCTCCAGCAGTTCGGACTGGCCGTTGCCGGCCACACCGGCAATGCCGACGATCTCGCCGGCTTTGATATCGAAGGAGATGTCGTCGACCATGGTGACGCCGCGGGAATCCTTCACCGTCAGGTTCTTGACCGCGAGCTTGACGGCGCCGGCTTCCGCCTCGCCCTTTTCGACCCGCAGCAGCACGCGCCGCCCGACCATCAGCTCGGCGAGTTCCCCCACCGTCGTCTTGGAGGTCTCGCGCGTCGCCACCATCGTGCCCTGGCGCATGACCGAGACATTGTCGGTGATGGCCATGATCTCGCGCAGCTTGTGGGTGATCAGCACCACCGTTTTTCCCTGCTCCTTCAATTGCTTGAGGATGCGGAACAAATGGTCGGCCTCGGCCGGCGTCAAAACGCCCGTCGGCTCGTCGAGGATCAGTATCTCGGCGCCGCGATAGAGCGCCTTGAGGATTTCCACACGCTGCTGCAGGCCGACCGGCAGTTCCTCGATGATCGCGTCGGGGTCGACCTCCAGCCCGTATTCGCGTTCCAGGCGTTCGAGTTCGGAGCGCGCCTTGGCGATGCTCTTCTTCAAGAGCGCGTCGCTCTCGGCGCCCAGGATTATGTTTTCCAGCACGGTGAAATTGTCGACCAGCATGAAGTGCTGGTGCACCATGCCGATGCCGAGCGCGATGGCGTCGTTGGACGTCTTGATCGACGCCGGCTTGCCGCCGACGCGGATCTCGCCGCTATCGGCCTGGTAGAAGCCGTAGAGGATCGACATCAGCGTCGACTTGCCGGCGCCGTTCTCGCCGACAATGCCGTGGATGGTGCCGCGCGCGATCTCCAGATTGATGTCGCGATTGGCGCGAACGGCGCCAAAACTCTTGTTGATGCCGATCAGTTCGATTGCGGCTTGCGCCATGCAGCCTGTCCCACTCTTATTTTTTTATCGCTTGGTCAAAACGCCTAGCATGATGCCCCGTCTGTGCCAATTGGCGGCGCAGTGACCACTCTCGACAAATCCCGGTGCGATTGTCAATTTCGAACGTGGCCGGAGACCTTCGCATTCACTAATATACAAGGTTCAATGTCCGCAGCATTCTGCAACCGTGTACGCCAGGACCGAAGGATTTTTTAGATGATCATGCCTGCCGACCGGCTGACGACGCTGGAAATCCGTGCCACTGAACAGGAAAAGACCATCGAGGAACTGTCGGGCCAGATCGCCGAGCAGTGGCAGGTGATCGAGCGCATGCAGCGCAAGCTCGATGCCCTGACCGAGCGCTTCATGGCGCTGGAGGAACAGTCGGCGCCTGATGTGCCGATAACCAGACCACCACACTGGTAGCAAGGAGAAGCCGATGGCCAGTGAAAGCGATCGCGTTGCGCGTGCCGGCGACTATGTGCTTGGCCTGATGAACGAGCGCGACCGGGAACGCGCCGAGCGCGACCTCGAGATCGATCCTGCCTTCCGCGACACGGTGATGCGGCTGGCCGAGCGCATGCATGTCTTCGATCGCACGGGGCGGCCGTCGGGCGGCAGCGATCGCTGGCGGCTGATCTCGCAGCGCATCGCCGAAATGCCGCAGATGCGCGTTGTCGGCCAGGACGAGATAAAGCCCACGCCGGTGATCAGCAGGCTGGAGCGCCGCCCCTACGGTGTCGGCGTGCATTCGCTTGGCGGCCGACGAGGCTTCGCCATCGCCATTGCACTGATCGTGGTGTTTGCGCTGGGTTATCTCGTGGGCGTGTTGTCGGCGGGTGGTGTGCTTCTGCCTTGATCGGCGGAGCAAGTCGCATAAGTCGCTCCCCCTCTCCGTCTCGGCTTCGCCGAGCCACCTCTCCCCCGCTCCCGCGGGGGCGAGGAACCCAAGCCTATGAAGGCCGCGTCCTCTGCGATTAGCATTTCCTCGCCCCACAAAGTGGGGGAGAGGTGGCTCGGGCGAAGCCCGAGACGGAGAGGGGGCTGGCGCTACCCAACGCGATCCGCCCTGCCCCCAAAACAAAACCGCCGGGCTTGCACCCGGCGGTCCGAAACGTCAGTGGTTACCGATCAATACGGGCAGGCGTTGTCGGCGGTGTAGTCGTGCACCTGGATCGTGCCGGCGATGATGTCGGCCTTTGCCTTTTCGACCGCAGCCTTCATCTCGTCAGTGACCAGCGCCTTGTTGTTGTCGTCCATGGCGTAGTCGACGCCGCCTTCCTTGAGGCCGAGATTTTGCAGGCCGCCCTTGAAGGTGCCGTTCTTGCCGTCCATGAAGGCGGTGTAGACGGCCACGTCGACGCGCTTCAGCATCGAGGTCAGCACCTTGCCGGGCTGCAGGCCGTTCTGGTTGGAATCGACGCCGATGCCGAGCTTGCCGGCATCCGCCGCCGCCTGCAGCACGCCGACGCCGGTGCCGCCGGCCGCGGCATAGACCACGTCGGAGCCCTGGTCGATCTGCGTCTTGGCGATCTCGCCGCCCTTGGCCGGATCGTTCCACGCCGCCGGCGTGTCACCGGTCATGTTCTGGATGACGTCGGTCGCACCGGCAGACTTGGCGCCGCCGACATAGCCGCATTCGAACTTGCGGATCAGCGGGATGTCCATGCCGCCGACAAAGGAGACCTTCTTCGACTTCGACGCCATCGCCGCCATGATGCCGACGAGGTAGGAGCCTTCATTCTCCTTGAACACCAGCGAGCGGACATTGGGCATATCGACGGCATCGTCGATGATGGCGAAGTTGAGATCGGTGTACTCGGCCGCGACCTTCTTCAGCGCATCTTCCCAGGCAAAGCCGGCCATGACGATCGGGTTGCGGCCATCCTCGGCGAAGCGGCGCAGCGCCTGTTCGCGCTGCGAGGCGTTGGACACTTCGAATTCGACATAAGCGACGCCGGTCTCGGCCTTGAACTTCTCGGCGCCGTGAAAGGCCGCCTCGTTGAAGGATTTGTCGAACTTGCCGCCGAGATCGTAGAGGATGGCCGGCTGGACATCCGCGGCAAAAGCCGGAAGAACCATTGCGGTTGCGGCCAGGAGGCCGAGAACGATACGTTTCATGTGATCCACACCCTGTCGGTTATTTTTTTCCGTTACGCGCCGCCCGCCTACCCGGTTCTCCGGCAGGCATGCGACATCAGCCAGGAGTGTACTCCCCTCCCGCTCCAGGCAATCTGGCACGGCCCGAAACAAAATTCACGCGGAATTTTGACCTTTTGGAAAAGCATTGCCCAAGGCAGTGACGGCCATGGACGGTTGCCGCGGTGGCGTCGCAAGTCCGCGGGGACAAGCCGTCATCCCGGGGCGAATTCTCCGCCTCGCCGCCGGCGCCGGTAGCCGATCGCGTAGAGCAGCAAGGCAAGTACTGCGAACACGGCAAAGCCGGGCTGGGCAAGCACCCAGGCGATGCCGCCATCCCATATGATCGGGCTCGCCTTGGCGCGCACGAAGGTCTCAAAGGCCGCGCGAGTGTCGGGCGACATCGCCAGCCAGCTCGAATTCAGCGGCGTCATGACCAGCGCGGAGGCGGCAACCGAGCGCGTCGCGTCGAGCACCGCCATGATGACGGCGACCGAAAGTGCGACCATGGCCGCGAGGCGAAACAGAAAACGGAACATCGAAACCTTCCTCCGGTCCTCAAGCTCCTCCCGAGGACCTTCCGGTCAAGACGAGGAATAGAATGCGTAGGCCCAGCGCGCAATCGGCCTATGCGAATTTGAAGCCCCCGTCCGCCTATATCGCCGCCTTTCGGCTGCGCCGGTGGACGAACCAGACGGCAAGGATGCCGCCGGCAATGGCGCCGACCACCAGCCCAGCAAGGCCGATGAACACGGCAAAATAGCCGCAGCCGCCCTCGAAACAGCTGATGTCGGTCACCTCGGCAATCCCTGCGCCGAGCGCGAAGCCGGCGACGGCGCCGACGCCCGCGCCGAGGATTATGCCGAGCAAGGCTGCGGCAATCGAGGCGAAGGCTGACGGCGCTTGCCCTTGCCGCGCGGTATAGACGGCTGCGGGTCCGGCATCGCGCCGCAGCAGGTAGATGCAAAACAGGCCGATGCCGATTTCGGCTGCGGTGATGGCCAGGCTTCTGGCGGAGAAGACGAATTCCGGCACGGCCAGCACATAGGCCTGCCTTGCCAGCAGAAAGACGATGACGGCGATCTGCCAGAAGGTGAAATGGCGAGGGACGTGCACCGAACGGCCGAAGGCGAGGCCGAGCAGATAAAGCCCCCACAGGATGGTGACGATGTCGAAGGCCAGTGCGCCAAGGACGAAATAGAAGACCGTGTCCGGCAGGCCGGAACTGCCCACCAGCCACCAGGCCGAGACCAGCCCATAGACCGACAACGCCATGACGAAGGCCAGCCAGACCACCGGGATGAAGGCCAGGTCCGAACGCCCAGGCGGCGGCAGCCCGCCCGGCACGCCGCTGCCTTGCACGCCGCCGGCCGGCGTTCCGCTGGCCGGCTGTTCATTGCTTGATGTCATGTCCGGACGTTGCCCCCGCAAAGCCTCCGCCTCACTCGACAACTGGCCGGGGGCGAAGTCAAGTACGGCCGGCCCCGCCGCCTTGCCTGTGCACACCATTCGGAACCGAAGCGTCCTTGAAGCGGAGGCGTTGGCGGCTCCGCGAAACGATGCATGGCCGGCAAAGCGAATAGACTGCCGTTATGGCTTGGCATTCGGCGCCGGATCGACTAGATGAGCCCCGCGCCTGTTTGATTGACGGGCGCCGGGAAGGGCATCCGCTGGTTGGCGGCGCCCCGTGAAGCGGGTCTCCCCCGCACTTCCCAAAGGGATGCATCTCCCCAACCCGCGCGGCAAAACCGGCCGGCGCGAATGCAAGGACGGAGAGGTGGCCGAGTGGTTGAAGGCGCACGCCTGGAAAGTGTGTTTACGGGAGACCGTAACGCGGGTTCGAATCCCGCTCTCTCCGCCAGTTCCTCAGAGCATCGCTAAATATCTGACAATTATCAACATTTTGAGAAGCTTCTGAAAGTCGGTGCCCCACGCCGGTGCCCCAAAATAGACTTCTACCCGGCACCTATTGCCGCGTCTCCGATCACTGCACCTATCCTATTTCGAAGCTTTGCCTTCAATTCCTCCGGGTTGGCCCAAGTGATGTGGTTGAACTGCCGCGTGTCGAAGTGAACCTTGTCAATATGGTCCTGTCGACAAGTCCAGATCACCGGAATTCCCAACCCTTGGGCGAAGCCCGCTTCGTAATAGACACCTCCCCTAGGGATACTGACAACGGCATTGCCAACCCCCGCTTCTCCGCAAGTGAAATCCGCGACAACAAATTTGGACCGACGAATTTCCGCAATGATTTCGTCGTCGATCTTGTTGTTGTGTTCCTTCTGGTCAATGCGCATGGGGCGATAGCCGGCGGTGATAATTGCCGGACTGATTCCAAACTCATAGGCATCGTTGACCTCAGCACCAAACCACATGGCAACAAAGGCTTGGTTAGAAACCCTAGGGGCTGCTCCTAACTGCTCCAAATGGCTGTGCCCATCAAAAGTGAGAGAGAGTGCGTAACCGTCGTGAGTGACTAGCGCTTGTTTTGCCGCGAACGTGATAAGCGAATCAACCTCAGAGAAGTTGCAGGACTCTGTAGCGGCCAGCAGAATGTCCTGCGCTGCCCAATACGGGTTCTCGTGCGGTCTATCATTCACGATAAAAACCGGCTGCTCGTACCGCATCGCTTGCCCGAGACTTGGCGTATGCAGCGAAATGACTTGCAGAAGCCGGTCGCGCCTCTCCACTATTTTCTTCCCTTGGGCGACCTTAGCTCGCTCCAATTCCTCGCTTGTCACTAGCGGCCATTCAACTCCCGCGTTGTGCTGATCAATCAACCAAGAGGTCAGAAAAGCCTTCTGCCGGTCATCGGCGAAATTGAGGCTTGCCTTCGCAGACCCGGTGATTTCGTACCTGCCGCCTGCCCGTGGGGAATCGTAAGCAAACCTGTCGGCCTCGGTGATTTTCGATGTCTCCAGCGTACCAGTGTTCCAAATTGCGCACTGCATAGGGGGATTGGCTCCTCGCAAAAGACTCGGTTAATTGTTGGCCCGTCGATTGAATGACTCCACGGCATCCTCGTAGCCCGAGATTGCCTCCTCGTTCTCGCTTCGGGCCTGCCGATTGTTGCAGTCGAGGTAGCTCTCCACTTCCGACTTGTAGTCCTCCATTTCGCGCTTACACCTGTCGAACTCGTCTTGATCATCAAAGCTCCCGTAACGCTCGGCGCAGGAAGGAGTGGACGGCTTCGAGCAATACAAGGATGCAATTGCAGAGGAAGTGTCGAAACACACCGCTACCGCAGCGGCAGCCACAAGGTTTGTTAAGCGCATCGTATTATCCCCGATCCCAAGCGGGCAACCTGCCGGGAACTTTGGGGAGGTGCAATGGCAGTTATCAGTAACACACAACATGCCGGGCGAGACACGCGCCGCGGCCAAGCAAACCTTGCGAGTATCGTCCGACTAACACCAATCAAGGCCTTCTAGACTCCCAATCGAAACAGACGCATTCTCCCGCTGGGGGAGAGGGTGATGGGCAAAGAAGTTCATCCCAACTGGGCAAGACCACGGCGGTCGCTTTGGCGCTCGCTGGTGGCAGCCCGCCTCCCGATAGCGTTGGCGCTCTTGGTTGGCTCTTCTGCCGCATACCTTTC
The DNA here is from genome assembly GCF_053848025.1 of Mesorhizobium sp. 128a. NCBI lineage: Bacteria > Pseudomonadati > Pseudomonadota > Alphaproteobacteria > Hyphomicrobiales > Phyllobacteriaceae > Mesorhizobium > Mesorhizobium sp. 128a. The sequence goes on along the minus strand of NZ_JBSPKY010000003.1, from coordinate 299,084 downwards.
GGTTGGCGACCAGCCCCGCCTTCCGACCGTGCATTCGGCTGGCTCATCGTCTAGCGAGGGCGCGTTCCACAAGCCCGGCTGCGATATCAAGGGCAACATCAATGAGCGGGGCGAGCACATCTACCATATGCCTGGGCAGGCGTACTATTTGGCCACCCGCATAAGTCCAGCCCGTGGAGAGCGATGGTTCTGTTCGCAATGGGAGGCGTGGTGGGCCGGCTGGCGCAAGGCGAAGGTTTAGGGCAGGCGCAGAGCGAAGGCTTAAGTCGACCTTGCTCCGTCGTGCCTTCAATACCATCGGTACTTAGCGCCGCGATGGGAGCGTCGCTGCGCGGCGTGCTGACTATCGGCCCATGCGTGTGAGAAAATCATATATAACCTGATCCAAGACCTCAGCAGGATCGTCCTCGAAGCTCCTCTTTCCTGATTTCCCTTCAGCCTCTCGCCGAAGTTGCGCTTCGCGAATGTTGAGCATTTGATGTAGGTGGAGGTCATGAAGCAGAACGAAGAGTTTTCCTCCTTCTCGCATTGCGCCAAACGCGGCCAGTTCAGCGTGTTCGTGAGGCTTCTTTCGGCTGACGAGAAAGCAAACCGACCTAAGTGCACCGACATTCACATATCGCTCGGTTGAGTAGATTTGGCTCGGAGTGATCCCTTTGCTGTAATTTTTGCATTCAAAGACTATTGCCCGAGTTCTGAAGTCTCGCGTCAACGTGTCCCAGAAAGGGTGCCCCGCCCTCACCCTGTAGGTAATGTCCATAATGTCGAGGTCGTCTTCTGTGCGCCGATGCGGCCTTGCATCAACCAAGAAGGTCCCAAACAAGTAACGCACTATTTCTTGAACAAGGACCTCGTACTCCGTGGCTTGCTCCTGACCTTCCTTAGTAACGGTAAGTCTGTTGCGCAACTCCGCCCCAGAGGGCAGCAATTCTCCTTGACCAGCTTCTTCGGCCACAAACGGCCCGGGCGCTTCCGCGAGGCTAGGCTTAGGGGCGGGTTCAAGGCCACTTATCTCTTTATCTTGATCTTGATGTTTCGTTATCGGTCGGCCCAAACTGCGTCCGAAGTTCAGCCGCTCAAGCGGCCTGAGCCTCCTAAAAAACAATGCAAAATCGCGCTTGAGTGCAGTGGCCTTAGGCGAAAGCTGATCCAATTCCCGCTGAATACGATCGCGGTCCCAGACCTCAATTGCGAATTCCGTCTGAAGCCAATCTAGATGGACTGGCTCTATCTTAGAGCTGAGGATGGCTATGTGTTTGGCCTCAGTCCTCGTCTGCCGAAGTTGTGCCTTCGCGCCAGCAACCTTATCTCGAAGGAATCCTAAAGTTGGCCGAAGAAATGTAACTACTATCAACTCCGCCCGGATTTGTTCGTCGCCTCTTTGAGCGGAAGCGTCCACCCTAACGCCATTTTCAAGGCTTTGAGGGCGGACCTCGAATCCCTTGGCAGCAAACAATCGAACGCACAGTTGCTCGAACATTCGATACGCAGTTACTGTGTTCATCCTTCGCCCCCCTGTAAATCGAGCTTTAGCCTTGCTGAGTATGTCGCTCGACTGATTATTCTCAGTGCTACCATGAGGAATCAGCTGCGGGCCAGAATTGTAGAAATTTACCGGCTCTCTTTTGTTATCACGGGGATGATCGTGCCAATCTTCTCAAGGGACGCTACTTGCATCTCTCGAACCGCAGGCCGCCCCGCGTGCCTAGGGACCATGATGCCGTCATGCATGGGCAAAGCTGCAATCTCCATCCTCGCCAGCCGCAGCAGCACGGTCACCAGGATGCAGCTCTCGGTGAACATCAAGTCCATCGCGATGTCGTGACCGAAGAGGGGCACCAAGGCGGGATGCTTGGAGCCAATCGCCGCTGCCAATCTCGGTCCTGTCCAGCCCGCAGGTAGCGCCTCCTTTACGTCACTCGGCAAGCGGGTCATCTCGTTCGAAGACGACAGCATAGCCGCGAAGCCAGCCTTCACGCCGGCACGATGCTCCTCCAAGCCGGGAATGGCGTACAGGTCCCCTTCAGGCGGCTCAGCCCCTACCCGCGCATAGGCGAGCCTAGGGAACATGCTGGCATAGTCGAGGTCAGCTATCGGCTCCCCGTTGATGCGAAGGTCAGCCCGCAAGGCCTTCGGCATGGATTGCCAGAAGCCGCCATAAAGCCTGCCATGCAGGTTGAAGGTGTGCGGGTCGGTGACATTGCGAAGGGTGAAGCGGCGAATTAGCCTAAAGCCGGCTTGGCGTTGGCCTTGAAGCTCTATCCGCTGGGCGGCGAGGAAGGTATTGACCTCCTCCAGTTCCCGCCTCAGTCGGTGGGTCTCTTCGTTGTCCACATAGTCCACCAGTTCGAAGGGCAGCTTCTTGCCAATGGCACTACGGCCCATCCTCGCGGTGAGCCATATGGTTTCCTCTCCTGCTGCTCTCCCAACCTCTCCAGTCCCAGCCCCAAGCAGAGCCTCAAGCAGCTCTCCGGTGGCCTCTATGCCTGTCCTTCGCTTCTTGATGTGGGCTGCATGCTTGACCACCAGGCCCATGGTGGCCATCGCATTGATAACATGCGGGAGGTGCCCAAAGGCCTTCCGGTCATAGCGGGACAGGGTGTCATGGCGGAGGGGGAGAGCTAGGCGCCTGTGCACAGGGTGTCCTTGATGCAGGACCGCAAGGTTGGCCACTAGGCAGGACACGATGTTGGTCACCCTCTCCACCTGCTCCTGCTTGGGCTGCCTGATGCGGGCTTGACGCCCCTTGGCGGGGGCTTGGAGCACTTGCCTAACCATGGACTCCGAGAGGGCCTTGAGGTGAGGACCCTCGCAGGTGGCCCAAGGGTCAAACCAGTGGTCAGTGAGGGAGGTACGATCATCCATCAGGAGCAATCACATGGCAGCCTCCGAGCTCCGGCCTCAAGTCAGCAACGATAATGGGGCTGTGAAATAGCAGAAACCTTGCAGCCCACCACCTAGGCGCACCACAAGGGGAATGGGGGGAGCTAAGCTTGCAACATGCGAGCACCCCGAGCCGCCACCAAGTCGCTCGATTATTTGCATCGTGGAACATCTTCTAAGATCGGCGTTTGTCCCAACTGGGCCGCCAACCCGGAAGGTGCGATGGGTGCTCACCGAAGCGTTTGGTTTTGATGGCGATGATTTGCCCGACCGCTTGCCGAGCCAGTCCCTCTCCTGCCGTTTCCAGCTTCTCTCCGATTTTTCGCAGCACGAGTCCCGAAGATCTTGGATAAGCGTGAAGCTCGCTGTGAATATCCGGGCCGAGCGGGTTGAACATCTCCCAACTTTTATGCGTCCCGCTCGCAAGCCGGTGGACCGCCTTCGCAGCCTGCACAATTTTAAACTCCTGGGTGCGATGTGAGCCGAAGTCATCTTCAATCAACGCGCTAACGCCCAAGTAGGTGGACAGCAAACGGCGGGGCTCAACGCCGGCCTCTCGCAATCGGGCGAAGGCGACACGCGCTCTATAGCTGGCCGGGCGGCCGCGAAGATCCATCGCGGGCTCAATCCGTCCAGAGCTTGCTAGGATGTGGGCTAGCGTCTGCAAGCCATCCCTGACCGCACTTTGATGGGAAAACGCCGCAAGCCATGCTGAGGCAGCGGCAAGATACGGCCTGAGTTCGGCCGCCCGATAGGTTGCGCACCAATGGGAACCGTGACGAGCCTTGTGCAGCACATGATATCGGCAATGAAATGGGGATAGACCAGTCCCGCTTGCGAGTGACGGTTTGCGGTTGCATCCTGGAACAGCACAGGTTTGCTGGTTTGCGAGAGCGCCCGACGCAAAGCCAGCTTCGATCTTCGTCGACAAAGAAATCAGTGGCACAGCGGTGTAATCGACTTCAATTCCCACCGATAAGGCGGGTCAATTGCACATTGGCCAGCGCAAGGGCCTTCTTCTTTAGAGCCCTTTGGCGCGGACCGACCGAAGCGTATTTCACGGAAAAAGCGGCGCCCTTTTCAGAGGCGAGCTTGATGACCCCGGCGATGGTTTGTCCGTCCTTGACGAACGTGCCATCCACACCTCGCCCTTCGGATTGGAAGGCGGTGGCTAGATCGGCCATTGAAATCTCCACCATCACCGAGTCCCCGGTTAAACAGTCTTCAACGACACCACGGACTGCCATTATGAGCGCAAACCACTGATGTCGGTTGGCAGCGCGACTTGGGATCGCTCTAGGTTCACCGATCTCTTCACCGGTCGTAGCATCAAATATCTGCCACGCGGACGCGCTCACTCCGGGGGAGCCCGATTTAGGTGACGCAACAGTTGCCACAGCGATAGCAGAAAGCTTTCTCCCTGCCGCCACGGAGGCAACAGCCCTTCGTTCGATCATTGACATGCGAAGTCTCAATCCGTTTGCAATGCTCACCCTCTACCATTTCGGCGAAAATTTGTCAATAAAATCAATTTGTTACCATGATGGGTGTAACACAAGGGTGTAACATTTTGCGGTCTGGCAGCTGACATTCTTTCGGCTTTTCAGCGAGTTGAACCCCTTATGGCGGGTGTAACGCGCCGAGCATGAATCCCTGAATCGTTGATCAACAGCCCCAAGTAGCGCGTGCCTGCTGATAGCCGCCTTGCATTGCGTCATCCGGTAGCTAGACTCGCTTGTGAGCGCTCACGCGGCGCTCCGGGGTGTGGAAACCCTGAGTTCAAAGCATGACGCCGAAAGCATCGCGGGTTGCTTCTCGCCCCGCTTTGAAGCCGGAGGAAAGATGACTCCTAACGCTTGCCCATTCTGCACCAGCACAGAAGTTAGGCCCCACGTCAGGCGAGACATGCGCGTAGTCATTCACTGCGATGAATGCGGAGCCTCAGGGCCGATATGCATTGATCAGGCCGCCGCTGCTGAAAGCTGGAATAGCCGCCCCTGGAAAGGCAACCAGCGGCGTGCATCAGCTGGCCATCGGTAGGAACCAGAAAACACATTTAAGTTTTATTGGATTGAGTAGACAGGCAATATAATATCCCTCCTCAAACGGCGAACGTGTGTCGCATGAGGAGACACTATAGTGACTAATGTGACGACCGAGCTTCGCGTTCCAGCGGCGCAGTACATTCGGATGTCAACAGAGCACCAGCGCTATTCTCTTGAAAACCAGATCGCTGCCATTGCGGAGTATGCCGAGACTCGGCGCTTCGCTATTGTCCAGACTTATACCGACGCCGGTAAAAGTGGCTTGAGTTTGAAGGGGAGGGATGGCCTCAAGCAGTTGTTGAGCGATGTGGTGACCGGCCAGCGCATATATTCGGCAGTCCTGGTTTTTGACGTAAGCCGATGGGGCCGGTTCCAGGATACAGACCAATCAGCCCACTATGAGTTTCTTTGCCGAGAGGCCGGGGTTGCCGTGAAGTATTGCGGCGAGCCGTTCGAGAACGACGGCAGCATGGTTTCAACTATCGTCAAGAACCTGAAACGGGTCATGGCTGGCGAGTATAGCCGCGAACTGTCTGAGAAGGTTTCCAGGGCACAGCAACAGCAAGCTCGTTTAGGCTTTAGGCAAGGCGGCCAGATACCCTACGGCGTAAGGCGACTGTTGGTCAGCAAGGAACGAGAGCCCCGATTTATTTTGGGTTTCGGCGAACAAAAGGGCCTGAGTACCGATCGGGTTGTATTTGTGCCCGGTCCACTCGATGAAATCCGTACCGTCCGGCAAATTTTCCGAATGTTCGTTGGGCAAAACCAAAGCATGTCAAGCATCGCGCGAGAACTAAACGACAATGACATCCCTTCCACCAACGGTGGGACATGGACGTTAGCACGCGTCAGAACTGTTCTTACGAGCGAGTTGATGGTCGGGTACTACGTCTACAACCGAAAAACACAGCGAATGAAGGGGCCGGCTAAGCGAAATCCTCCAGGCTTGTGGATCAGAACACGAGTAATGGAACCTATCGTCGGGGCAAGGCAGTTCGCAAAAGCCCGAGAGCAGATGGCACGCCGGGCCGGCTACGCCTTCTCCAAACAAGGCATGATCGATCGGCTTGCACGGCTCTTAAGAGAGAAGGGGAAGCTGTCGTCGGCCATCATTGATCGCTGTCAGTACACGCCTTGTTGCAGAACGTATGCCGAGCATTTTGGTGGTCTTAGGGGTGCGTACGCGACAGTCGGATACCAGTGCCGATGGCGTGTTCCTAGGCGGGGACGCAAATACTCCGATGATGAACTCCTAGATGGTATCCGGCGATTACACGCTGCGATCGGGCACGTCACAATCGCACTCATCGAAGCAGACCCGGAACTTCCTCCACATCAGGTATTCGCGGAGCGTTTCGGCTCGATGGTCAAAGCTTATGGGTTGGCAGGATTCCCGACCACCAAACGAGAAGCGATCTCGGCCGCGCAGAAAAGAGCGGCTTCGCGACTTTAGAAGGGGTGGCGATCATGCCCCAAGGCTCGACCAATACGAGGATACAGTCGCTCGACGTGCTGTTGAGCAAGCGCAAGATCGGGACCATCTCGCGCAGTCCGACCTATGCGGTCAGGTTCGAGCAAGACTATCGCGCATCGGGCGGTTTTCCAATTCTCAGCCTCTCTTTTCGGTCGGCGAGTGGCGAACTCAGGAAAGACCCGAAGCCCCTTGCAGGCATCCTTCCCGCATTTTTCACCAATCTCCTGCCGGAGGGTAAGTTGCGCGAGGCGATGGAGAAGTATCACCAGGGCAACATAAGGCGACGCAATGATTTCGATCTCTTAGCTGTGCTTGGTGCCGATATGTCTGGAGCTGTGCAAGTCATACCCAGTGACGGTCCCGTTTTGAACGATCTGCCCAAGGCCCGCTTCTCGCTGGCCGGCATGCAAATGAAGCTGTCCGTTACAAAAAAAGGGGAGAGCGGCGTTTTCACCCTGCCGATGGATGGTGAACTGGGCCTTTATATCGCAAAATTCCCGCCCTTGGCCGTTCCGGGGGTTTCGGAGAATGAATTCGCTAATCTAGCCCTTGCGGCAGCGATTGGGATGGATGTTCCCGACCGCGAGTTGGTCGACAGGTCCCACCTGCAGAATATTCCCGAGGAACTCAACACCCATTCCGGGGGGCCGCTTCTCTTAGTTAGGCGCTTTGATCGAGGCGCTGACGCCCAAAGGATCCACATTGAGGATTTCGCTCAAGTCTTCTGCGTCCATCCCTCGCGCAAATATGACGGCGCTGCCTTTCACCAAATCGCGGCTACGTTGAACGATGCTGTGTCGTGTGATGCGGCTCTCGAATTCGTCCGTCGCCTGGCCTTGGCAGCTTTGACCGGCAACGGTGACATGCATCTGAAGAATTGGTCTCTGATCTACCCTGGAGATGGCGATAGACCGCGTCTTGCCCCGATCTACGATGTGCTGTCGACCGTTCCCTACATCCCAACCGACGGCATGGCGCTCTCCCTCGGTCGGGAGCGGGCATTCAAGGCGCTCACGGCGTCACGGTGGCAAGCGTTCGCAAACCGCGCAAGGCTGCCCGAATCCGCCGTGCTTAAAGCGGTTGTTGAGACAGTCGCACTGGTCAACCAGCATTGGTGGCGTTTGCCGGAGCGCGAGAAAGTCCCTGCATTGATCCTAGAACGCATCGATGAGCACATTGAGTTCATGACGCCGATTCTGACCACCTGCGACGCTAAGTGACTCCAACCCTTGGCCACAACGAACAAAGCGAGTATTGCGCAGCCCCCTCGGAAGACGGTCGCTCGGGCTGAGGCCTGAGGCAGCCACGATGTCGCCTGCGGATTTGAGGCTCAACACGCACCGCTAGGACAGGCAACTAGAACGTGGAGATAACAGAAGGCGATACTGCAACCACCATAGTAGGTGGTGCAAGCGTCGCGACCTTGACGTGGATACCCTGCTGCCAAGCGCATCGGAGGGCCTGAAGATACGCGTGAGGGCGACTAGTGGAAGCCGCATGGTGCGGCGGGTGATTTGGAGGGACGAGGAATGAAAAACACTGCTGCCGTTCGCCGATCCGCCCCGTCGCACTATTCGAAGGAGAAGGTCTTCGTCACACCGTCGCCCGGAAGGGTTGTAGATATTTTTATTGGGGCAAGTAGCCTCTCGGCAAACGTCCTTGTAAGTAGAATTTTGCCTTCCTCTACTCGCAACCCGTCGAAAGGGGTCGGCTCATCAGGGTATGCCGTGGCCGGAATCGCCACAAGCTTTCTGAGTCCCTCGCCTATCGGCAATTCTGCGGACATCTCCGGAATAGCCTCAGCCTGCTTGTCCACAAGTAAACCTACAAACTTGGCCGCTTGAATATCGACACGGAGTAACGCGTGGAGCATTTCCAACGCTGCCTTCGCCAAGCTCGTGCCACCGCGCCGGCCCTTATGGACCTCATCGTCGCGAACAAGCGAGTCGCCATTTCTATAGCTGCAGATCATAAACCTTGGGGAGGCGCGGCCAGTGGTCTCTGAAACTGCCCACACGAAACCGACATGAGCACCTGAGTGCTTGCATTTGTTGCATATAATGGCCCAAGGGTCGCGCAGCCGTTTTGCAGCCACTTGGTAGTCCTTAAGCCGCTTCTTGTCCGACGATGGAAAAGGTCCGATCCGTTCAACCAGAAGCTGCGAATAGACGTCGAAAACTTCAGTCGCATCGTAGATTATCCGACGAAAGGCGTCGGTCACGCGATCCCCGTCCGGCTTTGTCGCGAACTGCACTGCCTCCAATTCGACCGCGAACGAAAGCAGGGACGATGAAAACACTCGCCAAACGGCGTGGATCGATTGAACCGGGTGGGCACCACCGGGCTTTCCGCCATCCAAGCTCAGCCGACGGCCCACTAAAGCTGCAACAAGAGCCGAAGACGGGTGACCTTTCTCACCAAGCAGCAGTTCCATATGCGGCAGGCTCCCTAGGGGTTCGTTTGGGTCCTCTAACTTTCGTTCGGAGACTCGTCCGATTGATTCAGAACAACGAGCCTTGAGCCAGAGCCTGTTGCGGAAACTTAATCTGTGTGGCCGGCTTCTCGACAATCACCAAGGCATCGTCCGGGGCTGTCCGCTGCATATGCCGCGCTTCGGACCACGGGGCCGTGAGCCAGGTTTCCACCTCCTCGCGGGTGGTGAGGATCACCGGCATAGCCTTTTCGTGGATGGGCGCTATGAGGGCGTTGGGCTTGGTCGTGAGGAAGCCGTAAAGCTCGAAGTCACCCGGCCCGTCCTTGACCCTGCGGACCCCCTGCCAGCGCGTCCACATGCCGGCGAAGAAGAACAGCGGCCGGTCCTCGCCTCGGGCAAACCAGTAGTTCCGCTGTATGCCTGTCTCCAGGTCCTTGTCGTTGGGCGTGGGGCTCGGCTCCGCGAAGCTCGTGACGGGCACGACACAGCGGTTCTCCACGCCAACGTATTGCTGCCAGTGGCCATACTGCGGATTGCGGATGTTGGTGGTGCCGTAGTCCGCCTTGCCCTTCACCCGCTCTGCCGGCGTAGGCATGCCCCAGAGCAGCTTGGCAAGCTCGCGCTGACCATCGGGGGCATTGCGGACCACAGCGCCGGGCATGTTGGGGTAGACATCTAGCGAGGGCTCAAGGTTACCCATGATGTCCCGCATGGCGCGGGTCCACTCACGGATGGCATCTTGGCTGGTGGTGATATTGTAAAGGTTGCACATGCCCGGCGATCCTATGGCCTCGGGTTCTTTTGCCCCAACTCGTCAAGCCAAGCGCTCAAGGCCGCGCCGTCCTTTAGCTCTAGACGATAAGGCATGAACTTGGTGAATTCCGGCGAGGTCAGGAGCCCCGGCTGAAATGTTGAGGTCGTGGAAATTACCGCCTTGGATGCATTCTGATCGGCAGACAGCACCCCAAGCATTGCCCGAAGTTCGTCGTGCCCAACTTGATGGCCGGGCGAAAATGCTTTCGCTTGGTCGAGTATCCTAACGGACCCAAAACCATCCTTGGAGGCGATGACGTCCCGTCCGAAATCCCCACGCTGCGGAGTAAGTATCACATCATAGCCGGCACGCTCATAGGCCCCGGCGATGAACTCCTCAAACTTGCGAGGGGCTTGAACAAAATGGAAGAGGAACTTTGGGTCTTTGGCAATCTCGGCCACGATGGCCAGCCAGGGCAAGGTAACCGTTACGACCCGGGCACCCTCAGGAACATGCACGCCAGCCGTCACGAGTGCTTGGAGGAGAAGTGCAGTAGGCGGACGCTTGTTGCTGCGACTCCTACCACTCATTTGCGAGCTCGCAATCACCCCTAATGCAATCATCGGTCTCGCCCCTCAGAACTTCGGCACCGGCTTGTCCCGGCAGCCAAACTTGCCGCCCGTCCCCGAGTCCTTGATGCTTGAATTGTAGAAGCTGCCCTTGGACCCTGCGGCCAGCAGCGAGTCCACCGTCCCTTGGTCAATCTCGCAGTAGTGATACCAAGTCTGCTTGAGGCGAATGAGCATATAGGAGTGCTCGGCGTTGTAGCAGACGCGCTTGACCACGCTGCTGTCTAGCTCCCCCGTGCATTCGAACTTGGCGAGGTCCACAGGGCCCCGGTATTTAACCTCAACTGTCTCGGCGGCAACGGGGCTCAATGTCATGAGCAGCTGGAAACCAACAACAATCATTGACCAGATGCCGGCGATAGGGCGGTGGTTAGATGGTTGCGGGCTCCTCGCCGCTCTGCCTGCTGGCATTTTTGTTGCCCCTCTTTGGTAGCCGCCACTCCAGCTTTCTTGTGTAGGGAATTGCAGCAAGGCCAGCTGGTTCCAAGACGTCACGGTTTAGCGACTCCATCGCGTCTTTTCTAGTAGCGTAGTAGTGGGAGGCGTATAGTATGGGCTTGCCTTCCACCATCCACGAAAGGACCAAGAGCGCGCCTAAGTCTCCCTGGTCCTTGAGGACGATGCGGAACTTCCCTGGCGGCTCATGGGCAAGCCAGTGCCTCAGGTGATCCACCAAGGGTGCGGTTAAGGATGGGCGGAGCGGGGCGGCGGCCGTCAGCTCTTCTAGGCCCTCGCGCACTGTGCTGGCCAGCCGCTCCGTGTAGGCCTCCATGCGGCTATTGGCATCCCCGCCGCCGTGATTGCGGTCAAGCAGGGTCTCCGCTGTAGCCAGCGCGAGCGCCTCCAATCGGCTTTCGGGAGAAAGTTCTTGCAGTGCAGAAACCATCTCGCCGGCCAAGAGGCCCGCTGGGGACCGAATAGTGGCCTCATAGCTCATTGGGGCTCTCCGCCAGAATGCGAAAGACCGACGCGCGGCTAATCCCTAATGTCGCCACGATGTCGCCCGCAGACTTGCCTTCCGTCTTGAGGCGCAACACCTCGCTGGCTTGACGGCGGGCGGTGGGCTGGCGGCCAATATACTTCCCTTCGGCTTTGGCCTTGGCGATGCCTTCGCGCTGCCGCTCTAGCATCAGCTCCCGCTCAAACTCCGCGATGGAGCCCAGCAGGTTTAGCATGAGCTTCCCGGTGGGGGTCGAGGTGTCGAGGTTCATCGCCAGAATACGAAGGCCTGCCCCCTTCGCCTTTAGGGCCGCAGTGATCGACACCAAGTCGGCCACTGAGCGTGCTAGGCGGTCCAGCTTGGTCACAACTAGCGTGTCGCCCTCGCGAACCCATTCAAGCACGGCGGCAAGTTGTGGCCTATTGGTTGCCACCGAAGAAATCTCTTCTCGGAACACCTTGGTGCACCCCGCTTGCTCAAGGTCGCGAAGCTGGGCTTCAAGGCCCGCCTTTTGATCGGTGGTGGAGGTGCGAGCGTAGCCGACTAGTGCGGATGTAGACATAGTTTCAGGTCTCCTTTTGGCTGTCATGTGAGACCATCATGTGAGACCAAAGACCAAAATGTCAAGAGACCACTTGTGTGAGACCGCCAAGCTGGCCATTCGGCAGACTCACATGGGCTTGCCCTAGTGAGATTGGATGTGGTCCAGTGGCGTGCAATTTGGGAGGGGAAAAGGTTGAAAACGTTGGCCGAGATGGTTCCGGACGTAGACCTGCTACTGGAGATGGAACCAGAGGAGCTTGGAGCCTCGTTGCTTTTCGTCATCCGCGAAGCGATCACCAGGAACTCAATGGGGATGGCAACGCTCACCAACGTCCTCAGCAGCATTGCGACATCGGACTCAAGCGGCAGCTCAGCAATTCCTGTCAAGAAAAGGGACCATGTTTTTCAGGCGATCACTGAGGCTTGGATGTGGCTTGAGGCCCAGGGGTTGCTAATACCAGCGCCGGGCACCAATGGTCAGAACGGGTGGAAAAGGCTAAGTCGACGGGCGGAGAAAATTGAAAACGCCACGGACTTCTCGGGCTACTCGGCCAGTCGCTATCTCCGCAAGGAACTGTTGCATCCAAGAATGGCGAATTGGGTATGGGCGGCTTTTTTGCGCGGCGAATATGACGTGGCAGTATTTCAATCCATGAAAGCCGTCGAGGTAGCCGTGAGAGAAGCAGCGAGACTACCGGAGACCGAACTAGGCTTGTCCCTGATGCGCAAAGCCTTCAATGCAGAGCACGGACCGCTCGCTGATCCGGCAGCGCAAGGGAGTGAAAGGGATGCGTTGTCCAACCTGTTTGCCGGTGCGATAGGATGTTACAAGAACCCCCACTCGCATCGTTACATTGCGGTGACTGATCCCGCCTCAGCGGCGGAGGTCGTCATGTTGGCGAACCAATTGCTCCGCATCGTGGACGAAAGACGCTCGGCCTTGAGCGAGGACCAAGAGGGTTAGCAGGGCGGGCGGAGGGGGGGAACCTCCTGCCACTGGCTCGTATGGGACCTCTCAAATCTATGACCCAAAAATTTCATTGGGTGTGCTTGCCGAGGTCCGCAAACATCGTCTCAGCCATTCCGGCACAGTACAACTCAGCGAGTTGAAGCTGGTTAAGACCAATGAGTTCGCGAACAGGAACATGGTCTGACATCCAGTTTATCAGCAGCTCTTTATCGGTACGGTGGTAAGTACGGAAGAGAAAATCAAACGCATCAAGTGGATGACGAAACCCGCTAGATTTCTTCTCAGAGTGAACGTTCCGCAAAAACGAGACAAAAGGGTCCTCAGGAAAATAGTTTGGGATCGAAGAAAGCTGCTGCATGGCTTGAAAAACCTGATACGCCTCAATGTGCAACATTCTCGCTCGTTGCATATTTATTATGCCGCGCAGACGCTCGGGTGGGAAATCCGCTATCTTAAATCCCGCACTGCCTACCTCATAACCAACCTTCGCCTTCGATCCACCAACAAGCAGTGGCCTGTTTGTCACGTACAAGTAGGCCGGAGATGCGGGTGCGTCGCCTACCATCATGTCATATTCCGCCTGTCGCACTTGCTCAACGAAATGCGGGGCCCATTCTGGAATGGAATCCTTTGCTGAAATCGCTCGATTGATCTCAATAAAAACCATTCTTGGATGATCTGCATGTTTTAGTAGCGCATCGTATAGCTTACCGCGAAATCGTGGTGGTTCTGCTGATGTGCCTGCGCGGGCAGAACGAGAAGTCACAGCTTTTGCTTCAACCGAAAACTTGCGGCCTGTGCCCTTATTGGTAGCTATGAACTCACAGTGAGATTGGCGACTGTCAGTCTCGTCTTCAAACGCGATTACAAACCCTGCACGTGCGAATATGCCGATGACATGCGCCTCATAGAGCGCACCTTCGTAGTGCTGCGGCGACTTTAAACGCTCCAGCAGTAGCTTAGGTATCGTCTCGTTGTGAGCGCAAAGGTAGAGGTCATATGCAAGCGACAGTAGAGCAGCCATCGGGCCAGTAGGTTCGACCGAAAACAGCCCAGTACGACCTCTACTTGATGATTGTTCGGCTTCCTCAAACTGCGAGAATTGCTGGGCGATAGGATGCCGATTTTCGAAAGGTTTGCTTCGCTCTAATTGCCACCAATCTCTGCCGAAGCTGATTTCAAGGAACGAAAAGAGGAAGTCGTTAAACGTTCGCCAATATGGCGATTTGTACGTGATGTCCTTGACCCGTACGTGCCGATCACCGTCCCTGACCCACGACTCCGGCAACTTACCATAGCCATACTCCCGCTTCTGACTTACCGCGACAGCGGCATTGAAGTCACTGTTGCCCACAACACGGGAAAGCCCCTCCGCCGCTGGCGACAAAAGGTCTAGATGCTTGAAGTAATGCTCGTGGCACTCTCGATACGTCCGACCAGAGCCGCACTCGCAGGCGTCGGCCATGTGACCTCCAACAGACAAAAAAGGCAACCAGCCCAAAAGACTCAGTTGCTGTTGGCGTATTATAGCGCAAGTCCAATGGCGTTTTCTCCAAACTCACCGATTAACTGACTGGAAGCCGCACCGCTTTCACGGGCCGCCCTCTTGGCCTTCTCAGGGTCTTGCCCCGCTTAGCCGTGCTGGCTCAGTCCGGGCTCTTCGCGCGGTCGCTGTCAGTGTGGCCGACTACCCAGATGATGGTCCACTCGTCAAAGCCCCGCGAACTTGGCATCGCGTGCCTTGCGGACAAACCAGCGGCGGAGAGTGGAAATCCGCGTTGCTCTTGGCCTTTTCGTTTAGCCGTTACCCCGACTTTTCGGCGATAACATTCCCGGGCGGTCGGACGAGGCTTGTAACTACAGGCTCTGCTCAATGATGGAGCGGACTTGCTCCGCGTTCATGTGGTCGTGCCGGCCATCATAGGTGGAGGTGTCCCCATTCCACAGGCTTGCCTTGGCGACAATCAGCACGTTGCCGCGCAGCAGTCGCACTACGACACTCGCGTCGTCCGGCAAAGAAATCTCCTGCCCATCCTCTTCGTAGCCGAGAACTCCATGCTCCCATATCGAGTAGTCGAGGTACTCATCATCAACTTCGACCAACTGCTCGCTCTCGGAGCGAACCGTTTCATAGACGTCAGTTGGCTTCAACGTCGTAAGCTCCATCAGGAAGAATGAGTTCGCTGGGGAGCGGTCGACATACTCGAACGACAGCTTCCGTGGCTTCGCTAGATAGAAGGATCGTTCTCCCGTATCGAAACGAATGCATCCGGCTTCGCGGCTGTGAGTGATCGCGTCGACGCCCAATCCTCCGCCTCCGGGCAGCATAGCGTGATTGAGATTGAAACCCATGAAGGGCTGGAGGACGTCGATCATTGCGTAGATGTCCGTCCACACGGCGGAGGCGGGCGCGGCCCCGAATGCCGATTGGATGGCTGCCTCCCAGGCCCTTAGATTTTTCACTTGGAAGTCAGACACCATTCTCTCCGCCGACTCATGAACAACTTGATGATAGCGCACCGCGCCTGCCGAGAGAAAGCTGCGCGACTCTGCTTCCGTCGACCTTACTACCTGCAAGCCTCTCCGATCTCACACTTCTCTGCCCTTGCAAGCATCCCCAGCGAGGACCTTGGAAAGAGGCTCCCGAGCGCAATCTTCTTCTGAACACCACCGGCTAGGACGGCAACTTCACGGCCTCCACAAGCGCCCTCTTCGCTTTCTCGGGGTCCTGCCCCGCATAGCCGTGCTGGCTGAGATCGAGGCTCTTAGCTCTATCGCTGTCGGTGTGCCCTACCACCCACGTGATCGTCCACTCGTCAAAGCCCTCCGCTCCCGCAAGCTTGGCATCACGCGCCTTGCGGATGAACCACCGGCGGAACGAGTGGAAGTCCACATTGCTCTTGGCCTTGTCGTTTGGCCGTTCGTCCACCCCCACCTTCCGGCGATACCGTGTGAACTGCTTGGCGGCCGGATCGGAGCGCGTCTCGCGTGACTTCGGGATGGGCGGCAGGTCGTCAAAGAGATAGTCACCATCCTTCTTGCCTTCGGTGCGGCGCTTCACGATCTCCTTGAGGCCACTGTGGATCGGGACATTACGACGGGCGCTGTCGGTCTTACCGGCCCAGACGTTGAAGACCCCGGCCTGGCAATCTGAAACCTGCAATTGGCAAATCTCTTCGATCCGCATTCCGCTCAGCGCCCCGATTGGCATAAGGTCATTGAGCAATGCTCCACCATCGCCGGTTAGCAATGTGGTTATCTCGGCATCCGTAAATGGGCGCTTGCCCCTATCCGTCTCCGCGTCACGCTCTGGCCGTCGCTCTGCGGGAAGCCTTTGGCCGGCCCAAGGGTTTTCGCCCGCCGGCAAGTGTCCTTTGTCCAGAAGCCATGCCCAATACTGGCGAATGAAACCAAGATAGGCGGTAGCCTTCTGACGGCTCCTTCCAACGAGCAGCGACTCCGACAGAAACTTGCCGGCGTCCACCCGCCTAACGGCTTCAAGAGCGACCGGGAGCCGGCTGTCACGAAGCCAAGCGCCAAGCCAGCCAAGCACTCTCTTGAAGTCCCCTTCAGACTTGAGGCGGTAACGCTGATGCTTCAGGAATTCGGATGCGTGATGATCCAGAGGCGTAACCTGCCCGCTAGCAAGTGCGTAGAAGGCTTTGGCCGTGTCGAGACCCTTGATCGCCTCGATCTCGTTTGCCCGCAAGTTGATAGCGTATTGAGTGTCCTCGTCATCCATCGTGAGCCTATGTAGAAGCGCTTCAGCCTCGAGTGGGTCTTTTGTAGCCAAGGCTTTCTCAGCGGCGGCAATGACACCCTTGAGGCGTAACACGATGGGCCATTTGCGGGTGTCAGCTTCCTTGAGGTCTGCAGTGTGCAGAGGGTGGGTAAGCTTTCCTCGCCCGATTAGATAACGGACCTTCGCGGGGACCTTAATGCGGACCCGCCACTGCTGACCGTGCCATTCTAGATACTGCCTCTGGTTAGCCATTCCGCCGCCCGGTGCCCCACGTTGGTGCCCCACAGGTGAGAGTGAAGAGCCCAGAAGTCAAGGGTTGCAAGGGGTCGGGGGTCTTGGAGGAGAGTGTCCCGCTCTCTCCGCCAGCTATTCAATAAAACTGATTAAAATCAACCCGATAGAAACTGTTAGTAGAGAGACCCACCTTATGGCTCGCCAACAGGCTGTTTGCTTTGAAGTGCGGGACGCGCACCGCGCATTTGCGCCTCATAGGAGCCCACAAATAGCTGCTCTTAGCCCTTGGTGGCCCCGAGTTGACGCTGCCTACGCAGAACTCCCTGCGCATCACCCGAAGGGGCAAAACATCTGCACTTCCCCCGATGTCCAACTAGGAGATGGAGAGGATCTCGAGTTCGCGCTTCCCTAGATGGACAACATCTCCAACGGTTTTGCCAATCAGCGCGATGGCAACCGGTGAACCGTGCGATATGGATGCTTGAGACGGGTTGGCCTCATCCTCACCGACAATGCGGAAGGTCTGAGTGCGGCCATCGTCACGCTCGAAGGTGACGGTGTGACCGAAGGTGATCACTTCATTGCACGTCGGCGCAGCCATAAGCTGGGCCGTACGGACGCGTTCGGTATAATAGCGTATATCTCGAACCGGAACCGCCGACTGCCGCCGCCTTTCGTTGACATCGTCCAGCGCGTTGGCGGCCTCGAGAGCCTGCTGGGCGCGAGCCAATTCATCCTGCAACATCTTGAGCCCCGCCTCAGTGACGAGGTTGATCCGATCGGAGATAGGCCGAGCCGGCAATATGGTTTCCGCCGCTGCCTCCGCGCTTTCCTCCTTTGCAAATGCTACGCTCAATTGGTCAAAACTCCCTGTCGAACACCGTCATTAATCAGATAACGCAGGGCTGACAGCAAAGCTGCAATCTGGCGCCTGGCCTCGGCAGGAACGTCCATACGTGTGCGCAGGGCAGGCCTCCCCTCGCATTCAATGCTGGAAGCGGGCGGTCCTTTGTTCGTCCCGGCCCCTCACCCGCCGTCTCGCATTGCGGGACACGGGCAACTCCCGCGTCGCTATCTCGTGTTGCCGGCTAGAGCTGGGATTCGATCGGAAGATGGCGGACCAGACCCGCCAGGATACGGCGAAAATATCCGGCTTCTGGTTCATGCGTATAGTCTTGGAGCTTGCCTTCGTCACGTCCATGCCAGTGCAGCACGTTGCCTTTCAGTTCAAGCCGATAGCTAGCCTCCGGAGATATCTCTGATTGGAATTGATTCCGCAGCTCAGCGACCAATTGGGCATCCTCAAAGAGCACGCCCATCTCCGAATTCAATGACACTGACCGCGGATCGAAATTGAAGGAGCCGACGAAGCCGATCCTGTCGTCAACGGTGAAAGCTTTCGTATGCAGACTGGCGCCCTTTGAACCAAACACCGAGATCGCCGGCTGACGGCTGAACGGCTGAAGCTCGAAAAGTTTGACGCCGTTCCTCAGCAGCCGCCTGCGATAGTTCGCATAGGCGCCATGGACCGCGGCAACGTCTGTAGCAGCCAGGGAGTTGGTCAGAACCGAAACCACAACACCGGCGCCGACAAGGTCCAGCAAGATCGCCGTGCCTCTTTTGCCGGGGATGAAATAGGGCGACACAATTTCCAGACACCCGCGCGTCGACTGAATGATGGGACGCAGCTCTTTCATAAGCCAGCTGCGGCGTCTCCAGCCGCGAACCTTCTCTGGTGGATCGGAAATGACCCGCACGCCATCCACCCAATGAACGTCGTTGCTGGCCGCGATAAACTCTGCAATTGAGCCTCGATCGCCAATACCGTTCAAGAATTTTGACTCGGTTTCGGAATCGCTTGGCTCGAACAATTTCGCTTGCTTCTGGTCGGCCATGGACCCGAGCGTTTTGATCGGAGTGGCTTCCTCACAAGCCCAGAAGGCATCGAATATGTGGCTCGTTTGCTGTACCGCAGGGCCCAGGAGAAGCATGTCGAGGTCCCGGAAATTGGTCTCTGCCGCATCGAAATAGGCATCGCCGACATTCCGACCGCCGACAATGGCAAACTTGCCGTCGGCGATCCAGGCCTTGTTGTGCATACGTCTTGTCAGTGCAAAGAGCCGCAACAGCACTTCCACAGCACGCATGATCCGGCCGCTTCTGATTCCGCTTGGATTGAACAACTTCAGTTCGATGTTTGGATGGTTGTTCAGCGCCAGATATGCTGCATCGTTTTTGCGCGGATTGGCGTCGTCCAGGAGCATTCGCACCCGCACGCCACGCTCAGCGGCTCGAAAAACCTCCTGCAAGAGCAAGCGACCGGTGTGGTCGTCGTGCCAAAGGTAATACATCAGGTCGAGGGTGCGCACTGCGCTCCTTGCCGTCAGCACACGCACGGCGAAAGCGTCATAATTGTCCGAGACAAGCAGCAACCCGCTCTTGCCGGCCTTGATGTTGTCGTCTGCGGTTTGAGAAACCGATACGTCCATGAAAATTAGCCACCTTCGGACGGCTGTCGCAGCCGGCCTTGCTCAAAATCATAGCAAGAACCCGTCAGCGCGATTCTGGTTGCATGTCCCAGCCCAACTGGCGGGACTCGCATCCCCGTTCGTCGTGCGTGCAGCAGGTGAGACCACTTATAACCGACGGCGCATTTCTGGCGCGAACCGCGGTACCAGCAACTCTTGCCCTTAAAGGCGGCCGTCCGGAACAAAACGCAGCCTCACCTATTGATGCCTAGCATGAAGCGGGTGACGGCAGATGGTGGATAAGACAGTACCGGCGGATAAAGCGGCCAAGACATTCCTGGGGCGCCTGACCCGAGGGTCAGTTCCTCGACACGAGCTGGAATTCATCGGCAAAATGGGCCGCATCAATCGCGAGGAGGCAGTGGCTCTTCTGCAGAAGCATATGGGCGATCGAGAGGCGGTCTTCAGGGAGCTGGCATCGCGTCACAAATCCTGACCCCCGGAGGATGGCATGGACGATGATTTAAAACAGAGATTGATCGACCACAGCGCCCGTATGCAAGCAAGGGCGGCTGAGTTGGCGCTGCCAGACGGCAACAGCGATATCTCCGCGCTGATGTCAGGCATTGCATTGACGATCGAAGCCCTGCTGGTCATTGCCGAAGAGACGAAGACGCCACGGTCTGGGCCAACATTGGACCCATCTGACCGCGCGTAAAACTTCGTTGAGGCTCGGCAGGAAAAGCGCGGTTCTGCCGAAGCGAGAAGATGCCTCGCGGCAGGTGCGTCGCTATTCGCACGGGGCCGGATCGACCAAACAGATTGAGCGGTCCTATACCTCCCCGAAATCAGCTTCGTTCCTTGGCATCGGGTGCCGCTCGTAGTCAACGGGCGGCAGGAGCATGACTTCGGTCTCCTTGCGGCCGAACTCTCTGCCGATCTGGAACGCCGCATGGCGACCTAAAAAGTTGAGAGGCTGTGTCGGGTCTGTGGCCGCCCAACCGTCTTGAAGAAGGCGTCACTCGCCGGATCTCAACAACCAAAGGAATGATCGATGAGCAAGAAGATTTTTGTGAGCCTGCCGGTGACCGACGTGAAGGCATCCATGGCGTTCTATGAATCTCTCGGCTTCAAGAACAATCCCGGGTTTACCAGTGAGACGGCTGCCGGGATGGTGTGGAGTGAAGAAATCAACTTCATGCTGCTGAGCCGTGAAAAATGGCAGACCATGACCACTCGCCCCATCCCGCCATCAACGTCCAGCGAGGTAATGCTGGCGCTATCCCTGGACAGCCGCGAGGCGGTCGATGCGATGGCCGCCGCAGCTGCTGCGAACGGTGGCACCGCCGACATCAATCCAATCGAAGATCATGGGTTCATGTATACCCGCGACCTCGCTGATCCCGATGGCCATGCCGTGGGCGCGATGTGGATGGACGTTTCCGCAATGCCTTCCGGCGACAAGGCGGGCTGACATCGTTTATTCGGATCAGCCTTGAGGCAGAAGCCCGCTTGTAGTGGAGTGAACAACTAACGGACGTTGAACTTCCAGTGTCGTGAGTTGACCCGTTCCGGTCGTCGCATCCCCTCGCGCGAAAGAAACCTCCTCGCTCCATCCAAGACATGTGGTCGCCGAGCGCAGTTTCCTTTTGGCCTCATCCTTTCAAAACGGATGCACAACCCAACGACGCAGGTTATGTTGCCCGTCGGGCCTACGTCATCGAAGGGGAGGCATGACATGCAGGCAATGCCGATAGCGCATCAAGCCGCGCAACCCGAGGTCAGGCCCATATCCTCCTTGACCGGCTATCCGGCCGCCGTCCTGTGCTGGCTGCTTTCGGCCGGTGTCTATATCGCGGCCAAATGGGTGGCGCCTGAAATGCCGCCCTGGGGCCTCTGCTTCTGGCGGCTGACGCTTGCCTGCGCCATCCTGCTGCCGATTGTGCACCGTCATCACGACGCGATGATAGGGCTTTTGCGCACGCGCGCTGTGGAGGTCGTCGCCGTGGGGGCGATCGGCCTCACGCTGTGCCAGGGTATGATCTACCATGGCCTCAACGACACCGACGCCACCACAGCCGGTATCATCATGGCGCTGTCGCCTGTCATGACGATGGTGCTCGCCCGTTTCGTGCTTGGCGAGCCGCTCGGGCTGTGGAAGTCGCTTGGCGCGTTGGTTGCGCTCGCCGGGATGATTTTCATCGTTGCGCACGGGAACCTGACGGCGCTGCTGCAACTCAAGTTCAACGCCGGTGAGTTGTGGATCGTCGGCAGCGCGTTCTGCTGGGGCCTGTACACCGTGCTTTTGCGCCGCGCCAAATTCGGCATCGAACTACTGCCGATGGTCGTGCTGCTGCTCGGCGCCGGTGCGCTGGTCGCCTTGCCTTTCCATGTGTGGGAATTGTTCAACGACGAACGCTCCGCCATGAACGTCCACAGCATTCTCGCGCTCGCCTATCTGGCAGGCCCCGGCGGCGCCTTGATGTACTATCTCTACAACAAAAGCGTGGAAACGCTCGGCGCGAGCCGGGCGAGCATGCTGCTTTACCTTCAGACGGTGTTCGTCGCGGTCCTCGCCTATCTTCTGCTCGGCGAGGAGTTGCACGATTACGATCTGGTCGGTGCGGCCTTCATCGTCGCCGGCATCGTACTTGCCACCGTGATCAAACCAAGGCCAGCTTGACCGCCGGACCGACAACGCAACTTTGATAAGCGGTTGCTTGACCCGCGACCATGCTCCTGCCGCGTGCGATGTTGCGATGTTCGTCCGCAGTCATTCCACAGGCGCTGGACCCGCTGATCGCAAAGGTGGGTGGGTTATCGTGAGATTTGCCTCGTCGCAGGATTTTCGCGCCACTATGTCAAACTTTATTGCTGGCTACGGTCCCCCGGCTGATAATCCCTTTGCTTGGCGGGGGTGGGCAGCCGGCGGCCTGCGCGCTTCTTCCGTATAGGGAGAAGGCGCGGGTCCTCGGTTAAGTTTGGGCGAGGCCCTAAAGACTTTTGTGACTTGAAGAACTGATTTCGGCGGTCCCATAAATTCGTGATTGTCCACATTGCGCGGGAGGCAGTGCGAAATGGATGATGTAACATTCAACGTCTGGGCTTGCCCCTGTGTTGAAGTGACCGAGGCCTGCGGCGAATGGTTCGTCCGCGTGGTCGAGGATGACCAGGAACTGACCCGATCATTCGATCTGGAATCGTTCGCACTGGCCTATGCGGAAGGTCAGCGAATACGGTTGGGGCTTGCGGACTTCAGGCGATTGTAGACACCTGTAGCCCTGTATCAGGCAATGGAACGGCTGGACGCCTCCCCAAGGTGATAGAGGGGCATTGGCCACTGGCAGGCCTGTATGCACTAGCCAGCTGAGGGGGCGAAAAACTAAAAAAGCCCCTCCGCTGGGTCGACGCGCTGACCCTTGCCAGCCAGATCGACAGGTTGCCCCTGATCACGCGGGGAACCTTTTATCGGCGAGTCGATTTGTCTGCATGTCCCGAGCCGTCGAACCACCCATATTGCCAAAGGACAGCCCAGACCGGGCGGCCAACTGTGAAGTCGCCTTGGAAGCCGCATTCGCAGCGCTGGTGACTGCGTCGGAAGCGCAAGGGTGGACGCCGCACGAAACGGCTTCATCCCTCCTGAAAATCGCTACGGAGCATGCCCAGCAGTTCACGCCTGTGCCGGCTGAGCCGCCGAGATGGCAATCACGAAGAAGTATATTGATTACGTGTGCCGCGCTCGTGTTTTCGCTGTGTGCCGCCATCGTTTGGTGGGTGCTGAAGTGAGCGCGTCGATCGGCGACAAGGTCCGGATCAAAGAGTTACTCCGAAGTCGAAGCAGTGGCCGACCAGGTGTTGCCGAGACAGCTGTGAAGCCGTCGGCAACTACGGCTTCTTGGGGCGCATGGTCTAATCGGCGAGCTTGACGTCTGCGTCCGCTATCTCGTCCTTGAAATTAACTTTCGTACCCTTCTGCACCATGGAGGCGAGGTCTTCGGCATCCCAGTTGGTCAGCCTGATGCAGCCATGCGAGAAGGTCGTTCCGATCTTGCCGGGTTCGGGCGTGCCGTGAATGCCGTAGCTTTCGATAGAGAGGTCGATCCAGACCGATCCAACGGGGTTGTTCGGCCCTGCGGCAATGGTGAAGGGCCGCTTGGTCTTTACTCCCTTGAAGGCGAAGTCCGGATCATAGTGATAGGTAGGATTATGCGCTACGCGCTTGATCTCTGTCATGCCGCTTGGTGCCGGCTTCTCGTCGCTCCCGATCGATGCGGGGTAGACTGCGAGCCATCTGCCGGAAGGATCGAGCACGCGCACCTGGCGGGCGCCCTTATCGACCTCGACGCTGGCAACGCCCGCAGGAGCATCGCCCCGGCCAACATCTGGCACCATCAAGGTCACGCCGGCCCTCCCGAAACCGGCGCGGGGGTTGAGTCTTCTCAGCAATTGTTCGCTAATATGGAAGCGCTCCGCCAGCTTCTCTACCGCGTTGCGGTAGCCCAGCCGCGGCAGACGGGCCATCCTCTCCATGCGGGCCGGAATCCGCTTGGTAAATGGTCCGCGCACATCCTTACGCGTCACCTCATAGGCTACCAGAACCGGGCTGGCGGAGGTTGTCATCAGCTTATCCCAGGTCTCCCGCGTGAGCTTGCCATCGGCCTGGAATCCGTTCGCCGTCTGAAAGGCGCTAACCGCCTTGGCGAAGTTCTCGGAGAGGCGGCCGTTGATCAGGCCCGGCGAGAATCGGGCACGATCCAGAAGAATCTGCGCTTTCAGTATAGTTGGATTGTCACCTTTGAGTTGGCCGACGCCGAATTGGGCCTGATTGACGGCGGTTTGGTCCAGCTGGGCCGCCTCCGCCCCGTCGCAAGCGAGGGCGAGCGCCGCGGCGAAAAGAAGGAGCCTAAACATCGAGGTCAACTCCGGAGCTGCACAGGACCTCCCTTATGACGCGGAACGGCCTTTCTGGTTCCGTTCGCCGACAGCTGATTCATCGGCAGATCTTATGGAAAGGCCCGCCACGTCGCTGTGGGGAGCCTTTTCAGTGCGACGGGCACTGGTCACGTCAGGAGTGGCGGGCTTTTGCCGGTGCCAAGTCAGCCGGTTGAGGTAACCCCGGCCTAATTGATTGCCAGCGTGGACATTGGACGGTCGATCGGCAATCGCGTTCGCATCAGCGTAGTTGTGATTACGGCTGGCCAATCCGAGCGGAGATTGCGCGGAAAGCGGGTGACATCCACCCGAGGCGCGGTGCATGCAGGCATGGGTGGTGGCTACCGCCTCTACGTCTGCCTTCCCGAATCGAGTTGCACCCCAAGTCGCTCCTTCCTTCTCCACCGGACCACGGCGCGATAACTGGTTTGATCTACGGGCACGTGAAGCACGAAACGGTCGGGAATTGCGATGTCGGCCTTCACCCGTAACTCCGCACCGTGGGCGTGCTGGTTACAGACCAGGCAATTGATAATGGCGTCGCCGGATTGGATCGTCGCTTCCTTCAGAACAAGGTCCCGGATATGCGACCGTCGCTCTACTGGTGGGTCAGTCGGCACTGGCTCTTTCCTCTGATTTGACGAACTGAAACCCATCATTCCGGAACGCGGGTTGGAAGGCGCTACCGGCCCAGCGGTTGCCTCGAAAGACTGACGAGCTCGGCTTCATCGACCACGCCGGCCATATAGTTCGCGATAATCCGGGATGCGAGAGCATCGCGTGCTTCCGGCGATTGACCGTCGCGCTTGAGCTGCTGAAATACACGCCCCAACAGGTCGAGTTCGGATGGCCGGAGAATTCCAGCCTCCGTGGCCTTGCTTTGAATGGTCACGTGTGATCCTCCACCGCGGTCAACAAACATACGACCGCGGCCAGGAAACTCAACTGAACTGTTGGGGCCGCCGTCAGGCGGCGCTGATCTCAATACCGCTTCGGACCGGAGAGGCCTCAGCCAGCTGCCGGTGCCGACTTGCGCCGCGCGTCGCTCACCGTCAGCCAGACGGCGGAGACCAGGAAGTAGAAAGCGCCGAACGCGGCATAGGGCGCGACATTGGTGATGTCGATCGTCGCCACGCTGCCCGCCATCTTCACAAAAAAGATGCCGGCCAGCGCCGACTGGGCGCCGCTCAGCACCATTGCCCACTGCGCGCCGGACTTCCAGCGTCGGATTGCGGTGGCGAGCTGGAAAAGGCCAGACAGGACCGCCCAGACGCCGAACACCGCCAGCACCGCATTCATGGACTTGCCGAGGGCAATGGCGACCGCCACCGTGGTGACGACGCTGATGACGAAGTTGAGCAGCTGCGTCTTGTTGCGGCTCAAGCCGCCGCTGCGCCGGGCGTCGACGAAATTGGCCAGCGCATCCCAGGCGGGATAGGCGACCAGCATGATGGCGGCCAGGGACGGCATTGCCCTGGCGACCGTGAACGCCAGGAGCACCCAGGCGGCCGCGACGGCAAAGCGTATGAAATAGTAGCTCTTGAGCCAGGTGGACTGGTTGGTTTCATTTGTCTTGGTAAGCATTCTGATTTCCTTTCGTGTTTGACGTAGTATACCTACTAGAAGGTAGGTATGATGGATGAGTTGCGGGAATTCGGTGGAGGTTTCGCTCCTCTGTCGGCGCGAATTCCCTGTTAGTGAACCTTCGCTGATAGACGTTGCACGGTCGGCGTCAGGATGGCGTCAAAGACGGCAGGGTTGCCATAGGCACGCGCCGACAGCATCGCGCCATGGACAGTCGCCATGAACGTCTCGGCCTCCAGCCCGGCAGAGCCGGCGAATCTGAGAACCCCCTGTTCAGCGCCCCGCTCCATGACCTTGGTCAACCAGGACGACAGAAAGCGAAAGTAAGTCCGCACCTCGACGGCAACTTCAGGCGGGAGTGCCGGGAGTTCGCTGGCAAGCAGCGCGCAAACGCAAAACGGGACGCTCGCGTCTTCAATGCATCTTGCCCAGTGCCCGGCATAGGCTCGAAGCAGTGCAAACGAGTCAGGGACCTTGCTTTCCAGATCTGCCATGGCGAGTTCGGTACGCTCGCGATGGCGGGCAACAAGCGTCCGGACGAGATCGACCTTGCTGGGGAAATGATGGTGGATACTCGCCTTGCGGATTCCCACCTCGCCGGCGATGTCGGCATAGCTGAATCCGTTGTAGCCGCCCGACACGATGAAGTTTCGCGCCGACGCCAGAATCTGATCGGAGGTCATCACAAGATTGGTCATGACGCTTACCTACCTACTAGTAGGACTGCTGTCAATCCCGAATTTCAAAGCAAGGAAATATATGCCAAGGCTTGCGACCGATCTGGCAATCCACCCCAGAATGAAAGCCCGCCGGCCAAGCCCGGCAGGTGCGATAATCCGCGGTCCATCCCGCAACGGGACAGACCGCGCCAAATTCACCTCCGGCTGCCCGCTAGAACCAGCGGCGGTCACGTTCCTGGGCTTGCCCGAGCAGCAGGCCGATCAACAGCCCGGCAATGCCACCGAGCACGAAAGCGCTGCTGATGGTACCGGGATTTTGCTGGACGGTTTCGGACACTGTCTGCGCCTGCGATCTCAGTTGCTGCGCTGCCCGTGCCGCGCGTTCGGTGGCGCTGCCATACCAGCCGCCTGCCTCTTCGACGGCCTCTTCGGCGCGGTCGGCAAGCGTCCTGTTTATCTTGCTGATCTCGCGCTTCAGCGATGCGACCTGCTTCTCCAGGGCTTCCTGGGCTTCTCGGGTGGAAATTTTCGGGGTTTCGTTGTCGGCCATGGCTGTTCCTTTCATTGAGGTAAGCTGAACGGCCAACAGACAAGGATGGTTCCGCTGACCGCGCTCACCGCCATTCGCCCGGCCGCCGCTAACTTTTGATATTGAAAAACGCTTCGCGCGAGACTTATAAAAATAGACGTTTCCCATTGCTCTCGAGGTGAATTGCGATGGATAACGTCCAGAGCAACAAGGTTGATCCGCCCGCCATCGAAGTGGTCGAAGCCTGCGGCGAATGGTTCGTCCGTGTGGTCGAAGACGGCAAGGCAACCACAACGTCGTTCGAACTCGAGGCGTTCGCCCTGACCTTCGCCGAAGGCCAGCGAATGCGGCTGGGGTTGGAGGCGGTGACGCGGATTTAGCATTGGCTGCGAATGCTTGATCGCCACGAAGACGCGCTTCCCTCATTGGCGGCCGAGCCCCTGCAAAACGACAGGGACATGCTTTTTGGGAACAGTCTGCCGATCCAACGGTTGTGCCTGATGGAGGGCACGCAGTTGTCGAATCCATCGAGCCATTCTGAAACGCTGCGAGCGGTCTCGGACCTGCTCCACCGCGCCCGGATTGTCATCCGCGATAGCGGGCATGCCGTGGCGATGTTCGAAATAGACACGCTGCTGCAGGTCGCCCAGACCGAGGTCGCGCGCAGCCTCGAACGCAACGATCGCTGAACCTCGGTGGGCACCGCGGGCGGTGTTCATTTGCGGGCCGCGAAGGCCTTCATTCCCTTTTTGATGGACTTGCGCGCCGCGTTGGCGTCCTGCCAGCCTTTGAACCTGATCGTCTTGCCCGTTCCCAGCACCGACGACAGAAAGAACTGTTCGATCTCGCGCCTGAGATGCTCGGGCACCTGGTCCGCGGCGACCGGCTCGTCTTCGGCATCCTCCTTGCGTGGGCAAAAGATGTAGCGGTCATTGCGCAGGGCCGCGCCACCCTTCTCCTTTTGCTTGACCCGCAAGGCGCCCAGCAGATCGCATTTGATGACGATGCCGGGGGCTGTGGCCGCCTGGTGGATGACCAGCCCGTCGAGGGGATCGCCATCCTCGCCGAGCGTCGACGGGATAAAGCCCCAATCGTAGGGATAGGTCATCCCGACCGGCAACGGGCGGACATAGGCGAAAGCCTGGATGGCCGGGTCATAGGCCATTTTGGCGGCAGCGCCGCGCGGGGTCTCGATCACCACTCTGACCATACCCTTGGTCGTGGTCGGCAGTTTCAGGTAGTCGGGCATCGGCGTGCTTCTCTCGAATCCGGTTCGCTTGGATGGAACTTCAGGACAGGAAGAATGTTCCGGAGGATAGGCCGCCGGCTAAGGAGATTCTGACAGGGAGATTTCAGGGGAATGACAAGAGCTGCTCTGCATCTGCTCAAGGGCGTCGGCTATCTGATTTCGACCGCCAGTGTCGTCCTGCTGGCCATTGTGAGCTGGTCGAGCGCTTCACAAAATCCGCTGCTGGTCGCCTGCCTGCTCGGCGGTGCCGTAGCATCGATCGTCGGCATGTTCTGCCGCTGGCTCACCTACGAGATCGAAAAGCGCAGGACAATAAATAGGCGCGTCGGCAGGTCCCTTGTTGCACGTCGGGCAAAATGAGCTCGGTTTTGCGACAACGACATGCATCAAACGAAAGACCTGAAGCGCGTCGCATGAATCCGGTTCGACCCGACGCGCTTAGTTTGGGTAGCGCCTACTTGCGCACAATCCAGTCGAGCATGGCAGGATCCGCGTCATCGTGGTCGGTCATCGACCGCACCATCTGCGCGGCGCCGTCGCGCCATTTATGCTCCGGAATATTCTCCTGCAGGACCCAGGCTTTGAACGCCTCGCGGATCACATCGCAGTCGAAGGCGGAAACGGAATCGCGGAAGTGGAGTTTTGCCATGGGAGCCCCGCATTGTGGCGGGAGCACCTGATGTGGCTACCAAGCACCCGTATGCCGTTAGAGGCGGGCGACAAGCGATCCTCCGCTTTCTGATGGCGCGGTCAACCACATATGTGAATCAAGACCGGCCAAGTACACGATTCCCCGGTTGACGGGACTGCGCGAACCCCTTGCGTCCCCGAATCCTTCACCCTCTGACGGCCGGCGCCCAGTCCCTGTGGACTGTGGTCGAGATGTGCAGGGTAAACAGCCTCCGGCCCTCGCCATCGCTGACTTCCATGCGCCATTCCCGATCGCGTTCAAAGTTGCCGTCCAGATCGCGTAATATGTGTCCGGTGGTCTGTGTTGCCTGTTCCCAGGCAGCCTCGATATCGACCAGTACGACGCCGTCTTCGTCGCGCAGCAGCGGTTCATAACCGGTGTCGAAGAAATATCTGGGCATCGGGACTGCCTCGAAGTTCTATCCGCAACCCGGGATGGGCTGGTCTTACCATAAGACAGCAAATTTCCCGCTCCCGCATTCACATGCGTTAAGGCCCTATGCATTGAGGCCCCGCGCAAAGGCTCAGTCGCTGAACGCTGGTTTTTTACGCAGATGCAGGTAGTTCGGGTTCCACCCGGCCTCCTGCTCGAGCCCCTTGGGGTTGAGCACCGTCAGCTGGTCGCCTTCGAGGCTGATCAAGGATTTACGGCGAAGCGACTGCAGGACCCGGTTCATATGCACCGGCGTGACGCCCATTGTGTCGGCCAACTCGACCTGCGTGAGCGGCAGCGTGTATCTGTCGTCCGACACCAGGCCGACCGACCGCAACCGCGCCAGCAATTCGCACAGCAGATGCGCAATTCTCGGCTCGGCCTGTCTCTGGCCGATGTTGACCAGCCACTCGCGCAATGTACCCTCATCGACCATCGTGCTCATCAGCATGGCTCTGGCGATCGCCGGGCGGTCAAGCAGTTGCTGGATGGCCGAGCGGCTGACATCCACCACCTGGCATGCGGCAAGCGTTCCGACGGAATGATCCATGTGTTCGAGCAGATAGGCATGCAGGTCGCAGAGGTCACCAGGCACCAGGTAAGCCATGATCTGGCGCCGGCCGTCCTGCAAGATCTTGTAGCGGCAGGCAAAACCGCTCAGCACCAGATGGACGTCGCCCGGCCTGTCTCCTTCCGAGATCAGATCGACATAGGCCCGGACGGTGCGGGTCTCGCTCACGATCGAGTCAAGCAGAGAAAGATCGGCTTCGTCGAGGCGGCCGAAATTGAGAAGCTTTCGACTGAGAAAGTTCACGCCCATTAGTCCAACTTGCGGTGAAATCCCCTGCAGGTTCAAGCCTGTCCGGAAGCAGCACTAACATATGATAACCCGTGGCCAAAAAGGCGGCAACAGACCACCTCTCATGAGGGTCGTCGAAAAGCGGGAATGACTTGCCCAACAGCGCAAGGTTGGCAAAATGGAGCACCCGGGCTTAACATACGTTGAAGCGAACAATCCAAATAAGGGCATAATCACTCCACGCGATCAATCCAGACGCGGCAATGCCGAGGCAGGCGCGCTGCGCCCGCTTCGCAGGAAGGCAGCCCTATGCCGATCGGCGTCTTGAACAGCGAAGAGCTTGCGCTTTGCAGGCGTGTTTTCCGGCATTGGTCCAAATCCAACGGACTAGTCGATCCTTTGCCGCGCGACGATCTGGCGCGGGAAATTCTGCGGGCGCACGGCTCCGGCGCAGATACTTATGCCAAGCTGGTTGCTGCCATAACCACAAGGACATGCGAAGCCTGGTATGGCAATGCCATCGTCAGCGGCCTGCCAACGATGGGCGACAGCGAAACATCCGCCGATTTCTAGATCAGGGCCGTTGGGAAACTTGTGATGAAAACTGAAAACGATATTCCGATCGACGTGCCTTACGACACGGAAAGCTTCGCAGCAAAATTTGGACTCTCGATGCGCGCCGCGGAGATCGTTCTGTGTGCCAACGGGCCCTCGAAGATCGCATGTGATGCGGCGGCGCGCGCTTTCGTTGAGGCAGTGGCGATGCACAGCAGGCAGTGGCAGCGTGACTAGAGCAATTCCAGGAAGGTGTGAAACGGTTTTCCGTCCGGAATTGCGCAAGAACAAAGATAGGGTAGCTCGCCGTTTTCGTGAAACGGTGAACTGCTTTAAGCAAAACACGCAGGGCGGAGGCGGGCTTGGTCGAGCATTTCATATCGAAGAGCGGCATCGGATATCCGGACGACCTGACGCTGTTGAAAAAAGTGTACGACCGCATCCGCGCCGAGCGCAGCCTGGACGAAGGTTGCGCGGAGGCCGCCGAGCTCGCAGCGGCGGCGATGGAGCTTTTCAGGCGCGGTGTCTTTGAGGAAGACGCGCTTTACGGCGAGCTTAGCCAAGTCTGACAGCGCCGCTCGGTCGCCGTTCCAAAAGCGGTGAGCCGCCCAGGCAGTGAGGGCAGCCGCCTTTCTTCATCGGTTGCAGGAACCTGTGTAAGGCGGAGGAGTTGACCCCTTGTATCCCGCCTAACAGGCGCCTCTAACAAGGAAGATATCCAATGGCACCGAGCAAGACATCCAAAGACCTGAGCGACCTCTTTCACGACACGCTGAAGGACATCTATTTCGCCGAAAAGAAGATCCTCGCGACCCTGCCGAAAATGGCCAAGGCAGCACAGAGCCCTGACCTGAAGGCAGCCTTCGAAAAGCACCGCGGCCAGACCGAAGAGCACGTGACCCGGCTGGAGGGCGTATTCGGAGTCATCGGCAAGAAGCCGGTCGGCAAGACCTGCGCCGCCATCATGGGCATCACCGAGGAAGGTGCGGAGATCATGGACGAATACAAGGGCGCCGCGGCACTCGACGCCGGCCTGCTGGCGGCAGCACAGTCCGTCGAGCACTACGAGATTTCGCGCTACGGCACCTTGCGCACCTGGGCTTCGGAACTCGGCTACAACGACGCGGTCAAACTGCTCGACCTGACGCTGAGCGAGGAAAAGGAAACCGATGCGGCGCTGACCCAACTCGCGGAGTCCGCGGTCAACATAGCGGCGGAAGCGGCATAGGGCGCGTACGTCCAGCCTGCCGGCTCAAGGAAGTCCCGATGCTCAGGCATCGGGGCTTCTGTTCGAGAGGCTGCGGCAATCGACCCAGCGCCTGCTGCAACCGACAAACAAAAGTTCTGCACTTGGGATGTTGGATGATGTGACCAAGGACCTGCAGACCTGATGATCTTTGAAGCGTTTGGGATCCATGTAGTCGGGAGTTGACGATGGCGGCGCGTGGTCTGGTCCATGGTCCTCTGGGACAAACCTGCCTTCATCTATGCATCGACATGCAACGGCTGTTTGCGCCTGAAGGGCCATGGGCAGTGCCCTGGGTGCCAAAGGTCCTTCCGGCGATTGAGGAGCTTGCCGCCAAACATCCCCATCAAACCGTGTTTACCCGCTTTGTCCCGGCCGAGAAGCCGGGCGACGGACACGGCATGTGGGCGCACTACTATCGCCGCTGGGCGGACGTCACCCTCGCCAATATCGATCGCAGGCTTGTGGATATCATGCCGCAGTTGGCGCGTTTCGTGCCGCCCGCGACTGTGCTCGACAAGCGGGTCTATTCACCGTGGACGGAAGGGCGCCTTGACGCGGCGCTGGCGCGGCTGAATGTCGACACGCTCGTCATTACGGGTGCCGAGACGGACGTGTGTGTGCTGGCGACTTTGCTCGGTGCGATCGACCGGGGCCTTCGGGTGATCGTGGTGACTGATGCCATCTGTAGTTCGGCCGACCAGACACATGCTGCGCTGATGGAACTCTACCGATCGCGGTTCAGCGAGCAGGTCGAGGCCGTTGCCATGCAGGAGGTCCTGGAAAGCTGGAACTAGCGAAGGGCAGGACCACAAGAATGACATCCTTGGGCGAGCCTCGGCCGGCTTCAGTATCAGCGGGTCGATGCCTCGTCCTCGAGCTTGCGCAGCTTGGCTTTGATCTCCTCCGGATCCTGATGTTCCAGGCCGACCACGTCGTTGCGCGTCTCGTTGAGGGAGACGATGATCTCGTCGAGCTTGGCATGAATGGCTGCCGTATCGCGGTAGCCCTGGATCAACACCACGCCGGTGATGACTATGGCCGCTACGGATAGAGCGTAGGTCACCGCATTGGTGAGGCCGAACGGAACCAGGGCCGTGCAGATGATCATGGCAACGATCATCACATAGAAGCCGGGAGGTCTTGAGAGGAAGTCAGCCGCGAGGAATAGAAACCGGTTCATTCGTCGATTTACCTAGGCTCGATAGGTGAGATCCATGCGGTGCCACCTGTCGGATTTTCTGCTCGAGGCAAAACAGGTCCAGGAAATTTAGGTTCCAATCACCAGCCAAGAAGCACCCGGCTCGCAGCCACCAACTTCAATAGCCTGGCGCGCAAAAGGCCCGCTGGCGCAAGCCAGCGGGCAGAGCTTCTGGAGTGGCTGGCGTGTGTGCCAGCGGTAGAAAAATTGGCGCGCGGGCAGAAAGTTCCGCGCCGGCCACCTCGCGCAAGGGAAGGCAGGGTGAGGCAACTCCGGCCGATGGATTCCGGATTTGAATCACCCAGGGATAATCACTCGCACGCCGGAACAAAGCCGATCGATGCTTGTTAGCTCGACAGCACATCCGTGCCCAACAAAGGATCGGCCTTATGAAAACTCGTCTAATTCTGGCTTCACTGGCCACGGCCACAGCCCTGACCTTCGCCCTCCCCGCTTTCGCTGCCGACAGCGCGCAGGACTTCATCGACAAGGCCGCCGTCGGCGGCATGTTCGAAGTGGATTCCAGCAAGAACTTTGAAGGCAAGGCCCAGGACCAGGGCGTCAAGGATTTCGCGCACAGGATGATCGACGATCATGGCGCGGCCAACGCCAAGCTCGAGTCCATCGCCGGCGAGCAGAAGCTGACGGTGCCCAAGGAACTGGACGCCAAGCACAAAGCCGACCTCGACTCGCTGCAGAATGCCAAGGACGACAAGCCCTATGTCCAGATGCAGCGCGATGCGCATTCCGAAGCGGTCACCCTGTTCGAGAGCTATGCCAAGGACGGCGACAATGCGCAGTTGAAGTCCTTCGCCTCGGAGACCCTGCCGACACTCAAGATGCATCAGGAAATGATCGAAAAGATCGCTTCCGCCACGGACAATGCATCGTCGACCACCAGTTCGACCACCCCGGCCGTGACCACGACCGACACCGCCAATCCGGCCGCCCCGGTCCCCGGCGCCAACAGCTTCACCGAGGACCAGGCCAAGAGCCGCATTCAGGATGCCGGCTTCTCCGACGTGTCCGCACTGACGAAAGACGACAAGGGCATCTGGCGGGGCCAGGCGACCAAGGATGGCAAGACCACCACCGTTGCGCTCGACTACCAGGGCAACGTGGTTGCCGGCGCCAATTGAACCACCGAAACAGATCGAGGAGATCAAGATAATGAAAACCGTAACCGGACTTTTCGACAATTACGATGACGCTTCCGACGCCGTCGGTGAACTGGAAGCGAGCGGCGTGCCGCATGCCGACATCAGCATCGTCGCCAACAATTCGAACGATTGGTATGAGAACGGCGACAGCTCCAAGGCCGCCGAGGATGCGGCCGGCGGCGCCGGCGTCGGCGCCGTCATCGGCGGTGCCGGCGGGTTGCTGACCGGCCTTGGCCTGATGGCCATTCCGGGCGTCGGCCCGGTCGTGGCCGCCGGTTGGCTGGCCGCAACAGCCGTCGGCGCGGTTGGCGGCGCGGTGGTCGGCGGTGCCGCGGGTGGCATTGTCGGCGCGCTCACCGAGTCCGGTGTACCGGAAAGGGATGCCCACGTTTACGCCGAGGGCGTTCGCCGCGGTGGTACTCTGGTCACCGCCAGGGTAAGCGACGAGCTCGCCGGCCAAGCCGAGCTTATCCTCGGGCAGACAAATTCCGTCGATCTGGACGAGCGTCGCGGCGTCTACGAAGCCGATGGCTGGACCGGCTTCGACGCCGATGCCGACCCTTATACCGACATCGAGGCCGAGCGCGACAGGGTGCGCAACGCCAGCCCGCTCTGATCACCGAGCCCCGCCGCCGAAAGGCGGCGGGGCTTCGTTATATCCGATGCCCAAGAATGCATGCACTCGCTCCAAGGAAACCATCCATGACCAAGTCTCCAAGTCGCGTCAGCCATCAGGCAGTCATTCACGATCAGAAGCTGGTTCGAGGCGAAGGCGGCGAATTGCATCAGACTGCCGAGGGCGATGTTCCAGTCCTCACCACCGCCCAGGGCGGACCGGTCTCGGACGACCAGAATTCACTCAAGATCGGCGCCCGCGGCCCGACCATTCTCGAAGACTTCCATTTCCGCGAGAAGATTTTTCACTTCGACCATGAGCGTATCCCCGAGCGCGTCGTGCATGCGCGCGGCTACGGCGCACACGGCTATTTCGAGACCTACGAGTCGCTCGCCAAATACACCCGTGCCGACATCTTCCAGCGCGCCGGGGAAAAGACGCCGGCCTTCGTGCGCTTCTCCACCGTCGCCGGCAACAAGGGCTCCTTCGACCTGGCGCGCGATGTGCGCGGCTTCGCCGTCAAGCTCTACACGCAGGAAGGCAACTGGGACATCGTCGGCAACAACATCCCTGTCTTCTTCATCCAGGATGCGATCAAGTTTCCCGACATGGTGCATGCCGTCAAGGAAGAGCCCGATCGCGCCTTCCCGCAAGCGCAATCGGCACATGACAATTTCTGGGATTTCATCTCGCTGACGCCCGAATCCATGCACATGATCATGTGGGTGATGTCGGACCGGGCGATCCCGCGCTCCTTCCGATTCATGGAAGGGTTTGGTGTCCACACCTTCCGCATGCTCAACGCCAAGGAAGAAGCGACCTTCGTCAAATTCCACTGGAAGCCGAAGCTCGGGCTGCAATCCGTGGCCTGGAACGAAGCTGTGAAGATCAACGGCGCCGATCCAGACTTTCATCGCCGCGACCTATGGGAGTCGATAAAGGCCGGCAACTTTCCGGAGTGGGAGCTGCAGCTGCAGCTGTTCGACCAGGACTTTGCCGACAGCTTCGATTTCGACGTGCTCGACGCCACCAAGCTCATCCCGGAAGAAATCCTGCCGCCGATCCCGGTCGGCCGCCTCGTGCTCGACCGCATGCCCGACAATTTCTTCGCCGAGACCGAGCAGGTCGCCTTCATGACCCAGAACGTTCCGCCCGGCATCGACTTCTCCAACGACCCGCTGCTGCAGGGTCGAAATTTTTCCTACCTCGACACGCAGATAAAGCGTCTCGGCAGCACCAACTTCACCCACATCCCGATCAACGCGCCGAAATGCCCGTTCCACCATTTCCAACAGGACGGCCATATGGCCATGCGCAACCCTGTGGGACGGGTGAACTACCAGCCGAATTCCTTCGGCGAAGGCCCAAGGGAATCGCCGCAGCGCGGCTTCCGCTCTTTTGCCGAGGCCGAGCAGGGTCCCAAACAGCGCATCCGCGCCGAAAGCTTCGCCGACCATTACAGCCAGGCGCGGCAGTTCTACATCAGCCAGACGCCGCCTGAGCAAGGCCATATAGCGGCGGCGCTGACCTTCGAGCTCAGCAAGGTGCAGACCCCTGTCATCCGCGAGCGCATGGTCTCCCACCTGCTCAACATCGATGAAGGGCTGGCCAACAAGGTCGGCGACGGGCTTGGCCTGAAGGCAATGCCGAAGCCTGCCGATGCAGCCATTGCCACAAGGCGGGATCTGGCTGCTGCCCCATCGCTCAGCATCGTCGCCAATGGCCCCGATCGTTTCGAGGGCCGCAAGCTCGGCATATTGGTCACCGACGGCACCGATGCCGCGCTGCTCAAGGCGATGACTGGTGCCTTGGCCAAGGCCGGCGCGGTGTTCGAAATCATCGCCCCGAAGGTCGGTGGCGCCAAAGCCAGGGACGGCAGCCTTATCGAGGCCCAGCAGATGATCGGGGGCGGTCCGTCGGTGCTCTACGATGCGGTCGCCCTGCTGCCCGCCAAGGCGGCAATGGCCGACCTGCTCAAGGAATCCACGGCGCGCGATTTCGTCGCCGATGCTTTCGCCCATTGCAAGTTCATCGGCTATATCGAGGCCGCACTGCCGCTGCTCGACAAGGCAGGGGTTGCCGACAGCCTCGACGAGGGCTGCATCGCCCTTTCCGGACCCAAGGATGTCGCTGGTTTCCTGTCTGCCCTCGGCGCGCTGCGCCTGTGGGCGCGCGAGCCAAAGGTGAAGATGGCATAGCCGGCGAAGGGAAACTCTCAGTTACCGCCAGTGCTGATGCACGTAGGGCTTGATGTCCTGGTCGTAGATCGCCTTCATTTTGGCCATGAGCTCATTCGACAGCGGTGATTGACAGGCCTACGCGGCTATCTCATGCAGAACGGCCGCATCGTCGTCTCCGGCCCGATCGGCGAACTCAGAGACATGTCGCTGATGCGCGAACTCTCGCGGCTATGGTCCACCACGATGAACTTGCCGCCCTGGTCGCGCTCCACTTGGCGCTCGAAGCAACACTCAAAACGGCAGTTGCCCGAACATCCTCAACCGGCGCTTGCGCAACCCACGCAACCCACTGGAAACCCCCGGTTGCGCGGCCTTTGGCGGCGCCGAAGCGGCGATGCGAAAGCGCTTTTGCGCCAGTTCCGCGATCACACCATATGAACCGATCCAACCTCTGCTAGCTTGTTGGGCGTGGGACTTGTCCCGCTTTGGCCGGTGCTTCAGGCAACCCCATCCCAACCCCCCGCCCCCTGTGGCGCCGGCCATCCCCTCGCAAGGAAGACAGCGCGCCTCGGTGCGCGCGAACTCGCTCACGCCTGCGGCGGTTTCTTCTTTTTCTTGGCCGCGGCGCGTTCTTTTTCATCCGCAAACGGATCGGGATCGGCAGCCGCCAGATCGCTCCACGTCCCGACGTCCGCCGCAGGGAAGAAACGCTGCCGGCGGTTGTGGATGCCTGGCCTCCAAGCTTTTGATGGCCCGGCTTGCCAAACACGGCCATGCCCCCATAGAACGGCTCGGATCATCGCCCTGCTTCCAAAAGGCTGTTGTCGGCCCATTTGCCAAGGATACCCCCGATGCCTGCGACACCGTCCCCTTGGTCAAGGCTGTGACAGATCCCGCTACCCTCGCCAGCCTCGGATGGGTGGATTTTTTCGGCGATCAGCTTGAACCTGATGAGAAAGACCTCATCCCGGCGCGCATCGCCTCGGTGCATCGTGACCGCCTGGCCGGCCTGTCCCAGGCAGGGCCAACGGATCTGACGCTACCGCCCAATGCCAACACCGGCGACTATGCCGTCGGCGACTGGGTGCTGGTCGAGCCCCGCACGCATCTGCTGCGCCGCCGTCTGACCCGCAAGACGGTGCTGGAGCGCCGCACGCAGGGCGGCAGGGTGCCGCAACTGGCCGCTGCCAATGTCGACACGCTGTTCATCGTCACCTCCTGCAATGCCGACTTCAACATCGCCCGGCTCGAGCGCTATCTGGCGCTGGCCAACGAGGCCGGAACGACGCCGGTGCTCCTGCTGACCAAGGCCGACACGGCCGAAGACGCCGAGGCGTACCAACGCCAGGCCGCGTCCCTTCAGCGCGGACTGGCCGTGGTGATGCTGAACCCGCGCGTCGCCGATGCCGCAACGGCCCTCGCCCCCTGGTGCGGCGCGGGCCAGACGGTGGCGCTGGTCGGCTCCTCCGGCGTCGGCAAATCGACGCTGGTCAACACGCTGGCCGGCTCGGCGCAGCAATCGCCGCAACAGACCGCCGGCATCAGGGAGCACGATGCCAAGGGACGCCACACCACCACGGCGCGATCGTTGCACGCCATTTCCGGCGGCGGCTGGGTGATCGATACGCCCGGCATGCGCACGCTGCATGTCAGTGACGTCGCTTCCGGCATCGACACGCTGTTTGCCGAAATCACCGAGCTTGCGCCGCTGTGCAAGTTCCGCGACTGCACCCATGTCCACGAACCGGGCTGCGCCGTGCAGGCTGCCTTGAAGGCCGGTACACTCGATCCCGAGCGCCTTGCCCGCTGGCGCAAACTGTCCGAGGAGAACCAGGGGAATACGCCGGTTCAGCGCGGGCCGCGCGGCAACAAATCTCCCGGCGGTCGCCCAAAGCGGCGTTGAACGCGCATCTTCAGGAAATTTGAAGCCGTTTACCCTGCACGAGCGGCAGGAGATCCGTCGGTTCAAGCGCTGGCCTGCCGGTATGGCTGACGAAGGTTACCCACGCGTTCGCGCGGCAGGCCGGCTCGACTCGCCAGGCGGCGAGCCCGGCGAAGCCATGGCGCGGAGATTGCCGAAACGATGAACCGGCCCTGCTTGCGAGTGACAAAGGCAACGGCTTGCCGAGCCTGGCGAAGGCCGGCGAGCGGCGCGCCATCTTTCAGACTGCACGCGACATCATCGAAATCGATCTGATGCAGCCGGCCGCGATTGCGCACATGCCCGCCATGCTGAAGGTCTCGAATATGCGCTCTATGAAGCCATCGGCGTCGGCCCCAAAACCTATCGCCCGCTCTGCCGGCTGAACGCCGTGCGCCAGGAGCTGGCAAGCAACAGCGAACGGGTCGGCGACATCACCGCCCGCTATGGCATCTGGCACCTCGGCCGCTTCGCCGGAGCCTGCAAAAGTGCTGTTGGGGAATTGCCGTCGCAAACCCGATCGACTGCCCGGCGACTAGGACCCTAGGCCTCCTCAAGCGTCCGGTCTGGTTCCACCGCAGATCAGGTAATAACACTCGTCATAGCGTATGTAGTCAGCCGCGCCCTTGTCCGGCCATTTGCCCGTTTCGAAACGGGTTTTGAGAAGGCTTCGGCATTGCGCCACTTTCTGCGCATTGCCGTCCGGAAACAGGGTGACGTGCAAGACTTGCGGCGACGCCAATGAAACGGCAGCGAGAACGAGGCAGCCGAGGCTGGCAGCAAGGAAGAGATAGAGGTTGCGCATTGCTACCGAATACGGCCGGGCAGGTGTCCTGACAATGAACAAGCCATATCATGATTAACACATGAGTAGCAGTGTTTTGTTTTATCCAGTAAAGCCGCCGAAGAAGACATCGGCACCCAGATGTAGCTAGGTCGGCTGAACGGCTGTAGCGCCTTCGGCAGGACAATCGCCCACCCGCCGAGCGCCTCCCCGCATCCCTTGGGGTTGTGGTCGCGCTGCGCCGGGTAAGGGGCCTGGCGAAGCCGAGACGGAGTGGGGGAACGCCTTCAGCGATTGCCTCTGCCGCTAAACCACGGCAGCTCGTCGTCTCGCCTCACCCAAACCGCGCCTGCGTCCACGCGCCACCCGCCGCATTCGACTCCACCGCCGCCGCAACAAACTTCACCCCGCGTGCGCCATCGACAACATCCGGCACCTGCGCCGCACGCGCTGCATCGACCACGCCGCCCGACCGATGCGCGCGGATAATATCAGCGGCGTCGCGGTAGAAATTGGCGAAGGCCTCGATATAGCCTTCCGGATGCGCCGCCGGCATGCGCGAGACCCGCTGGCTTTCGGCGGTCGAGCCATGGCCGCCGCGCACCAGCGTGCGGGTTTCCTCGCCATAGGGCGAGAAGCGCAATTCCTCCGGCCGCCCGCCCGACCATTCGAGTCCGGCCTTGTCGCCATAGATGCGCACGGAGAGGTCATTGTAGTGGCCGGGCGAGGTCTGGCTGGCCAGGATCGTGCCCCGCGCCCCGCCCGTCCAGCGCACCAGCACATGCGCATTGTCGTCGAGCCGGCGCCCCGGCACGGCGGTGAACAGATCGGCGGACACCGCCTCGGCCTCGCAGCCGGAGATATAGCTTGCCAGGTTGAAGGCATGCACGCCGATATCGGCCAGCACCGCCGACTGCCCGGCGCGCGCCGGATCGGTGCGCCACTCCGCCTGCTTCTGGCCCTCGGCGTCGATCGGCTTGGTCAGCCAGTCCTGGATGTAGGCGCCGTGCACGGACACGATGCGGCCAAGCGCGCCCGCCGCCACCATCTCGCGCGCCTGCCGGACCATGGCGTAGCCGGTATTGTTCAGCGTGACGACGAAGCGGCGCTTTCTCGCCTGCGCCAGCGCCACAAGCGCCTGTGCCTCATCGAGCGTCGTCGACAGCGGCTTGTCGCAGATCACATCGATGCCAGTCTCGAGAAAGGCGGTGGCGATCGGCGCGTGCAGATGATTGGGCGTTACGATGACGACCGCCTCGATGCCGTCGGGCCGCGCGGCTTCTGCCCGCGCCATCTCACGATAATCGGCATAGCTGCGCTCCGGCGCGATGCCGATCTCTGCGGCCGAGGCGGCTGCGTTCTCCGGATCGGACGACAGCGCGCCGGCGACCAGAACGATCTGGTCGTCGAGGCGCATGGCGAGCCGATGCACGGCGCCGATGAAGGCGTTGCGCCCGCCGCCGACCATGCCGACCCTGAGCCGCTTGCCAGACGATCCGTCCGATGTTGCATAGACCATTTTCAAGCTCCTCCCGGCAGACCGCTTTCGAACACATGTTCCAATTTTCATATTGTAAAACGATCGTATCGCGCTAGCCTGAAATCATGAATGGGGCAAGCAAGGGATCCGGACGATCGATCGCCGACGAGGCGGCGACGCGCAAGCGCGGACGCTCGCTGGCGGCACTCGGCTACATCCAGCCGCAGACGTATGAGGAGCTGCGCGCGGTGCTGTCGTCGGGCACGGTGCATTTTCCCAAGCGGCTGCGCCAGGTGGCGATCTTCCTGTGGCAGCATCCGAGCGACGTGGCGCTCGGCACCATCGCGCAGGTGGCGGCGCAGGCCGGCGTGCAACCCTCGACGCTGGTGCGCTTTGCCCAGATCTTCGGCTATTCCGGCTTTTCCGATTTCCAGGGCCTGTTCAAGGAGCATATCAAGGGATCATGGCCGGAAGGACGCGGCGAGCCACGCACCGGGACCGAGCCCAATCTGCATTTCCTGCACGGTATGGTCGGCGCATCGCAGGCCTCGCTTGGCCGCATCGAGGCCGGCTTCGACGTCAAGAGTTTCGACAAGATGGTGGCGCTGCTGGCGGCGGCCGACCTGATCTATGTCATCGGCTCCAAGCGCGCCTTTCCCGTCACCGCCTACCTGTCGCTGACCCTGTCGCAGCAGGGCGTGCGCAACGTGCTGGTCGACAATGTCGGCTCCTCGGCGCTCGACCAGATCGGCTGCATCGGCGGCCGGGATGCCGTGCTGGCGGTCTCCTTCAGTCCCTACAATTCGATCACGCCCGACCTCGTCGCGGTGGCTCATGAGCGCAAGGCGCGCATCGTCACCGTCACCGACAGCACTTTCAGCCCGCTGATCCGGCTTTCGGACAGCTGGCTGGAAGTGGTGGAATCCGACTTTGCCGGCTTCCGCTCGCTGGCGGCATCACTGGCCGTGGGAATGGCGCTGGTCCATGGCGTCGCGTCAAGGCGTGGCGAATGAGGCGCCGCTGGTCCAATTGACTATCGGGAATTGCCGTTCCATATTCAAAAAAATAGAAACTTTGTTCCGGGAGGAGGAATGGAGATCCGGCTGGACGGCAAGGTGGCTTTGGTCACCGGGTCGACGCAAGGCATTGGCCGCGCCATAGCCGAGACGCTGGCGCGCTCCGGCGCCGCCGGCCTTCTGGTCACCGGGCGCGAGACGACGCGTGGCGAAGCGGTGGCCGCAGAGCTGTCGCAGTTGGGCACGCCGACGATCTTCGTTGCCGCCGATCTCGCCGATCCGGCAGCCCCTGCCCTCCTGGCGCAGGCCTGCATCGAGCGCTTCGGCCGCATTGACGCCCTCGTCAACGCCGCCGGGCTGACCGACCGCGCTTCTTTCCTCGACGCCAGCCTCGACGATTGGGCATCGCTGTTCGCCGTCAACGCGCGCGCGCCGTTCTTCCTGATGCAGGCGGCGATCGCCGACATGAAGCAGCGCGGAGAGCCCGGCGCGATCGTCAACATCCTGTCGATCAACGCCCATTGCGGTTCGCCGGAGCTTGCCGTCTATTCCGCCACCAAGGGCGCGCTGGCGACGCTGACCAAGAACGCCGCCAATGCCCACCGCTTCGACCGCATCCGCGTCAACGGCATCAATGTCGGCTGGACCGACACGCCGGCCGAACGCATCATGCAGGCCGAAACGCTGGGCAACGGCCCCGGCTGGCTCGACAAGGCCAATGCCGCGCAGCCTTTCGGCCGGCTGCTGACGCCGAACGATATCGCCAGCCTTGCCGTCTTCCTGCTCTCCGACGCCGCAGGGCCGATGACCGGCGCGGTGATCGACCAGGAACAGGCGGTGATCGGGACGAACCGGTGACCGCCGTCGAAACGCTTGGGCCGGCGCTGCTCGACCGCTTGCCGGCATCGGTGCAGACACCGTCCTACGACCGCACGATGCTGGCGCCCGGCATGGCGCATCTCGGTGTCGGCGCTTTCCACCGCTGCCATCAGGCCGAATACACCGACGATCTCATCTCGCTGCGGTTCGACCGCTGGGGCATCGTCGGCATCAACATCCGCCCGCCAAGCCTTGCCGGCACGCTGGGACGGCAGAGCGGCCTCTACACGCGACTGATCCGCGAGAACAGCCACATCGAGGCGCGCGTCATCGGCAGCATCGTCAGGGTGGTCGACAGCCAGGAAAGTGCCGCACCGGCGCTGGGTGTGTTGGTGTCTCCCGACATCGAACTGGTGACGATGACGGTGACCGAGAAGGGCTATTGCCACATCCCGTCGAACGGCGAACTCGACCTCTGCCATCCAGATATCGTCCATGACCTCGCCAACCCCGAGACGCCGCGCAGCGTGCCCGGAATATTGGCGCGGGCGCTGGAGCTGCGCATGGCCACGCATGGAAGGCCACTCACGCTGCTCTCCTGCGACAACATTCCGGCCAATGGCATCATCCTCGGCAATGTCGTGCGCAGCTTTGCCGAACGGCGCGGTTATGGACTGGCGGACTGGATTGCGGCCAATGTCGCTTTCCCCTCGGCCATGGTCGATCGCATCGCGCCGGCGGTAACGCAGGCCGATCTCGACAACGTCGAGCAATGGTTCGGCTACCGCGATGGCGCCGTCGCTGTCAGTGAGCCGTTCCGGCAATGGGTGATCGAGGAAAAATTCGCCGGCCGCATGCCGCGCTGGGATCTGGTCGGCGCCACCTTTGTCGATGATGTTACTCCGTTCGAGCATCTCAAGATGCGGGTGCTGAACGGCGCCCAGACATCGCTTGCGACGCTAGGCGTGCTGGCCGGGCTGGAGCACACATCGGATGCCATGGCCGACCCGCTGCTGTCGGACTTCATCAGGCGCATGCTGGTGGAAGAGACTGTGCCGACGCTGATGCCTGTGCCTGGCATCTTGCCGCTCGCCTATGTTGAGCAGAGCCTCGGCCGGCTGAAGAACACCGCGATCCGCCACCGCAACCACCAGATCGCCACCGATAGCTCGCAGAAGATCGTCCAGCGCCTGCTCAACCCGATCCGCGACCGGCTGAGCCAGGGCGCCAGTATCGGTCTGCTGTCGGTGCCGGTCGCCGGCTGGATGGCCTATCTCATCCAGGCCTCGGGCCGCTTCGGCAAACGCTGGCCGGTGTCGGATCCCTATGCGGATAAGGTCGCGGCGATCGCCGATGCCACCGGCCATGATGCGCAGGCGCTGGCGTCCGCCATCCTTGCCATCGACGGGATATTCGACCCCGGCCTTGCCGCCGACGAGACGTTCCGCGCAGCGGTCACTTCGGCGCTGGGCGAGCTGCTTTCGGACGATCCGATGGCGGCGGTCCGACACAGTCTGGAACAAGATGAGGTCGCGAGGT
The DNA here is from genome assembly GCF_053848025.1 of Mesorhizobium sp. 128a. Classification (NCBI taxonomy): domain Bacteria; kingdom Pseudomonadati; phylum Pseudomonadota; class Alphaproteobacteria; order Hyphomicrobiales; family Phyllobacteriaceae; genus Mesorhizobium; species Mesorhizobium sp. 128a. The sequence continues at coordinate 254,555 of NZ_JBSPKY010000003.1, read as the reverse complement.
TGAAGCGATCCAAACAATCGGCATTATAGGTACCGGTCGTGAAGCCACGACCAGGGGAGGCACTATGAAACTTGGATTGCTGACCGCGCCCTTCGCGGAGACGCCGCTTGGCGAAGTCGCCCATTGGGCGCACTCCGCCGGGTTCGAGGCGCTGGAGATCGCCTGCTGGCCGAAAACCTCCGGCGCCACGCGACGCTATGCCGGCACCAGCCACATCGATGCCGCTTCCACCTCCCCTGCACAAGCCAAGGACATCGTCGCCGAGTTGGCGCAAAAGCAACTGACAGTCTCCGGCCTCGGCTATTATCCCAACCCGCTGCATCCCGACCCCGCACACCGCGAGGCGGTCATCGGCCATCTGAAGAAGGTCATCGTGCTGGCCGCCAATATGGGTGTGTCCGTGGTCAACACATTCTGTGGCGGCGACGCCTCGAAGACCGTCGACGTCAACTGGCAGGATGCGCTGAAAGTCTGGCCCGAAATCGTCGCTCATGCGCGCGACCACGGCGTAAAACTCGCCTTCGAGAATTGCCCGATGATCTTCAGCTATGACGAATGGCCGGGCGGGCACAACATCGCTTACTCGCCGCAGGTCTGGCGCCGCATCCTGGAGACCTGGAGCGGCGAGGTCGGCATGAATTTCGACCCCTCGCATCTGGTCTGGCAGATGATCGACCAGAGCCGCTTCATCCGGGAATTCGGCCCCTACATGCTGCATGTCCACGCCAAGGACCTGATGATTGATCATGATGGGTTATATGAGCGCGGGATTCTTTCGGCCGGGATAGGTTGGCAGGTGCCGCGCATGCCGGGGCTAGGCGATGTCGACTGGAGCGGCTTCTTTTCCGGCCTCTACCGCGCCGGCTATGACGGGGCGGTCATCATCGAGCACGAGGACAGGCGCTTTGAAGGCAGCGACGATCAGGTCAAGCGCGGCTTTCTGCTCGCCCGCGACGTCCTGCGACCCTTCGTCAAATGATGATGAAACGTCTTGGTCTGATCCTTCCGAGGGTCCGGCCCTGAAACTGAAAACAATGTGGAGGAGTACTGACATGAAGAAAATACTGACCATGGTCCCGCTGCTTGCGGGCGCTGCCTTGCTCGCATCGGTGGGCGTCTCGTCGGCCGAAGGCAAATACACGATCGGCATTTCCAACACCGTGCAAGGCAATGGCTGGCGCGAGGAGATGGTCTGCGCGATGAAGGCGCAGGCGCTGGCTTCCGGTGAAGTCGCCAAGCTCAACATCGCCCACCGCAACACCGACGCCGCCGGCCAGCTCGAAGACATCCGCAATTTGATCAGCGCCAAGGTCGACGCCATCGTCGTCAACCCGGCCGATCCGGCCGGCATCAAGGCGGGCCTCGAAGAAGCCACCAAGGCCGGCATCGTCGTCGTCGCCGTCGACCAGGCGGTCACCGAGCCGTCGGCCTACATCATCTCCAACAACCAGGAACAGTATGCCTATCTCGGCGCCAAGTGGCTGTTCCAGCAGATGGGCGGCAAGGGCGAGGTGTTCTACATGCGCGGCGCCGCCGGTGCCTCGGCCGATAGCGACCGCGACAAAGGCTTCAAGAAGGCGCTGGCCGAAAACCCCGACGTGAAGGTCGCGCAGGAGGTCTTCACCGGCTGGCAGCAGGACCAGGCCAAGCAGCAGATGCTGTCGTTCCTGGCCACGGGCACGCCGATCAACGGCATCTGGACCTCCGGCATCGACAACGTCATCGTCGACGCGCTGGTCGAATCGCAGGCGCCGCTGGTGCCGGTGGTCGGCGCCGACAATGCCGGCTTCGTCGGCCAGCTCAGCTCGGTCAAGGGCCTCGTCGGCGCCGCCGTCACCAACCCCGGCTCGATCGGCGGTGCGGGCGTCACGCTGGCGCTGCAGATCCTCGACGGCAAGAAGCCGGCGCAGCAGACCGTGCTGGTCGACCCGCAGCTGTGGGACAACGCCACCGACGAAGGCAAGGCCAAGCTGAAAGCCGCCGCCGACCCGTCGCTCAGCCCGGAATGGCCGGTCTCGATCTCGATCCCTGAGTGGACGACCTACACCAAGGAGCAGATCATCGCGTGCAAGGGGCCGGGGGAGTAAGGCTGGGCTTGAATGAACTTGCGAGGACGGCGAACTGCCGTCCTCGTTACGCTCTACGGCGCCCCCCTCTGTCCTGCCGGACATCTCCCCCACAAGGGGGGAGATTGGCAGTTTCGGCGCCGGCCCTCGTCTTGCGATGTAGAAAATTAGCGAAAGCCGAGATGACAGCCAATCTCCCCACTCGTGGGGGAGATGTCCGGCAGGACAGAGGGGGGCGCCGTAGAGCGCCAGCAAGAGAGACGTTTCTGATGCGGACAGCAATTTGACCACCAGCCCCCTCCTCGACGCGTCAGGCGTCGCCAAGAACTACGGCGCGGTCGCAGCGCTGCGCAACGCGTCGCTCTCCGTGCTCCCGGGTGAAGTGCATGCCCTGATGGGCGCCAACGGCGCCGGAAAGTCGACGCTGGTGAAGATCCTGACCGGCGCCATTCCTGCCAATTCCGGGCACATCCTGATCCGCGGCGAGGCACGCGACATACGCTCGCCCGCTGCCGCGCGCCGCGCCGGGCTTTTGCCGGTCTACCAGGAGCCGTCGCTGATCCCCGATCTCGACGTGCTGTCCAATCTCAGGCTGACCGGCACGCCGGTCGAGCCGTTCCGCGCCTGGGTGCGCGAGTTGGGCATCACCGACCTCGACCTGCGCGACACCGCGCGCGACATTCCGCTCGCCGTGCTGCGCGTGCTCGACCTGGCGCGCGCGCTGGCGGTCGAGCCCGACGTCCTGCTGCTCGACGAGATGACGGCGGCACTGCCCGCCAACCTCGCCGAGAAAGTGCTGGAAGTGGTGCGCCGCCAGGGCGACTCGGGCCGCGCCGTGATCTTCATCTCGCACCGCTTCGTCGAAATCTCGGCGCTGTGCGATCGCGCCACCGTGCTGCGTGACGGCGAGACTGTCGGCGTCGTCGACATCGTGCCGGGCGTGGAGGAAAAGATCGTCGAGCTGATGCTCGGCACCCGCATCGTCAAGACCCATGTCGCCGCCCGCAGCGCCGCCGAGAAGGCAGCACCCGCCCCTGCCCGGCCGCGCATTTCGGTGCACAATCTGCGCGTCGGCACCAAGCTCAGCGACGTCTCCTTCGATCTCGCCGATGGCGAGGTCGCCGGCGTCGTCGCGCTCGAAGGCCAGGGCCAGGACGAGTTGTTCGCAGCCCTTGCCGGCTCGATCCGGCCCTCCGGAGGTACGATCGAAGTCGACGGCCAACCAGTGAAATTCGCGCACCCGATCGATGCCATCCGTTCGGGCATTGCCTATGTGCCGGGCGACCGGTCCGAAGCGCTCGCCATGCAGCGCTCGGTGCGCGAGAACATCGCGCTGCCCTTCAGCGCAGCGCTCCGCAACTGGGGCCCGATCAACATGCGCCGCGAGCGCGCCACCGTGCTCAGCGCCATCGAGCGGCTGCAGATCGACACCCGCGCGCAAGGCGAGGTGCAGCGCCTGTCCGGCGGCAACCAGCAGAAGGTGACCATCGCCCGCTGGATCGCGGCGGACGCCCGCACCGTCCTGTGCTTCGACCCGACGCGCGGCATCGATGTCGGCACCAAGCAGGAGATCTACAAGCTGCTGCGCGAGCTCGCCGGCAACGGCAAGTCAGTGCTGTTCTACACCTCCGAGCTGGAAGAGGTACAGCGCGTCTGCGACCGCGTCATCGTCATCTTCGGCGGCCACCTGGTCGACATTTTTCCGGTCGAGGAGGCCGACGAGCCGGCGCTGATGCGCGCCGCCTACGGCCTGCCGCGCGGCGCCAAGGCCGATATCGGCATTCTGGCCGATCCCACTTCCGCCGGCGCCTCGGGGGCGACGCCATGAACCGTTTCCTGCGCCGCCAGGGCTGGGTCGTCGGCCTGTTCGCGCTTCTGGTCGTGCTGTTCATCGCCACCAGGATCATCCAGCCGGCCTATGGCAGCGGCGATTTCGGCTCGCTCGCCCGCGCCGTCCTGCCCTACGCCTTCGCAGTCGCCGCCCAGACGGTGGTGGTCATCGCCGGCGGCATCGACCTTTCGGTCGCCGCCATGATGGCGCTGACCAGCGTCACCGCAGCGTCGATGATGAATGGCGCGAGCGAGGAATACGCGCTGTTCGTCGTGCCCTTCGTGCTCGCCATGGGTTTCGTGCTCGGCGCGCTCAACGGCCTGCTCATCGTCGTCACCCGCGTGCCCGACATTGTCGTCACGCTCGCCATGCTGTTCGTGCTGCAGGGCGCGGCCCTTCTGGTGCTCGGCGCGCCGGGCGGCGCCGCCGCCGAGTGGCTGAAGGCGCTGATCTCCGGCACCGTGCCTATACCCGGCCTGCCCGACGCCATCGACGCCTGGCTGCCCAAGGCGCTGCTGGTGCTGATCGTCTGCCTCTGCGTCATCTGGATACCGCTCAGGCGCTTACGCCTCGGCCTCTCCATCTACGCCATCGGCTCGAGCGAGCTGGCGGCGTTCCGCTCAGGCGTGCCGGTCAAGCGAACCCGCATCATCGCCTATGCGCTGTCTGGCCTGTTCGCCGCCTTTGGCGGCCTGGCGCTGACCATGAGCACCGGCATCGGCGCCCCCATCCCCGGCCCCTATCTGCTCGCCAGCGTCGCCGCCGTGGTGCTGGGCGGCGTGGCGCTCGGCGGCGGCAAGGGCGGCCTCATCGGCCCCATCGTCGCCGTCTTCGTGCTGCGGCTGGTCCGCACGGATCTCACCCTGCTCGCCATCGACCCCAACGTCACCGCCATCATCGAAGGATTGATCATGGTGGCGGTGGTGATGTTCGGCGCGTTTATCACGATGCGGGGGCGGCAGTGATGCTCACGAGACGGAATGTCGGCGTTCTTTCGCGCCCCCCTCTGTCCTGCCGGACATCTCCCCCACAAGGAGGGAGATCAGATTGCGCGACGACCTTCCCCAATCTCCACCATGGCAGAAACGAGCGGAGCGCCAAAACCGCTAATCTCCCCCCTTGTGGGGGAGATGTCCGGCAGGACAGAGGGGGGCGCCGTAGAGCGCTGTCCTCGCCAAACCCCACTCCATCGCGAAGAGTCATGCCATGAGCACCACCGCGATCACGCCCCCGCCCCTCGGCCGCCGCATAAAACGCTTCATGGCCGACCGGCCGCTCATTCCGCTGATCATCCTGCTGGTCATCCTGGTGGTGATCCTGCAGATCCTGCGCCCCGGCATCGTCAACGAGCGCTGGATCGCCAACACCATCAAATTCGCCATTCCCTTGGCGATCCTGGCGGGCTGCCAGACCATGACCATGCTGACCGGCGGCATCGACCTTTCGGTCGGCACGGTGGCGACGATGGGCGCCTTCATCATGGCGACGCAAGTCGTCAACCAGGACCCGGCGGTGGCTTTCCTGCTGGCAATGATGCCGGCGGTGCTGATCGGCCTTGTCAACGGCATCGGCGTCGGCGTCTTCCGCGTCCACCCGCTGATCATGACGCTGGGCACCAGCCTGATCGGCACCGGCTGCCTGCAGGTCTACCAGCGCACGGTGATCGCCTCGGGCGCCAAGATCCCAGACTTCCTCGCCTGGCTCGGCACCGGCGTCACCTGGGGCTTCCCCAACGCGCTCTTGCTGTTCGTGCCGCTGGCAGCCCTCATCGTCTTCACTCTGGCCCGCACCGGCTTCGGCCGCCTGCTCTACGCCGTCGGCGACAATGAGCGCGCAACGCGTCTGTCCGGCGTGCAATACTGGCAGGTCATCACCGCGCTATACGTCACCTCCAGCGTGCTCGCCGGCATCACCGGCCTGCTCTATATCGGCCTGATCAAGGCCCCGTCGCTGTCGCTCGCCGAACCTCTGGTGCTGCCCTCGGTCGCCGCCGCCGTGATCGGCGGCACCTCCATCTTCGGCGGCCGCGGCGGCTACACCGGCACAATCATCGGCGCGCTCATCCTGACCGTGCTGACGACGCTGCTGACGATCCTGCAGATGCCGGAGGGCGCGCGGCGGATCCTGTTCGGGCTGATCGTGCTGTTCGTGACGGCGGCGTATTTGCGGATTGTGGAGGAGCGGTAGGCGGCCGATCCCGCTTAGAGCCAAGCTACCCATCCCAGCCGCAGGACAATCGCCTATGGCGGCGCCGGCCCCCACTCCGTCTCGGCTTCGCCGAGCCACCTCTACCCCCACATAGTGGGGGAGAGGAAATGCCAAGCTTTCTGAGGAAGAGAAAATCCAGCCTTGAAGGCCGCAACCCCCGAAAATTGGCGTTTCCTCTCCCCACGAAAGTGGGGGTAGAGGTGGCTCGGCGAAGCCGAGACGGAGTGGGGGACCGCCCTAAGCGATTGCCAGGCGAACTCGCCCACCCAGAGCGCGCCCGCGCCCCTACTTCAACGAAATCGCCATCCCGCTGAGATCCGCATTCACCTGCAATCCCACCTGCCGACCCGTAAGCTCGAGCTGGGCGCCCTTGTCGTTGGTCATGACGATCACCTGTGCGCCCTTGCCGAGCGCGCCGCCACCGCCAGCCGCGCCGTAAACTCCGGTCGCATCGCGGACCCTGCGGATATGGCGCACGGTGCCGCGGAAATAGGTCTTGGAAACGCCGAAGGCGAAGCCGCCCGAAACGCCGCCGATCGAGATGGGATAGGAGCGGCCATGGAAGGTCAGCGTGCCCTCGCCGCCGGAGCCGCCGACGAAGAAGGCCGCCTTGTAGACGGCAAAGCGGATCGTGCCGCTGTCGGCATGCGCGGCACTGGCAGCGCCGACGGCAACAGTGGCGATGGCCGCGATTGCGAGCGAACGAAGGCTGGACGAGATGGTCATGATAAGCTCCTCAAGAGCGCCGCTCACCCAACAGGCAGGGCTCGTCGGCGTCGAATTCAACTGGAACAGTTTAGGCTGGGATTTGGTTCCAGGGTTGGCGGGGTTAGCGCGGGAGATCGCCACGAAACAAGCGCTTATGTGGGCATACAGGAATGCCGGCGACGCCAGCGGAGGGAAGGGTGTAGACGACGGTAGTGGGAGGATGGACGGGTTGACGGCTGAACGGGGGCCGACAACAGTCCGACAGCTTCGGTCTCCTAATCTTCAAGAGCAGACATCAGGTTGGGCGGAGGCATGGTCGTAACATGACCACCCCCGGTGGGCGGCGACGAATCCCGTCGAGTGCGACAGGCTGGACTTGCCGTCGCAGCCATACGATCTTCGGTGCGGGGTCACTTTCGACGCGACAGCTCGTGGCGGGGACACAAATGCTCGATGCCATCCTTACCTTCGTCGCCACGTTGTTAGTCGCGGCATTCGCGATGATAATGCTGCTGGCCGGCGTCGAGACATGGAACGGTGCGATGATCGAGCCGCTTCTACTGCGCCGAACGCTCCTGCTTCTCATCCCGATAGTAGGGTTAGGCCTGGCGTTTCTTCAGGCTCGCCGCAGCCTGCGTAAAGCTCGAGCGAAACGCGAGGCGGCGGATTCCCGCGAGAATGCCCGCGCGGCCGGGCAGGCTCGCCCTGCCGCGGACCTCGCTCGCCCGCGCACCAACGCTGCCGGCGGGGACGTCGCCGCAAAGATGGCGGCGGAGTCCCGGGCGCAGGCCAAACGCTCCGACGATGCCCACAAGGCGAAGATCCGCGCGCATGTCGAGCGCAAGGCACCGCCCACCAGCGATGCCGACCGCGCGGCGATCGCGCTGGCCGCGCGCGCCTGCCTTGCTATCCGCCACGTCTTCCCGCCGCGCCAGCCGCAGCGCTCGATGAGCTTTTTCGGCGGCGTGCCGCTGGCGCCCGACGATCTGGACTGGCCGATGATCCACAACCGCAAGGGGCTGCTCGAGCCGCTCACCTTCATGGGCCAAGTCGACCTCGGCGCGCTCCCCGACGGGCCGGCACGCTCGCTGCTCCCTGCGCACGGCTATCTTTTTTTCTTCGCGCCGATGTCGGGCAATTTCGACGACAATGCGAGCCACTTCGTCGTCCGCTACGTCGAAGGCAAGGCCCGCAAGGACTGGGGTCCTCAGCACAATCCCGGATTTCTGGAGCCGATCGACGGCGCCGAGAACGCCCGCTACCGATATCCCTGGCTGACCTGGCACGACAAGCCGGAGAAGGTCTATCCACGCTTCTATCCGCGCATCGAGATCGAGCTCGGCTGGTTGGAGGACGTCGCCGAGGTGGAGGAAAGCGATTCGGATGCCGGCGACGGCTTCCCATGGGAGGTCGCCAAGCAGCGCCGCCGCCAGCAGCTCGTCGCGTTTCACGGCGCGCCGGTCTCCTGGAACAACGCGCTCTCCGCTCACGACAAGCCCACGGACCGGCTCTGGATCCCGTTCGGGGGTTTTCCGACCAACCGCCGGACGGCGGAGGTCTTGCTGGGTTACCTGAAGTCATACCTCAAGGAGGAGACCATCGGGATCAAGGCTCGGCTCGACACCCTGCCGGCGGGGTTCGAGGACCCGGAGGGGTCGCGGCTCTCCGCCCTGCTCGAACGCTACGCGCAATTCGAAAAGGACCGCTGGCGGATTTTTCAGCTGGCAACGACCGGAGAGGCCCAGCGTGGCAAGGCGCTCGACGAGAATCAGCGGACCGACCTCCTTGCGCTACTCGAGGAATTGCGCGCCGGCGCGCTGCCGGAAGGTGTGCTCGAGCGCCACTATATACACAAGCGCCTGCCCATGGTGCTGAACGACTGGATCGCGAGGGCGGCGGTCGAAGGCGCCGAAAGCGCGCTGGCCGATCCGGACGGGATCGCGCAGGTGCCCGACGCTGTCGTCGAGGCGCTCCGCTACCGGCACAGCGTGCTGCGCGATCCAGACTTCAGCAAGAACGGCTCATACGCACAGCACCAGATGCTGGGCCGCGGCGTCGCCATCCAGGACGCGGCCGAGTTGATGGCGCCCGAGCACATCCTTCTGCTCCAGCTTCGCTGGGACAATGCGCTCGAATGGCACATGGGCGACGCCGGCGCGGCGCAATACTGGATCCGTCCGGCCGACCTAGCGGCGCGGCGCTTCGAGAACACCGTGCTCACCTTCGAGAGCCACTGAAGCGAGGGCGTCTCCCGCGGGTGCTGATCGGCCCGCTGGACAGCCGGCGATAACGGGTGGGGTTAGATGGCATTCAGCGGGCGACGGAGCGAACCGCTTGGGAAGACCGGTTGTTTGCCGAACTCGATCGGCTGACGCCTGAGGACGATGGGCGCGACGGCAGGTGACGACGATTGAGATTGCCCGTGTCCAGAAAAGCATACGCGCGGTTGTCCAAGGGTCTCGTTAAAGGCAAACTACGCCGGCATGGATGACTATATCAGCAAGATTGTTGAGCTTCGCCCATTGATGACCCAAGCTCGAGTCGACGAGACATTTCCGCGCGAGAAGTGGTCCGAACACAGTCGTGGCGGAAAGTTCGGCGTGCAGTTCGGCTTCGGGCAAAGCGCGAACAACGATCCCAGCGGAATCGCCAGCGACCACATCGTGGAAAAGATCGACTTCAGATCCCCCTTTCCGGGTTCTATCAGCCTCTACGGCTTCGCAATCGGGATGGCTCGATCGGACGCCGACAGCGAGATCGCCAGACTCGGACTTGCCACGATGGAGATCACCCATCCCGATGTCAGGTATCTGAGCGGCAACACGGATGACGGGTTTGAAATCATGTTGATGTTCAGGAAAGACTCGCTCGAGCAACTGACCATCTGCCAACCCGGTCATTCGAGGATCATCGACGCCCGGCAGGCGTTCTGGAAGAAGCGGTCGGAGGACGAACAAAAGCGACGCGAACTCGCCAGCGCCTGGAAATATATAAGCGCCGACGACGACGCCATGCTGCTGACCTGGGCGAAACATTGCCAGCCATGGGACGACTACTCGCCAAGCGAATTCGTGCGCTATGCAAATTGGCTGCGCCAAGCCGATCCCGATCAACGCCATGTGGCGGCGCTGAACTGGAATTGGGATTACGGCCTGGCGCCGCTGCTCTGGATCACCCGGCGCGAAGACTGCGATCTGGCGACGGCCTTGCACGTCTTCTTTGCCAGTAGCCCGGAGTTTTATCTGCAGTTCGAAGGCGACCGGTCTCGCGTTGCGGAGAAGCAATCAGATTTGACGACATTCGACATGATGATGGACATCAAAGCTCGGGTGGAACGCGGCTTTTATCAGCGCTCGGCGATCCAGTTCGACTTGTCACGGAACCTCGAGATCATCAGCCGGTACAATCCAACACTCGGCCAGCTGGCCGCGGTCCTTCCGGCCAACCTTCCGACAAGCGGTGCCGGACGCCGCATCGCGCACGAAAACCGGTTCGGAGGCTTAGACATCCCAGCGTTCGGGATCAACTGATCAGAGTCGACGCGTCTCCCGGTGCGACTCTCGGCCTTGGACGACCGATCGTAAGTGGCCCCTAGTAGTTTGACTGAGCCCAAAGAGTTTTTCCGTTCGAGGCAGCGGGGGGTCAGTGGACTAGCTGCAACGCGAATGCCCCGCCGGAAAAACGGACAACTTGCATGTCCGGAACTGGCGCAACCGCGACCTCCAGCTTGGTCGCCGGATTGTCTGCTTTCAGGCGGCTTCAGAGCTCACCTCAACGACCGACATGAGGCGCAAAGCTGACGTCGCAACTGACATGCCGTCGCTGCGGTGCCCGCCCCACCCCGCGCTATCCGTCCCCTACCCCACCTCCGCAAACAGCCAATCCCGAAACGCCTTCACCTTCCTTTGCCTTATCGCCTCCGGCGGGTACACCACATAAAAACTCGAAACCGCCTTCAGCGCGTGGTCGAAGGGGCGCACCAGCCTGCCCGTCGCGAGGTCGGCTGAGACCAGCATGGTGCGGCCCAGCACCACGCCTTCGCCCTGCACGGCCGACTCGACCGCGAAGGTGGCGGAATCGAACGTCAGGCCGCTGTTGGGGTCGACGCCTTCGACGCCGGCGCTGGCCAGCCACGCCGCCCAGTCGATGCGGTAGCCGTCGCGGATCAGCGTGTGGTGTTTCAGGTCCTCAGGCTTGCGCAGCGGGTGCGGGCCTTCGAGCAGCCTTGGGCTGCAGACCGGAAACACCTCCTCGCCGGTGAGGAATTCCGAGGTCAGCCCGGGATAATGGCCGCCGCCATAGCGGATGGCGATGTCGATTCCGTCGCCGAGGAAATTAGTCAGCTTGCCTGACGTCGAGACGCGCACATCGATGTCGCCATGCGCGCGGTGGAAGCGGTAGAGCCTGGGCACCAGCCACTTGCCGGCGAAGCCGTCCGAGGTGCTGACGTTCAGGCTCGTGTTGGAATGGCGCGATGTCGCCACCTGCGTCGCCACGGTCAGCTGGTCGAGCATCTCGCGTACCGCCCGCGCGTAGGGCTCGCCGACCGGGGTGAGGCACACCGAACGCGTCGCGCGCTCGAACAGCTGCACGCCGAGCTGCTCCTCGAGATGTTTTATCGCCCGGCTGATGGCGCCATGGGTGACGTTAAGTTCGTCGGCCGCCCTGGAGAAATTCAGATGCCGGGCGGCGGCCTCGAAGGCCGGCAATGCGTTGAGCGGTGGCAGCTTGCGGGGCATGTGAGTGCCGGACATTTGTGAGCGTTGGTAACAAATACTTGCCAAATTTTGGTTTGTCCATCTGGCTTTTACCGGCCACAAATCCTCACACGATTTGTGATCAAACCTCACTTCAGGAGAGCGACATGGCCACCATCCATCCCTTTCTCTGGTACACCGGCAATGCCGAGCAAGCCCGCGAGTTCTATCTCTCGGTGTTCAGGAACGGCCGCGCGCTGGAGACGGTGACCTTCACCGACAATGTCGGCGGCACCGCCGTCCCGCACGCGATCTTCGACTTCGAGCTCGAAGGGCTGCGGCTGACGGCACTCAATGCCGGCGGGATGCCGGCCTTCAACGAGCGGATGTCGCTCTACATCGAGACCAAGGACCAGGCCGAGACCGACTATTACTACCAGGCGCTGACAGCGGGCGGCGGCTCGGAAAAGCCCTGCGGCTGGCTGCAGGACAAGTTCGGCGTCTACTGGCAGGTCATTCCGGAGGCCGCGATCCGGCTGATGAACGATCCCGATCGCGACAAGGCGCATCGCGCGCGGCAGGCGATGTATTCGATGAGGAAGATCATCCTTGGCGATATCGAAGCCGCGCACGCCGGCCGTTCGTAAGTCAAACCTGACACTCTCGAAACAGGAGGTAGCAATGGCACCGCTCAAGGGACAAAGGATCGTTGTCGTCGGCGGCAGTTCCGGCATCGGTCTCGGCGTGGCGAAAGCCGCGCTCGATAATGGCGCCGAGGTGGTGATCGTCGGCCGCTCGCCCGACCGGCTGAAGGCGGCTGAGAAGGCGCTTGGCGCGAATGCCAGACTGAAGAGCATCGCCGCAGACATGACCAGGGAAGCGGAGATCGCCCGCCTGTTCGACGAAGTCGGCGCCTTCGATCATCTGGTGTCCACCGCCGGCACGCCGCCGCCGAACTATCCGATCGGCGACGCCGACATGGATTTTGTCCGCAGCTTTGTCGACAACAAGCTGATCGGCGCGGTTATGCTGGCCAAGCACGCCGTGCGCGGCCTGAAGAAGGGCGGCTCGATGATTTTCACCTCGGGCATCAACAAGGACCGGCCACCGGTGCCCGGCGGTTCGGTCGTCTCGGCAATCGCCGGCTCGTTCAGCTATTTCGCCCGCGCCCTGGCGCAGGAACTGGCGCCCACCCGCGTCAACATCGTCTCGCCCGGCTGGGTCGACACGCCGATGTGGGACGAGCTGGTCGGCGAGGCGAAGTCCGGCTACTTCGCCGCCATGGCCGAGCGCATCCCGGCAAAGAAGGTGGCGATGCCGGCCGATGTAGCGCCGGCTTACCTCTTCCTCATGGAAAGCGACTTCATGACCGGCGAGACGGTCCATATCGATGGCGGGCAGAGGTTGGTGTGACGGGGAAGGCGGGCAATCGCAAAGGGCGTTCCCCCACTCCGTCTCGGCTCCGCCGAGCCACCTCTACCCCCACATCCGTGGGGGAGAGGAAATGCTAACCGCCGGGGTCGCGGACTCGAAAGGCTTGGTTTTCCTTTTCCATCAAAAGCTCGGCTTTCCTCTCCCCCATGTACATGGGGGTAGAGGTGGCTCGGCGAAGCCGAGACGGAGTGGGGGGCAGGCGCTGACTTATGAGATTGCGCCGGCTAGGAGGAGGCGCCCGCCCTACGGATATTTCGCTGGCTTTGGCGCGTAGATTTGCGGATCGAAGTCCAGGTCCTTCGGCAGTGGTAGGCTCGAGCACTGCAGATGCACCTGGCGGGCAATCAGCCTTCGCTGCTGCTGCTGATGCTCCTTTGCCGCCGCGACGAGGCCCATGCTGTACGGCCCAAGCAGCACGCCGAAGCCCCATCCCGGCTGCCCCTTCTCGCGCTGGTCGTAATTCATGGCATCGGTGCGGGCCCGCTGACATTCCGGCGTCGCCCATTTCGGATCCTGCGGCGAAAGCGACGCGCCGTACTGGGCCGGAGAACTGACGCATCCCGCCACTGCCGCGGTCAACGCGACAACCATTGCAATCCTCATTCGCAAGCCCCTCCTAATTTAGGACGGCGACTACAGGATGATTCGAGCCGCAAAAAGGCAGCTTCAGGATGCGGATTTCGCACAGCCGCTCAGCCCAAAAGGTTGCGCGCCGCGCGCATGAAGATGCGCGAGCCGATCGGGATCAGATCGTCTGGAAAGTCATAGTCGGGATTGTGCAGCGAAGGGGTGCGCTCGCCGGCGCCGAGGAAGAACATCGCCGACCTGGCCTTGTGGCCGAAAATGCCAAAGTCTTCCGAAGCGCGCATCGGCAGGGCTTCCTCGCTGCGCGCGACACCTTCTTCGTCCAACGCGCGGTTCAGATGCTCCACCGCATCCGGCGCATTGACGCTGGCGACGAAGATCTCGTGGTAGTCGCAGCGGACCGACAGGCGATGCTCGCCGGCGATCCTGGCGGCCAGCGCTTCCGCGGCACTGACCAGCTCCGCCATGCGCTCGTCGCGCCTTGTGCGCAGCGTCGCCCACACCTCGGCATGACCGGGCGCGATGCCGAACACGGCCTCGCCCATCGTGGCATGGGTGACGGTCACCATGCTGAAATCGTCATCGGCAAAAGTGCCGCGTCCGAGTGCGGGCAGAAGTGGCATCAGTGCACTGACCGCCAGCATTGGCGAGACGCCAGTTTCGGGCATGGACGAATGCGCGGTCTTGCCTTCCAGAACGATGCGGATGCCGCGCGAGGCGCAGTTGACCACGCCTTCCCTGAGGCGGACCTCACCGAACGGCACGCCGGGCATATTGTGCAGCGAGAAGGCAAAATCCGGGGCGATCTCGCCAAAGCGCGGATCGGCGACGACGCCGGCCGCGCCATTGCCGGTCTCCTCCGCCGGCTGGAACATCAAGACGACGCGGCCGCGCGCCGGCCTTTCGCGCCCAAGCTGGCGGCCGAGTGCGGCGAGGATCGCGGTATGGCCGTCATGGCCGCACATATGCGATTTTCCTGATATCTGCGAGGCATGGTCGACGCCCGAAAGCTCCTCGATCGGCAGCGCGTCGAGCTCCGAGCGGAACAGCACCGTCGGCCCTGCCTTTCCGCTGTCATAGACCGCCGCCACGCCATGGCCGCCGAGACCGGTCAGCACCTTGTCCGGCGCCGTATCGGCGAGGAAAGCGATGACCTCCCTGGCGGTCTTTTCCTCTTCGTTCGAAATTTCCGGCTGCTGATGCAGCTTGCGGCGCCATGCCGTCAGCTCGATGATGTCTCGGTTGGTCAGGGTCATGATTTTCCGCTCCGCTGGCGCTACAGATCACACAAACACGATAGGGTTTTTCTCGCGCCGTGCCATGTCGATCAATTCCGCTAGTCCATCCGTATGTCATCGTAGCGCTGCGGTCATCAATCTCATCTCCGACATCCCGCGGCCGCTCCTGACGAGTATGACGCGCACGCCTGTGCCAAACCGTAGATATCAGCGACAATATCCAAATCCAGTCGAGGGCAGTTCCGGAACAACAATGGCCAGGCGGTTTGCGTTTCTCTTGGTTCGCGATTTCACCCTGTCGCCGCTGTCGCTGTTCATCGACACGCTGCGTCTGGCAGGCGATGAGGGCGACCGCAGCCGCAGGATCGAGTTCGACTGGGAGATCGTCGGCGAACGCGGCCTGCCGATCCGGGCGAGCTGCGGCGTCGAATTGCTGCCGACAAAGGCCATCGGCAATCCGGAGGATTTCGACAATGTCGTCGTGGTCGGCGGCCTGCTCGACACCAACCGCATTCTCAGCTCCGAAAAGGAGGCCTTCCTGCTTCGCGCCGCCCAAAAGGGCGTGCCGCTGACGGCGCTCTGCACGGGCAGCTTCGTGCTCGCGCGCTATGGCTTGCTCGATGGCTACGCCGCGGCCGTCAGCTGGTTCCACATCAAGGATTTCCGCAGCCAGTTCCCTGACGTGAACGCCCATGCCGACAGCTTGTTTTCGGTCGATCGCGGCCGCTCGACCTGCGCCGGCGGCACGGGTGCAGCCGACCTCGCCGGCCATTTCGTCTCGCAGTTCATTGGCCGCAAGGCGGCGGAAAAAGCCGCCAAGATCCTCGTGCTCGACCGCATCCGCTCGAGCCGGGACGTACAGCCCGTCGGCGACCTCTTTCCCGCAGCATCAAGCCGCGCGGTGAAGCGGGCCTTGCTCCTGATGGAAAGCAACCTCCAGGAGACGCTGTCGGTCACCGAGATCGCGAGCCGCCTGAATTTGTCGCGGCGCCAGCTCGAGCGCCTGTTCGGCGCCGAGCTGGGCATCGGCCCGATGGCGGCCTATCTTGCGCTGCGCGTCCATCATGCGAAATCATTGCTGGAGGCAAGCGACCTGCAGATCGGCGACATCGCCTACCGCTGCGGCTTTCCCAATGCCGGCCATTTCAGCCGCGTCTTCCGCCAGCAGACCGGCATCACGCCAACCCACCTCAGGCATCCGGGCCGCGCGGCTGGCGGGGCGCCGCCGCCTATCGCTCCGTGAACGCCCGTGCGAACGAATCGAGCATCGGCCGTGCCAGATATTCGAAGAAGGTCCGGTCGCCGGTGCTGATAAACGCCTCGACCGGCGTTCCCGGGTAAAGCTGCCCGACTTTCACGCCCTGCGGCAGCTTGTCCGTGATCTTCAGCCTGGCGCGGAAATACGCCTCATGCGTGGTTTCATCGATCAGCCGGTCGGCGGAAATTTGGGTCACCGTCGCCGGGACCTCGGGGGTGAGGCGCGCGTTCAGGGCCGACAGTCTGAGCTTCGCCGGCTGGCCGACGCGAACCAGATCCACGTCCCTCGGCCGCAGCTTCGCGTCGACGATGAGGCCCGGCGCGGTGGGCAGGATTTCCATGATCTTCTGCCCGGGCGCAATCACGCTGCCCCTGGAATTATAGGTCGACGACACCACGATGCCGGCTGCCGGCGCCTTGATAGTCGTGCGCTTCAGCACCGCTTCAGCCGCTGTAATCTGTTCGCCGATGTCGGCCAGATTGGTGCGAACCTCGTCGAGCTTGGTGAGCGCCTCTTCGACGCGTTGCGTGGTCGCGCGCTCGACCTGCGCCTGAGCCTCGACGATCTGTGTCCTGGTCGCCGCCAGGTCCGCCTCCAGCGCGCCGGCCTGGCCGACCAGATCGGCCTCGCTGCGCAAAAGCTGCGAATATTCGCTGCGGTTGGTGAGGCCCTTGTCGAGCAGCCCGGTCTTGATGCCGAGTTCCTTCTTCACAATGGCGGCCTGCTGCTGGATGGCCAGTTTCTGCGCGTCTAAGCCCAGCGCCGACTCGCGATGCATGGCGACGCGCTGCGCCAGGATAGACTGCTCGGACCGGAACCGGGCGAGCCTGGCATCGAACTCCTTCTGCTGTTCGTGCACGAGATTGTCGAAATCGCTCTGGAACGGCGCGGGGGCCGCCTCGGCGATCGGCGCCAGCCTGTCCGATCCGTCGCGCTCCGCTTCCAGCCGCGCCGCGCTCGCCCTGAGCGCGATCGACTGTCTGGTCAGCCGGTTGAGATCGGTCTCGGCGGCCGTGCGGTCGAGGAGGACCAGCGGTTCGCCTTGTTGCACGCGGTCGCCCTCATGCACCAGCAACCGCTCGATGATGCCGCCCTCGGGGTGCTGGATGAGGATGTTGCCGCCCGTTGCCGAGATCGTGCCGGACGTGATCACAGCGCCGGAGAGCGGCGCGCTCGCCGCCCAATAACCGAAGCAGCCGGCGAAGAGCGCTATGGCCGCGTAACCGACAACGGCCGTGCGCCGGAAGTCGGTGCGCGGTCGGCTTTCGAGGGCAAGGCTCTGCTCAGTCATCGTCTATGACCCGAAGCGAACGCTGTGCGGGCGGACGGTCGGCACGAATGAGCCTGTCACCACCGCGCTCCCGGCGACGCCCTTGTCGACCGTGGGTTGCCGCAGCACCTCGCTCGCGGGGCCGAAGGCTTCGATCGCGCCGTTGCGCAGCACCATCACGCGGTCGCAGGCCGCGGCGATTGAAGGGCGATGCGTGATCACCAGCGCCGTGACGCCAGCGCCGCGCGCGGCTGACAACATTGCTTCGAGCGCCGCTTCGCCGCTACCGTCGAGATGGGCGTTGGGCTCGTCCAGCACCAGAATGCGGGGATTGCCGTAGAAGGCGCGCGCCAGCCCGACCCGCTGCCGCTCGCCACCCGACAGCACGGTGTACGACGGGCCGATCATGGTCTGATAGCCGTCGCGCAGCGTAAGCACCAGCCCATGCGCCTCGGCACGCCTGGCTGCTTCGACGATCGCGGCGTCATCGGCAACGGGGTCGAAGCGGGCGACGTTTTGCGCGATCGATCCCGGGAAAAGCTCCACCTCCTGCGGGAGATAGCCCATATGCCTGCCAAGCTGGGTTTCGTCCCAGCTCCTCAGATCGGCGCCGTCGATCCTGACCGCGCCGCCGGTCGGCTGCGATGCGCCGACAAGCAATTTCGCCAGCGTCGATTTGCCAGCGCCGCTCGGGCCGACGATCGCCACCGCTTCGCCGGCGCCGATGGCAAAATTCAGCCGCTTGAGGATGGGCTCCGTGCCGAAAGCCGCATTCGGCGCGATGAAGAAAACATCCTGCATCGAAATCGCGCCGGACGGATCGGGCAAAGCGAGCTTGCGCGCCTGCGCCGGTTGCGCGGCAAGCGCGGTGTCCAGCCGCTTCCAGCATCGCCTGGTGTCGACGATCTGCCGCCAGGATCCGATCAGCTGGTCGAGCGGCTGCAGCGCGCGCGACGACACCAGCGAGGACGCGAAGATCATGCCGGCAGTCATCTGCCCCTGCAGCACCAGCCACGCGCCGGCGCCGAGGATCGCCAGCTGCAGCATCATGCGCAGCGACCGCGATGTCGCGCTGAAGATGGCGTTGGCACTTCCGGAACGGTCGTGCAGGGTCAGTGCTTCGGCGACGTGCTGCCCCCAAACCGCGGCCGCGTTCTGCACCATGCCCATGGCGCGCAGCGTGTCGGTGTTGCGGGCAAAAGCCTGCTCCGCCTGGCTGGCCACGGCAGAGCGCTCCGCCGACATCGCATCATTCCTGCCGATGGCAAGCTGGTTGGCCACGACCAGGAGAAACAGAAGCACGGCGCCTGCGAGCGTCAGCCAGAACAGCACGGGATGGATGAAATAGAGCAAGGCGAGGAAGACGGGCGCAAACGGCAGGTCGAACAGCACCGCCACGCCACGCGACCTGATGAAGGCGCAGGCCGTAGCAAGGTCGTTCAGCGGCGACAGCGCGCTGCCGGCATATCTGGCGCCAAGCGAGACAGCGAACGTCCGCGCACCCAGTTTCTGGTCGACGGTAGCCGCAACACGCTGCGCGTAGATGGCGCGGACCGCATCCAGCAGGCCGAGGAAGGCGAGCGCGACAACCGCCATGGCCGAGAGATAAAGCAGCGTCTCGACGCTGGAGGAGGGCAGCACCCGGTCATAGACCTGCAGCAGATAGAGCGGGATGACCAGAAGCAGGATGTTGATCAGTAACGAGAAGACGCCGATATCGGCGACAGCGCGCAAGAAGACCGGGCGCAGGCCGGGCCGGATGGCCGCATCCCTGAGCGGCGAGCGTTCCCGCGACATCTAGACCGCGTGCTCGCCTGTTGCGCTCAGATGGCTCTGCTGCACATCGTCCAGTGTATAGGCGTGGATATAGTCGATCTTCATCTGTGCTGGCGTCGCGAGATGGTCCGGCGGCGCGCCGGCTTGACCGCCGACCGCGAGATCGACCAGCATGTACATGGGGCTGTGCATGTCGGACGGCGTCGCCGCTTCGGCGACCTTTACGCCATCATAGGTCCACACCAGCTCGTCCGGTGTCCACAGCAGGCCATAGGTGTGGAAGCCGGCGGTGTCCGAGACATTCACCGTCGATGAGACCGTCGTGTGCTGCCCCGTCTGATTCGTGTGCGCGGTCATCAGAAGCTGGTTCGGGTTCTGGCCGTACATTTCCACGACGTCCAGCTCCGGCGGCCAGGAGCCGTCTTCCGGCAGCAGCCAGAAAGCCGGCCAGGCCCCGGTGTTTTCGGGCAGGTCGGCCCGCATTTCGAAATAGCCATAGGTCTGCGAGAAGGAGTCGTGTGTGGTCAGGAGCCCGGAGGTGTATTCGTAGTTGTTGATCAGCGGCTTGATGTCCGCCGGCGCCTGCGCCGCGGTGATGGTAAGCACGCCGTTTGCCACACTGAGCGGGTGGACCGAACTCGTTGGCGCGTAATTGGCGTCGATATACCACTGCAGCTCGTTGTTCTGGGTCAACGTGCTGCCGTTCGGCGCGCCCCACCA
The DNA here is from genome assembly GCF_053848025.1 of Mesorhizobium sp. 128a. Taxonomy (NCBI): domain Bacteria; kingdom Pseudomonadati; phylum Pseudomonadota; class Alphaproteobacteria; order Hyphomicrobiales; family Phyllobacteriaceae; genus Mesorhizobium; species Mesorhizobium sp. 128a. The sequence goes on along the minus strand of NZ_JBSPKY010000003.1, from coordinate 234,764 downwards.
GAAGTTGGTGTCCCACGTGCCGCCTTGGCTATTGTGAAGGCTCAGCGTGTTGAAGTCGTCGGAGAATGACAGCGTCATGCCGGACTTGTCGATCGGCAGTTCGAACTGGCCGGGCTGCAGCTTGTCGATGGTGGTGTTGTTGAACACCAGCACCTCGTCGGATCCGAGGGTCAGCGCAACGTTCGCTCCCGCCTGCATCATGTGCGCCTTGACGGCGTCGAACGACATGAAGTCGTAGCCATTGAGGCGAATGGTGTCGTCCGCGCCGAAATCGGTGATCAGGTCGCTGCCGTGGCCCTTGGTGATGATGAAGGTGTCAGCGCCGCCGCCCCCGATCAGTACGTCGTTGCCCAGGCCGCCGTCGAACGTCTGGCTGCTGGTGCCGCCTTTGATGATGTTGTCGAGCGAATTTCCGAACGCGTAGTGATTGGCGCCGGTGACGACGAGGTTCTCGAAATTGTCGGGGAGCTTGTAGCTCATCCAGGTGTCGATCGTGTCGATACCCTCGCCGGGCAGCTCGACCGCTTTGTTGATCGTCGAATAGAGATGGTAATAGTCGTCGCCCGCACCGCCATACATGGTGACCCTGACGCTGGTATCGCCCCAGAAGGAATCGTTGCCCGAGGTGCCGTAGAGTTGCGGCCCGCCCCCGGTCGCCGAAAACCAGTGGGTGGAAGCGCCGGTGTAGGGAAGCGGAATGCCTTTGGCGTTCAGAACGGTGCTCATTCGGACACTCCTTGCACGTGCTGCCTTGATTGCTCGACAATCTCCGAGCGACCACTTCGGATCAACTTTTAAATTGATCCATCGTTCCAGGGAATCATCCTATAGTACACAAAGAAGATCGTCGCACACCATTTAATAGATCATGGCGAAGCTAATAAGCTGATCCTAATACAATTTAAAGGCGAGACTTTACAGATTTTAATAAATATTGCGAAACTTATGCCGAAAGTTTAGGCAGATTGTCGATGATGCATGCAATTCGTTCGCGACGCGACTGCCCGCCCAAAGCGGCGGTTCGAAAATTGCGGGACGGAAGGCCGCAGCCAAGGGCCCAAAAATTTGACAGGCGATGTCGGACCGGGTGAAGTCCACCCGTCCTTGGGGCATCGACCAACGAAACCGCAGAGGATACCGAAGACATGCCAAGCACTGTACGTTTGCACCGCGTTCTGGCGACCAGCCCGGAAAAGGTCTACCGCGCATTCACCGAGGCGGATGCGCTGGCGAAATGGCTGCCGCCGAACGGCTTCACCTGCACGGTGCACAGCTTCGACGCGAAAGTCGGCGGCGCCTTCAAGATGTCCTTCCGCAACTTCACCACGGGCGGCAGCCATTCCTTCGGCGGCGAATATCTCGAACTCGTCCCCGGCGAGCGCCTGCGCTACACCGACAGGTTCGACGATCCCAACCTGCCCGGCCAGATCGAAGTGACCGTGATCTTGAAGAAAGTCTCTGTCGGCACGGAGCTCGACATCACGCAGGCAGGCATTCCCGACCTCATTCCGGCCGAGGCCTGCTATCTCGGCTGGCAGGAATCGCTGCGCAACCTGGCAAAGCTCGTCGAGCCTGAGATCAACCAGTAGAGCCCACCCATCGCAATCGATGGCGGCGCGGCCAGCCCGCGCCGCCGACAATGCCGAGCCGAGTGGTCATTGCCTCACGATCCGGTGCAGATCGGCAGCGGCTGCGGTGGCGGTGGCGGATTGTCCTTCTTGTATTGTGCGATGATCGGCTCGAGGCTCTTGCGCGGCCAGAATTTCGGCTTGCCGATCTCCTTCAGGCAGGACGCGTTCCAATAGGCGCCGGCTTTCCCAACAGCGGCGATGTCGCGCGATTCCGGGTAGATGTAGAGCGTCGTCGGATTACCCTTCACCATCGAAATGATCTGATCGGCATCGGTCGGCGACCAGCTGGTGCAGCCATTGCTGCGGCCTCCGGCATAGTCGACGAGCTTGCCGTACGCCACGTAACCGTCATGGTCCGCGTATGAGCTGTTCGGGTTCTTGCGCAGGCACATTCCCTTCAGCAGCCGCGCCGCGTGGCCGCCGATCACACGCTGCCTGGCATTCGCCGTCTCGCCCTCGCCATCGAACTGGATGAAGGTGCGCATAAGCGCCTGATCCTTTTTTGCGCCGACGCGGTAAAAACCCTTGAACGAGGTCTTTGCCTCGGAGGTCATATAGGCGCCGCCGGTCGTCAAGGACGAGTCCAAGGCATTGCCGAAGTTTTTCGCGCAGCGTTTCCCGTTGGAGAAATCGACCACGCCCTTGAGATTGCGGCCGCCGCCATGCCCTGACGAAATCGCGCGGAACGACTGTTTGGCTTCGCAGATCACGTAGTAGCGGCGCCCGAGCACGCCATTGCCGAGATCTCCGGGCCGCGTCGCGTCCATGGCGAAATAGCAGGCGTTCCTGACCGCGCCCTGCGCGACCTTCTTCTGATAAAGCGCGCGTGCCCGTTCCAGCACCACCTGCGAAATCTCGCCATCGCCATCGCCGACATGGGCCTGAAGCCAGGCCGGAATATCGGGGGAGGCGGCAAAGGACCGGGCCGACACCGTCAAGGCGATGCCGGCAACGGCGATGATGCCTAGCATGAAAACAGCCAGAGATTTCAACCGCACCGGACAACCCTCCCGCCCGAACCGTTCTGCGATTCTCGGAAACCCATCATAATTCGCCGCGCGCCGATCGGCGAAACACATCTTGTTCAGAATCACGCCCGGCTACAGCGCCAAACTCCCCTGCTCCGCCTCGACGGCATTGGGATCGCCAGGCGCCGTCGCCCAGGCGAGTTCGACCAGAGTCACCGTGCGCCGGCCGGTGCCGTCGAGCTGGCAGACGATCAGGCCCTGCTCCTCGATATAGGTGAGCAGCCGCCTGGCCCGGCGCAGCGAATGCGAACCGTAGGCACGCGCGATGGCTGCGTCGCTCGGGCACGGCCAGCCCTCCTTGGCGGCGCGCGCAATCATCATGAACACGCCTTGCATGTCCTCGGGCAACAGCGATGCGCGGACCGAAACATCTTGCCAGGCATCGTCGCCTGCCATATCGGCGCCAAGTCCGGCGCGCGCGCGCGTCAGCATGCGGCGGAATTCGGAGAGGTCCGGCACCACCGAGGCGAGGCCTTCGATGCGGCAGCGAACCACGAACTCCTGATAGAGCACACCGATAACGCGAAAACCCGCATCAGGCTGCGCCAGGATGGCGCGCAGCACACGATCGACGCGCTCACGCCGCTCCGCCAGATCCTCGGCGCTCACCGCCGGCTCCGCCGGTTCTGGGCGGATATCCAGCGCCGCCGATTTGGCCGCCATCAGCTGGTCGAGCAGGTCCGGTGACGCCACCCGGCGTGGTGCGCGCATCGTCTCAGGCGGCGCTGCCAGGATGATCGCGCGGGCGTCCTCAAGCGCCGATTCCGGCATCGCCATCAGCCGCGGCGTGCCGTTGCGCGGACTGGTCTCGGTCTGGCCGATGCGCACGCCGAGCGGACGGCGCGACAGCGCCGGTCCGAGCGCCATGAACTGGCCGCGCTCCAGGTCGCGAAACGCCTCCGCCTGCCGCCGCTCCATGCCCAAAAGGTCGGCCGCGCGCGCCATGTCGATATCGAGGAAGGTGCGGCCCATGAGGAAATTGGAGGCTTCCGCCGCGACATTCTTGGCGAGCTTGGCCAGCCGCTGGGTGGCGATGATGCCGGCAAGGCCGCGCTTGCGGCCGCGGCACATCAGATTGGTCATGGCGCCGAGCGAGAGCTTGCGCGCTTCGTCGGACACCTCGCCGGCCACCGCCGGCGCGAACAGCTGCGCCTCGTCCACCACCACCAGCATCGGGTACCAATGCTCGCGGGCGACGTCGAACAGGCCGCCGAGGAAGGCGGCGGCGCGCCGCATCTGGTTCTCGGCATCCAGCCCTTCGAGATTGAGCACGGTGGAGACGCGGTGGATGCGCGCCCGCTCGCCGGCCGCCTGCAGGCCGCGCTCGGTATGCTCCTCGGCAGCGATGACCAGATGACCGTAATGGTCGCCCAGCGAGACGAAATCGCCTTCGGGGTCGATGATGGTCTGCTGCACCCAGGGTGCGCTCTGCTCCAGCAGCCGGCGCAAGAGGTGCGATTTGCCGGAGCCGGAATTGCCCTGCACCAGGAGGCGCGTCGCCAGCAGTTCCTCAAGGTCGAGCGCCGCCGGCGCACCCGCCGTCGTCTGTCCCATCTCGATGGCTACGGTCATGTCACGACTCTCCTTGAGGAGAGGGCTTATCAACCTGACTGCAAGCCGTCGAGCGCGCCAAGGCCACTGGCCCGCTGTTCCACACCTATGCTGCGAAAGCGCCACACCTCAGACCGCCTGCCGCCACGGAAAGGCGCTTCAAGCTGATATCACCAGCGGCAGATGCGGCGCTTCCAGCCCGTCGAAGGGATCGCGCCAGGCGTCGATGGACTCGAGCCGGCGATACCAGGCGAAGACAGATGGATAATCACCCAGCGGCAAGCCCGCGACATCGTTGAAGGGCAGGAACGTCGCCATGCGGAAATCGGCATAGGAAAGCGACTTGCCCACCAGCCATTGCCGTCGGGCGAGCTCCGCCTCGAGGATCGCTGCCGCAATGCGGAACTCCGCCACCCCGTCCTCGACCTTGCCCTGGTCGATCGGGCCAATCCCGTAGCGCTGCTTGGTGCCGCGCTCGAAATGCACCGTGTCGCAGGCCCTGACGAAATTTTCCTTGCCCCAGCTCAGCCAGCGGATCATGTCCGGCTGGTCGTCGCCGCTGCGCCAGAAATCCGAACTCGCCGCGCGCGACAGCAGGCAGGCTATGGCGTCGGCCTCCCAGAGGCTGCCGCCCGGCCATGCCAGTGTCGGCAGGCTAAGAGTGGGATTGAGCAGTCGAAACCGCTCGGCCTGACCTGGCGCCATGGGTGCCGCGAACTCAAACTCGACCTTGGCCTGCAGATGACGCGCCGTCGCAACGGCGAGCGCGGATTGGGATTGCGGCTGAAGTACAGTTTCATTTCCGGGCTGGTCCTGGACGCTGTTGGCTGGACATTATCAAACACGCAAATGTGCCCTCTCGGCAATCTGGTCGGACCACGATTCCGCTGGCGTGCGCCGGTGTTCGGCGTATCATTCCTGCGGGAGAGGGTTCTTGGCAGGAGGAAGCCAATGAACGTTGAAGCAAGCGTACCTGTCATCGACCTGACAGCCCAGAACCTTGTTTCCTCTGCGCTTTCCAAATTCCGCGCCGGCGATACCGTCTCGACAAGGGCGGCGCTGGACGCCATCCGCCGCATGGATCCCACCTGTATCGACAGCGACGACGATCTGGTCGAACTCATCGTCATGGCGGCAATTGGTAAGACCATGGCAGTCGTGTTCGACCACCGCTCCCGCTAGCCCTGTGGAACGAACCGCGGATTGCGCCGTTTCGATTGTCTTCAAGTCAGAGCAATTCCAAGAAAAGTGTGAGCGGTTTTCCGTCCGGAATTGCGTAAACAAAGAGTTGAGTTCCAGGAGTAGCGTCAATGCGTGATGAGCAATTCGACGTTCCAGTGACCATCGAAAGCGAAGGCAGCGGTCTGACCGTTACCGGAACGGTCCAGGCAGCTTCCCTGCTGGTCGACGGGTGGCCGGACGAACAGCGCGGCCCGAAATACCGCTCCGCGCTGAAAGCGATGATGGATGCGATGGAGCAGCGTCGCGCGGTCGGCACGGCGCGCCGGGCGTTTTCCGCCGCCGCTCGGGAAGCGCGCGTGTTTGTGCGCGAGGGCCGGCACTAACCCGATCCTACAGCGAGGGGCGTGCCTCAGTTCCCGAGGGGATGCGGCATATAGCCGACGAAGCCGGCGATCTTCCAGCGGCCCGCCACCTTCCTGCAGAAATACAGCGTCTGCCATTTCAGCCTGTCGACGCTGCCGTCGGCCTTGGCCACTGAACCATTGAACTTCTTGTGCAGCACGGCGCGGTCGCCGTCGACGTCGATGTCGCGCATGTTGGTGACGCGAAACAGCGCCTCACGCAGCGGCTCGGCGAATTTGGTCGCCGCCGTCTCCTTGGCTTGCCGCAGCCATTCGTCGCGATAGACGCCAAGCGACGGGAATTGCAGCCGCCAGGCATCGGCATCGCTCAGGAAATGCGCATGCATGCCAAAGAAGCTCTCTTCAATGAAATCGTCCTCGACCATCGACCAATCCTGGCCGATGAAGGCGTCGATGTCGCGCCGCACCAGCATTTCCCACAGCGCATGACGATCGGCGTCGCCTTCCGGGAACGGGTTCTTGTCGAAGGTCATTCAAAAAATCTCCTGTCGGGAAAATGCGAGGCGCAAGATGCTGGCCGTCCTTTGATAAAGCAACACGCATCTGGAAAAATCTTGCATTCCCAAAACGCCCCTATGAGGATCACGGGGACAGGCGTAGAGCGGTCGGCGAAAACGGGGCGCGGCCCGCCATTTTGAACAGGAGTTTCCCTTGCCCAAAGAGTGTTTTGGAACATCGCATGTGCCGCTGTCGCCGGCGGTGCGCGCCGGCGATTTTGTCTATATTTCCGGCCAGGTGCCGGTCGATGCCGACCGCATCGTGGTCAAGGGCGGCATTACGGAACAGACGGAGCAGGTGCTTCAGAATGTTGAGGCGGCACTGGCGCTGGCCGGCTGCACCTTGGACGATGTCGTCAAGACCACGGTCTGGCTCGAGGACGCACGCGATTTCGGTGCTTTCAATGCGGTTTACGCCAGGCACTTTCCGAAAGATCCGCCGGCCCGCACCACGGTCGAATCGCGACTGATGATCGACATCAAGATCGAGGTCGAAGCCGTCGCCTACCGGCCGGTTTAGCCGGGGCATGATCCCGAAAAGTGGTAGCCGGTTTTCGGAAAGATCATGCCCCAAAACAAAAGAAAGAGGCAAGCGCCGATGCAGTTCGATCTCCTGATCAAGGGCGGCCGCCTGATCGATCCGGCCTCGGGCCTGGACGCCGTGCGTGATGTCGCCATCGCGGGTGGCCGCGTCGCGGCCATCGAGGCGGCCATCGATGCCGAGCACGCCACGCAGGTCGTCGACGCCCGCGATTGCATCGTCACCCCCGGCCTCATCGACCTGCACAGCCATGTCTACTGGGGCGGCACCTCGCTCGGCGTCGACGCCGACCGCCTGGCGGCCAAGAGCGGCACCACCACCTTCATCGATGCCGGCAGTGCCGGCGCCGGCAATTTCCTCGGCTTTCGCCGCCATGTCATCGAGCGCTCGAAGGTGCGCATCCTGGCCTATGTCAACATCTCCTTCGCCGGCATTTTCGGCTTTTCGCAGACGGTCTCGGTCGGCGAATGCAGTGATCTCAGGCTGTGCGAACCGCGCGAGACGGTGGCTGCGGTGCGCGAGCACGCCGATGTCGTCGTTGGCGTGAAAGTGCGCTCCGGCAAGCATGCCGGCGGCACCAGCGGCATTGCGCCGGTCGACCTCGCGCTCGAAGCCGCCGACCAGGCCGGCCTGCCGCTGATGGCGCATATAGACGAACCGCCGCCCGGCCGCTCCGAAGTGCTGCCGCGCCTGCGCCGCGGCGATATCCTCACCCACTGCTTCCGGCCGTTCCCCAACGCGCCGGTCTTCGCCTCGGGCGCGGTGCGGCCGGACATGTATCTGGCGCGCGAACGCGGCGTCGTCTTCGACATCGGCCACGGCATGGGCTCGTTCGACTTCGCTGTCGCGAAGGCAATGCTGGCAGAGGGTCTGGCGCCCGACGTCATCTCGAGCGACGTGCATCTCTACTGCGTCGACGGTCCAGCCTTCGACATTCTCGTCTGCATGTCGAAGCTGATGGCGCTTGGCATGCCGCTGATCGAAGTGCTGCGAGCGGCGACGCAACGCCCGGCTGAGGCGATCGCCAGGCCGGAGCTTGGCACGCTTAAGGTAGGCGGCGCGGGCGATGTCGCGGTGCTCAGGCTGCGGCAGGGACGTTTCACTTTCGTCGATGCGGTCGGGGTCGCGCTGGTTTCTGATCAGCGGCTGGTGTCGGAAGGCATCGCCGTCGGTGGTGTCTGGTGGCCGAACGAGGCAGCTGATCACAACGAGACCGAGAGGTTCGAGCCGCATGCCGGCCATACGCATGTAGAAGTGGCGGCAAGGCATTTCGGGCGGTGATTGGCCAATCTCCCCCTCGTGGGGGAGATGCCCGGCAGGGCAGAGGGGGGCGCGAAGGAACGCTAACCTTAGACGTTCGGCGATCAATCAAGAAACAGTTGAAGGTGCATTTGTCATCAGACGAGACGGCGGCGGGACAGCGCCCCCCTCTGTCCTGCCGGACATCTCCCCCACGAGGGGGGAGATTGCAGCGTCACCGCTGCGCGTTGCTCGGTTTCCCATAAACCGGCGTCGCAATCCCCTCCATCCGCGCCTTGATCTGCAGCGCCACGTATTTCGAGTAAAATCGCGACAGCGCCAGATTGCCGCCGTGGAACCACAGCGCGTCCTGCGCCGTCGGCTTCCACATGTTGCGCAACTCGCCTTGCCACGGGCCGGGATCGCCCTTCACGCCGGAGCCGAGGCCCCAGCACGGCCCGACCTTGTCGGCGACCTCGCGCGAGACGATCGCCGCCACCGTCTCGTTCATCGACTGATAGCCGGTGCACGAGATAATAGCATCGACCGCCAACTCGCTGCCGTCGTCGAACAGGATACCGCTCGGTGTCAGTGATTTTATGCCGACGCCGCTCTTCACCTTGATCTCGCCCTTGATGATCAGCTCGCAGGCGCCGACATCGATGTAGTAACCGGAGCCGGTGCGGTAGGCCTTCATCAACAGCCCGGTCTCGTCGTCGCCGAAATCGATGGCGAAGCCGGCGGCGCGCAGCCGATCGTAGAACGACGCGTCGCGTTCCTTGATCACCTCGTAGAGATCCCGTTGGCCCTTTGGCACCAGCGCGAACGGCGTCGATGCGACGATCAGGTCCGCTTTGTCGGTGCTGATGCCGCGCGCCAAAGCCTTCTCGGAAAAGATCTCGAAACCGACCTCCATCAGCGTATCGGATTTCACCACCGTCGTCGGCGAGCGCTGGATCATGGTGACATCGGCGCCGCTCTCCCAGAGGTCGACGCTGACATCGTGCCCGGAGCTTGCCGCGCCGATGACAGCGACCTTTTTGCCGCGGAATTTTTCGCCGCTGGAGTATTGGCTGGAATGCAGGAGCTCGCCCTTGAAGGCCTCTGAGCCGGGCAGCGCGATCTTCCGTGGCGGCCCGTAGGCGCCAGTGGCAAAGACGATGTGCCTGGGCTTCAGCGTGATGTGCCGGCCGACGCGGTCGACCACGACCGTCCAGACTTGCTCGGCCTCGTCATAGCTGGCGCTGATGCATTTGGTGGCGACCCAGTAATTGAGCTCCATCACCCTGGTGTACATTTCCAGCCAGTCGCCCATCTTGTCCTTGGGCGTGAACACTGGCCAGTTCTCGGGGAACGGAATGTAGGGCAGATGATCGTACCAGACCGGGTCATGCAGCACGAGCGAGCGGTAGCGGTTGCGCCAGGAATCGCCGGGCCGCGCATTCTTCTCGATGATGATGGTGGGCACGCCGAGCTGCCTTAGCCGCGCGCCGAGCATGATGCCGCCCTGCCCGCCACCGATGACCAGGCAATAGGGCTGCTCGGTGGCGCCGAGATCGCGCGTTTCGCGCGCCCGCGCCTCCGCCCATGTCTCGCGCTCAGGATCGGCCTTGTGACGGATGCCGAGCGGCCGCGCCGGACCCTTTTGTTCCTCGAACCCTTTGAGCTCGCGCATCGCCGTGAACAGCGTCCGGCAGCGTCCGTCCCTGAGGCGCACGATCCCTTCGCCGCGCGCGACAGACGTTTCGAAGGTGAACCACGCCTCGACAGTACCTTCATCCGACGTCGCTTCGCCCGACAGGCTCCAGTGCGAGGGCTTCGCCGTCGCCAGCGTCGTCTTCAGCATGTCGCGGATGGCGTCCCGGCCTTCCATCGTCGTGATGTCCCAGGTGAAGGCGAGCAGATCGCGCCAGTAGCAGTCGTCGACGAACAGGTTGGCGGCGGCCTCGGCGTCATCAGCTTCCAGCGCCCGCGCAAGGGCGGAAAGCCAGGTGGACGCCTGTTTCGATGGAGCCATGTCGAGCATTCTGTTTCCCTCGTCTGAGGCGCTCATTGTTTCGAAAGACGGCGCCACCGCAAGAGGCTTCTGCGACCACATTGGCGCGAAATCTTTATAGGAATTTTATATCTTTCCTCCCGGCCCCGTCTCGAACGTTTATGGCGATCGGGTCCATATTCCGTGCCAAGAAAAACGCGCCGTACGCCGTGATCCCCAGGGAAACGGTGGATCGTTTTCATGGAAATTCTGGCCGCCATCCAATGGCGCTCAAGTACAAGGAACAACAAGAATGGACATTGTCGTGATCGGGATCGACGTTTTGTTTTTCGCCCTTTCCCTCGCCTACATCAAAGCCTGTGACGCGCTTTAGACGGAAGGACCGCACCATGCTTGTCGATTACATCCTCGGTGGCGGCGTGACCTTGCTCCTGCTCGTCTACCTGACATACGCCCTCGTTCGCCCAGAACGCTTCTGATCGCTCTTGGTGCAAGGCACGGAAAGCTATTCTCATGACACTGATTGGATGGATACAGATTCTCGTCTATTGCGGGATCGTCGTTTTGCTCGTGAAGCCGCTCGGCGGCTACATGTATCGCGTCTTCAACGGCGATCGCACCTTTCTCTCGCCCATACTTGGTCCGGTTGAACGCGGCCTCTACCGCATCTCGGGAACCAGCGAACGCGAAGAGCAGCACTGGACGACCTATGCGGCAGGCATCATCTTCTTCAGCCTCGCCAGCTTCCTGGTGCTTTATGTCCTGCAGCGCCTGCAAGGCGTCTTGCCTTACAATCCGGCGGGCATGACCGCTGTCGAGCCCAACCTCGCCTTCAACACCGCCGTCAGCTTCGTCACCAACACCAACTGGCAGAATTACGGCGGCGAAAGCACGATGTCCTATCTCGTGCAGATGGCCGGCCTGACGGTGCAGAATTTCATGTCTGCCGCGGTCGGCATCGCCATCGCCGTCGCGTTGATCCGCGGCTTCGCCCGCGCGTCGGGCAAGTCGATCGGCAATTTCTGGGTCGATCTCACCCGCTGCACGCTCTATGTGCTCCTGCCGACCTGCATCGTGCTGACGCTCGTCTATGTCTGGCTGGGCATCCCGCAGACGCTGGGCCCGTATGTCGACGCCACCACGCTGGAAGGTGCCAAGCAGACGATCGCGCTCGGCCCGGTCGCCTCGCAGATCGCCATCAAGATGCTCGGCACCAATGGCGGCGGCTTCTTCAACGCCAATGCCGCGCATCCTTTCGAGAACCCCAACGCGATCTCCAACTTCCTCCAGATGCTGACGATCTTCGCTCTCGGCGCCGCGCTGACCAACGTGTTTGGCCGCATGGTCGGCAACCAGCGCCAGGGTTGGGCGATCCTGGCCTCGATGGGCGTGCTGTTCCTCGCCGGCGTCATCGTCTGCTACTGGGCCGAAGCCGCCGGCAATCCACTGGTGCATGCACTGGGCATCAATGGCGGCAACATGGAAGGCAAGGAAACGCGCTTCGGCATCGCCGCCTCGGCGCTGTTCGCGGTCATCACCACCGCCGCCTCCTGCGGCGCCGTCAACGCCATGCATGATAGTTTCACCGCGCTTGGCGGCATGATCCCGCTCATCAACATGCAACTCGGCGAGGTCATCGTCGGCGGCGTCGGCGCCGGCTTCTACGGCATCCTGATGTTCATCGTGATCGCCGTCTTCGTCGCCGGACTGATGGTCGGCCGCACGCCGGAATATCTCGGCAAGAAGATCGAGGCCAAGGAGGTCAAGATGGCGATGCTGGCGATCCTGTGCCTACCGCTGGCTATGCTCATCTTCACCGCGATCGCGGTCGTCCTGCCGAGCGCCGTAGCCTCGATCGCCAATGGCGGCCCGCACGGCTTCTCCGAGGTTCTGTACGCCTACACCTCGGCGGCAGCCAACAACGGCTCGGCCTTTGCCGGCCTTTCTGGCAACACGCCCTGGTACAACATCACCATCGGCATCGGTATGCTGATGGGCCGCTTCCTGGTCATCATTCCGGCACTCGCCATTGCAGGCTCGCTGGTAGCGAAGAAGACGGCGCCCGCCTCCGCCGGCACCTTCCCGACCGACAGCACACTGTTCGTCGGACTGCTTGTCGGTGTCATCATCATCGTCGGCGGCCTCACCTTCTTCCCGGCGCTCGCCGTCGGCCCGATCGTCGAGCACCTGGCGCTGATCCACGGACAGACTTTCTGAGATGACCATGCCCCGCTTCAGCGACATACTTCGGCACGATCATCACCCGCCCGGTAGCGGAGCGCCCGACGATAACGGAAGGGACGAGAAGCCTCGTCCTTTCCCGACGCTTTCAACCTTTCTCGGCATGGCCGCCGTGCTGATCGTGCTGTGGCTGCTGGCCACCGGCCTTCCGCACCTGTTGCCGAAGACCGAACACCCGGCGCCGTCCAACATCACCGATACAGGATCCCAAAAATGAGCCAGCCCAAATCCGCAAGCATCATGGATGCCCGCATCCTGGTGCCCGCCATTGGCGGCGCTTTCCGCAAGCTCGACCCGCGCACCCTGGTCAGGAATCCAGTGATGTTCGTCGTCGCCGTCGTCTCGCTGCTCACCACCGTGCTGTTCGTCAAGGACCTCGTCGGCGGCGGCGGCGATTTCGCCTTCACCCTGCAGATCATCATCTGGCTGTGGTTCACCGTGCTGTTTGCCAACTTCGCCGAAGCCGTTGCCGAAGGCCGTGGCAAGGCGCAAGCCGACTCGCTGCGCAAGGCGCGCACCGAGACACAGGCCAAGCTGCTTGCCGGCGAGGACCGCTCCAAATTCAGGCTGGTGCCCGGCACCGGCCTGAAGATCGGCGACATCGTGCTGGTGGAAGCCGGCGACATCATCCCGTCCGACGGCGAAGTGATCGAAGGCGTGGCCTCGGTCAATGAGGCGGCGATCACCGGCGAGTCCGCACCCGTCATCCGCGAATCCGGCGGCGACCGCTCGGCCGTCACCGGCGGCACCCAGGTGTTGTCCGACTGGATCCGCGTGCGCATATCAGCCGCATCCGGCCACACCTTCCTCGACCGCATGATCTCGCTGGTCGAGGGTGCCGCGCGCCAGAAGACACCCAACGAGATCGCGCTCAACATCCTGCTCGTCGGCATGACGCTGATCTTCGTGCTCGCCACCGCGACGATCCCGAGCTTTGCCTCCTATTCCGGCGGCTATATCCCGGTGACCGTGCTGGTCGCGCTGTTCGTCACCTTGATACCGACAACCATCGGCGCGCTGCTGTCGGCCATCGGCATTGCCGGCATGGACCGCCTGGTGCGCTTCAACGTGCTGGCCATGTCCGGTCGCGCCGTGGAGGCCGCCGGCGACGTCGACACGCTGCTCCTCGACAAGACCGGCACGATTACGCTCGGCAACCGCCAGGCGACGGAATTCCGACCGGTCAAAGGCGTCACCGAACAGGAACTGGCCGACGCCGCACAGCTGGCCTCGCTCGCTGACGAGACGCCTGAGGGACGCTCGATCGTCGTGCTGGCCAAGGAGAAATACGCCATCCGCGCCCGCGACATGGCGACATTGCATGCCACCTTCGTGCCGTTCACCGCGCAGACCCGCATGAGCGGTGTCGACATCGATGGCTCTTCGATCCGCAAGGGTGCGGTCGATTCCGTGCTTGCCCATGTCAGCCAGGCGACATCGGTCAGCCATGGTGCAAGGCCGGCCACGGAAACGCTGCGCGACCTGCAGGCGATCGCCGACGAGATCGCCAAGGCGGGCGGCACGCCGCTGGCGGTCGAACGCGACGGGCGGCTGCTCGGCGTCGTCCACCTTAAGGACATAGTCAAGGGCGGCATTCGCGAGCGTTTCGCGGAATTGCGCAAGATGGGCATCCGTACCGTGATGATCACTGGCGACAATCCGATGACTGCGGCCGCGATCGCCGCCGAAGCCGGCGTCGACGACTTCCTTGCCCAGGCCACGCCCGAGGACAAGCTGAAGCTGATCCGCGACGAACAAGCCAAGGGCAAGCTGGTCGCCATGTGCGGCGACGGCACCAACGATGCGCCCGCTCTTGCCCAGGCCGATGTCGGCGTCGCCATGAACACCGGCACGGTCGCCGCGCGTGAGGCCGGCAACATGGTCGACCTCGATAGCGACCCGACCAAGCTGATCGAGATCGTCGAGATCGGCAAGGCGCTGCTGATGACGCGCGGCTCGCTGACCACCTTCTCGATCGCCAACGACGTTGCCAAATACTTTGCCATCATCCCGGCCATGTTCGCCGTCTTCTACGTCGCGCCGGGGCAGATGACCGGCCCGCTGCAGGCGCTCAACATCATGCATCTGGCGACGCCGCAGAGCGCCATTCTGTCGGCCATCATCTTCAACGCGCTGATCATCATCGCGCTGATCCCGCTGTCGCTGAAAGGCGTCAAATACCGCGCCATCGGCGCCGGCGCCCTGCTCAGCCGCAACCTGCTCGTCTACGGCCTCGGCGGCATCATCGTCCCGTTCGTTGGCATCAAGGCGATCGACATGATCGTCACTGGCCTCGGCCTCGCTTAAGGACCCAATTCCATGCTCACCCAGATAAGACCCGCAATCGTCATGATTGTCTTTTTCACCGTGCTGACCGGCCTGATCTATCCCCTGGGTATGACCGGCATCGCGCAGGCGCTGTTTCCGCACCAGGCCAATGGCAGCCTGATCGAAAAGGACGGCAAGGTGATCGGTTCCGAGCTGATCGGCCAGGGCTTTGCCGGCGACAAGTATTTCCATGGCCGCCCGTCGGCTGCCGGCGACGGTTACAACGCCGCCGCCTCAAGCGGCTCCAATCTCGGCCCGACCAACCCCAAGCTGATCGACCGCATCAAGGGCGACGCCGAAAAACTGAAGGCGGAAAACCCCAACCAGCCGGTGCCGATCGATCTGGTCACCGCCTCAGGCAGCGGCCTTGACCCTGACATCAGCCCCGAGGCCGCCTATTTCCAGGTCGCTCGGGTGGCCAAGGCCAGGGGCATCGACGAGGCCAGCATCAAGGCGCTTGTCGACAGCCACGTAGAAGGCCGCGAACTCGGCTTCCTCGGTGAGCCGGTCGTCAATGTGCTGGCGCTCAACCTGGCGCTGGACGATACCAAGTGAGAGACAGTCTTTGAAGCCTGGCGTCGGGGATCGACACCATCCCCGGCGCCGTTCATGATCGAGCCTGATGCCGGACGACAGAAGCAACGACAACAGACCCTCTCCGGACGCACTGCTCGAGCATGCGGAACGGGAAGAGCGCGGCCGTCTGCGGATATTTCTCGGCGCCGCCCCCGGTGTCGGCAAAACCTACGAGATGCTCATGGCCGGCCGCGCCAGGCTGGCTGACGGCGTCGATGTGGTGATCGGCATCGTCGAAACCCACGGCCGTAAGGAAACCCTGGCGCTGGTCGACGGCTACGAGGTCATCCCGCGCCAGAAGGTCAGCTACAAGGACCGCGTGCTGGACGAGATGGACATCGACGCCATCCTCGCCCGCCGTCCCGCGCTCGTGCTGGTCGACGAGCTCGCCCACACCAATGCGCCGGGCAGCCGCCACCCCAAGCGCTATCTCGACGTCCAGGAAATCCTGACACGCGGCATCGACGTCTACACCACGCTCAACATCCAGCATGTCGAGAGCCTGAACGACGTCGTGGCGCAGATCACCCGCGTCAGGGTGCGCGAAACGGTTCCGGACTCCATCATCGACCAGGCCGACGACATCGAGATCATCGATCTCACGCCCGACGACCTGATCAAACGGTTGAAGGAAGGCAAGGTCTATTTCCCCAACACCGCCCAGCGTGCGGTCGAAAACTATTTCTCGCCCGGCAATCTGACGGCGCTTCGCGAACTGGCGCTGCGCCGCACTGCCCAGCGCGTCGACGAACAGCTGCTCAACCACATGCAGTCGCACGCCATCCAGGGCCCGTGGGCGGCGGGCGAAAGGGTGCTCGTCTGCGTCGACGCGCGTCCGGGCGGAGCCGCCCGCATCCGTTATGCGCGCCGGTTGGCCGACCGGCTGCGCGCCCCCTGGACGGCGCTGCATGTCGACACGCCGCGTTCGGCCGCCATGTCGGAGGAGGACAAGGACCGGCTGGCGACGCTGTTGCGCCTGGCCGAGCAGCTCGGCGCCGAGGTGACGACCATACCGGGCCAGAACGTCGCCCAGGATATCGTGCGCCACGCCACCGCGAACAACTTCACCCATATCGTCGTCGGCAGGCCGACCCGTTCGCGCTGGCGCGAACTGATCGAGGGATCGCTCACCTACGATCTGATCCGCAACGCCGGCGACATCAGCGTCCATGTCATTTCGGGAAACGAGCGCGGCAACGACGCGGCCTCGCGAAACGTCAAGACAGCGGACGAGCAGTGGCAGTTCGATGCCTGGCACTATCTCAAGGCGACGGCCTTCGTTGCCGGCTCGCTCGGCTTCGCGGCCATTCTCGACCAGTTTCTCGACGTTCGCAATCTCGCGATCATCTTTCTGATCGGGGTGCTGACGTCAGCGGTGACCGGCGGTCTGTGGCCGGCTCTGTACGCCTGTCTCGTCAGTGCCCTTGCCTTCAACTTTTTTTTCCTGGAACCGCGCTACACGCTGACGATCCGGGATCCCGAAAGCATCGTGGCGCTCGCGGTCTTTCTCGTCGTTGCCGTCATCGCCAGCAATCTGACGGCACGCGTGCAGCGCCAGGCGGTCGCCGCCCGCTCTCGGGCCCGGGCAACGGAGGATATCTACCTATTCTCCAAGAAGCTCGCCGGCGCCGGTACGCTCGACGACGTGCTGTGGGCCACCGCCTTCCAGATCGCCTCGATGCTGAAGCTGCGCGTAGTGGTGCTGCTGCCGGAAGACGGCACGATCACCGTCAAGGCCGGCTATCCCCCCGACGACACACTGGCCGAGGCCGACATCGCCGCCGCCCGCTGGGCCTGGGAGCACAACCGTGCCGCCGGCCGTGGCGCCGACACGCTGCCCGGCGCCAAGCGCCTCTATCTGCCCTTGCGCACGGGCCGCACGGCCATCGGCGTCGTCGGCCTCGACAACGACAAGCAGGGGCCATTGCTGACGCCCGAGCAGCAGCGCCTGCTCGATGCGCTGGCCGACCAGGCGGCAGTCGCCATCGAGCGCATCCAGCTGGTCGCCGATGTCGATCGCGCCAAGCTGGCGGCCGAGGCCGACCGCTTGCGCTCGGCGCTGCTGACCTCAATCTCGCATGATCTGAAGACCCCGCTTGCGGCCATCATGGGCGCGGCCGGAACGCTGCGGGAATATGCACCCTCATTGCCCGAAAACGATCGGGCCGAGTTGCTGACCACCGTGCTCGATGAATCCGAACGGCTGAACCGCTTCATCGCCAATCTGCTCGACATGACCAAGATCGAATCCGGAGCCATGGAGCCGAATTTCGCCCTCCATTATGTCGGCGATGTCGTTGGCTCTGCCTTGCAGCGGGCGCGCAAGATCATTGCCGAACACAAGACCGAGATCGACATTCCGGCCGACCTGCCGATGCTGAAGCTCGATCCCGTCCTGTTCGAGCAGGCACTGTTCAACCTTCTCGACAACGCCGCAAAATACGCGCCACCGGGGTCAACCATCCGCATGCAGGGCTGGGTCGACAATGGCTCCGTCGTGCTTCAGGTCATGGATGAGGGACCGGGCATTCCACCCGGCGACCTCGAGCGGATCTTCGACAGCTTCTACCGCGTGCGCAAGCGTGACCAGGTCCAGGCCGGCACAGGGCTCGGCCTATCGATCTGCCGCGGCTTCATCGAGGCGATGGGCGGCACGATCACGGCGGCGAACCGCAGCGACCGGCCGGGCGCCGTTTTCACGATCCGCATGCCGAGGCCGGCACAATCGCCCGGCATGGACGAACAGAGTGCGGACGGGCAAACATCTGGTGATCCGGCATGACAAATTCCAACGTCAGCATATTGGTGGTCGATGACGAGCCGCCGATCCGCAAACTGCTGCGCGTCGGACTCGGCAGCCAGGGCTATGCGGTCAGCGAGGCGCCCAACGCAAAGGCTGCGATTGAACTCGTCGATGTGGAAAAGCCGGATCTGATCTTGCTCGATCTCGGCTTGCCCGGCATGGGCGGCCTCGACCTTTTGAGCAAATGGCGCGACGACGGGCTCGACGTTCCCGTGGTGATCCTGTCCAGCCGCACCGATGAGGCCGGCATCGTCGCCGCACTGGAACTGGGCGCCGACGACTATGTCACCAAGCCGTTCGGCATGAACGAACTGGTCGCCAGAATCCGCGTCGCGCTGCGCCACAAATTTCAGCAGCAGGGCGAAAAGCCGGTGTTCCAAACCGGCGATCTCAGCGTCGATCTGGTCAAGCGCATCGTCAAGGTCGAGGGCAAGGAGATCAAGCTGTCGCCGAAGGAATACGACATACTGCGCATCCTGGTGCAGCATGCCGGCAAGGTTCTCACCCACCATTTCCTGCTGAAGCAGGTCTGGGGCGACTCCACCGACGTGCAGTATCTCAGGGTCTATGTCCGCCAGCTCCGGCAGAAGATCGAAAAGTCGCCCGACCAGCCGCGCTACATCACCACCGAGACCGGCGTGGGGTATCGGCTGCGCGAGGTTGAATGACCGGGCCTCAAGCCGGCCGCCATTGAGCCCGAGGACCGCGCCCGACAGAGCGGTCAATCGAGTGCGGGCCGGTCGCTTCCTCATGGGATTTTGCCGGCCCATGGCAGATCGGGACGAACGCCCTATATAGAGGGAGGTCATGTTTTGGACGGGAATGAACGCATGTCGGTGCTTAGCCTTTCGACAGTTCTGACGGCTGCACTGCTGGCGGCGGCGACGCTGCCGGGCATGGCGCAATCTGCCTCGGCGCAGGCCGTCAACCCCAGCGCCAACCGGCTGATCCAGCAGAACCAACTGCAGCAGTTGCGCAACAGCTTTCAACGCCAGCAGTTCCAGCAACAGCAGCAGCAATACCGCGAGCAGGATCGTCGGATCGTGCCACAACCCCGCCCTGAAGTGCCGGTCGTGAGGCAAAGCTGCCCGATTCAGATTGTCGGCAACCAGATTGTGCGTGTTTGCCGTTGATATCGGTCGCTTGCAATTTACTTAGTCGACTTATTTAATAAAAAATGCCCCATTGCCCCGCGGGCATTTTTGGGGTTTGCAGGCGGCGTGCGGCGGTGCGCCCGTCGACCGGGTTTTCAGCAATGGCAACGACGAAGAAAAAGGCGGTACGCAAGGCAAGGCGAGGCGGACGCATTCGCCAGGTCGCCGCCATCCCCTTTCGCCTGGACGAAAACGGCAATTTAGAAGTGATGCTGGTGACGTCGCGCACAACGAAGCGCTTCATCGTGCCCAAGGGCTGGCCGATGAAAGGCAAGAGCGGGCGCAAGGCCGCCACCATCGAGGCGCGGGAAGAAGCCGGCGTGCTCGGCAAGACACGCAAGGCACCGGCCGGCAGCTATTCCTACTGGAAACGGCTGGAACACAATTTCGTGCGTGTCGACGTCGTCGTCTACCTCTTGGAAGTGTCTGAGGAACTGGCCAACTGGCAAGAGGCCAAAAGCCGCCAGCGCGCCTGGCTCAAGCCGCAAGACGCGGCTTTGCTCATCGATGAACCGGATCTCACGACGCTTTTGACG
The DNA here is from genome assembly GCF_053848025.1 of Mesorhizobium sp. 128a. Classification (NCBI taxonomy): domain Bacteria; kingdom Pseudomonadati; phylum Pseudomonadota; class Alphaproteobacteria; order Hyphomicrobiales; family Phyllobacteriaceae; genus Mesorhizobium; species Mesorhizobium sp. 128a. The sequence goes on along the minus strand of NZ_JBSPKY010000003.1, from coordinate 215,039 downwards.
AGCCTCGCGGTGCCTCTGCCCGCGGCGCCGGACCCGGCCTGAGCCTCACTTGCCCTCGTCACCTTCAGCGGGAAACGGCCGCACGGGCGTGCCGGTATAGGCCCACAGCCATTCGCGCGGCAGCGGCCCCTTGTTGCGGTCGCTCTGCTGCGACTGCTCCCACGCATGCGCCAGGATGCCAACCGAACGTGACAACACGAACAGACCGCGCGTCAGCGGCGGCGGAAAGCCGAGTTCGCCATAGATCACGGCCGTGGCGCCATCGATGTTGAGCGGGATCTTCTTGCCCTTGCGCCGTGCGACCTCCGCTTCGACAGCCTCGGCGATGTCGGCGAAGCGCCCGCTGACGACACCGCGCGCGGCAAAATCGCGCGTCACCTCGATCAGCCGCGGCGCGCGCGGATCGACCGGGTGGAAGCGATGGCCGAAGCCCGGCACATAGCCCTTCTCCTCGGCGAAGAAGCGATCGAGCCGCGCCGAGACCGCCTCATCCAGCGTCGCACCCGTGTCGAGCGCCACGGCGATGTCGCCGTAGAAGGACAGCGCCTGTTCGCCCGCGCCGCCATGGACGTCGCCCAGCACATTGACCGCCGAGGCCATGGCGCTGTTGATGCCGACGCCGCAGGTGATGGCCATGCGGGCAATGGCGATCGACGGCGCCTGCGGCCCATGATCGACGGCGGCCCCCAGCGCAATGCCAAGCAGAGCCGCCTGCTCTTCGCTTGGCAGCTCACCGCGCAGCATCAGCCAGATCGTTGCCGGGAAGCTGACGCGGCCGATCAGATCCTGGATTTCATAGCCGCGCAGCCGGATGATGCCGGGGCTCATCTCGATGATGCCGGTCTGCCACCACTCCTCGCCGCGCTCGCGGCCGGTTTTTTTCTCGAGCTCGCTCACGCCCGCCTCCTGGCGCGCGGCGGCAAGTCGGAAAAAACCTCGTCCATGTGTTCGCCGAGCACAGGTGGCGGCAGGACCGGCAAGGGCGCCGCACCATCGACCATGAAGCCGCCGCGCACGACGGTCAGCGGCTGCTCCATGCCGGGCAACCCCTGGAAACGCGTGGTCATGTCGCGCTCGACCACCTGGCGCTCGCCAAGCACCTGCGGGATCGTCAGCACCCGGCCCGCCGGTACGCCGGCGCGGTTGAATTTGTCCTCCCAGGCAGCAGCCGAGGCGCTCGCGAGCGCTGCCTCGATCAGCACCTTCAGCGCTGCGCGGTTCTGCTTGCGGGTCTCGCGTTCGGCAAAGCGCGCATCCTCGGCCAGTTCTGGCTGGCCGATCAGCCGGCAGAGCGTGACGAACTGCTCCTGCTTGTTGGCGGCGATGTTGAGCAGGCCGTCGCCGGTGCGGAACGCACCGGAGGGAGCCGCCGTTATGTTCTCATTGCCCATCGGCTTCGGCTCGACGCCGGCGGTCAGGTAGTTGGACACCGGCCAGCCGAGCGCCGACAGTGTGCATTCGAGCATCGAGACATCGAGAAACGCGCCCTTGCCCGATGTCTTCTGCTTCACCAGCGCGGCGGCAATGGCAAAGGCTCCTACCAGCCCGCCCAGAGTGTCGGCGACGGGATAGCCCACCCGCAAGGGTGCGGTCTCCGGTGTGCCGGTGATGCTCATGATTCCCGACAGCCCCTGGATGATCTGGTCGTAGGCCGGATTGTCGCGCATCGGCCCGGTCTGGCCGAACCCCGATATAGCGCAATAGACGAGACCGGGACGGACTTCCCTCAATGCCTCATAACCGAGGCCGAGCCGATCCATCACGCCTGGTCGAAAATTTTCGACCAGCGCGTCGGCCGAGGCAACCAGGTCGAGGAAGCGCTCTCGATCGGCTTCGTTCTTCAGATCGAGCATCACCGATCGTTTGCCGGCGTTCTGCGCCAGGAACGACGCGCCCATGCCGGCCTTGTTGAGCGCCGGCGAGGCGCCGAGCTGGCGCGCCAGATCGCCACCCTGCGGCGCCTCGACCTTGATGACGTCGGCGCCGAGCAGCGCCAGCTGGTAGGCGCAGTACGGCCCGGCCAGAACATTGGTCAGGTCGAGCACGCGAATGCCGGCAAGCAGATCGGTCATCTCTCAGGCATCGCCCGGCACATGCTCCGGTCCGCGCCGACGCCGATGCTCGATGAAGGCCCAGATATGCGGACCGGCCAGCCCGATAAAGGCGAGCGTCAGCAGCGTCAGCGACAGCTTGTGGGTGTAGAACACCGACCAGTCGCCATTCGAGATCGTCATCGCCCGGCGGAACTGGGTTTCGGCAAGCGGCCCGAGGATCATGCCGATGATGACCGGTGCGGTCGGGAAATCGAAGCGCCGCATCAGGAAGCCGGCGGCCCCCAGCAGATAGAGGATGATGAGGTCGATCGGCGACTGCGAGATGCCGTAGGTTCCGACGGTCGCGAACACCAGGATGCCGGCGTAGAGCTGCGGCGCCGGGATCTTGAGCAGCCGCACCCACAGCCCGATCAGCGGCAGGTTGAGGATGACCAGGATGACATTGGCGATAAACAGGCTGGCGATCAGGCCCCAGACCAGATCGGCCTGCGTCGTCAGCAGCAGCGGTCCCGGATTGATGCCGTAGCTCTGGAAGGCCGACAGCATGATCGCGGCCGTCGCCGAGGTCGGCAGGCCGAGGGTGAGCATCGGCACCAGCACGCCGGCGGCCGAGGCGTTGTTGGCGGCTTCGGGGCCGGCAACGCCCTCGATGGCGCCGACCGTGCCGAACTCCTCCTTGTGCTTCGACAGCTTCTTTTCGATGGCATAGGACAGGAAGGTCGGGATTTCGGCGCCGCCGGCCGGCATCGCGCCGATCGGGAAGCCGATGAGAGCGCCGCGCAGCCACGGCTTCCACGAGCGCCCCCACTCGGCCGCGGTCATGTAGAGCGAGCCTTTGAGCGGCACGATCTCGTCCTTGCCGGCATAGCGGCGCGAGGCCATGTAGAGCGTTTCGCCGACGGCAAACAGGCCGACCGCGGCAATGATGACATCGACGCCGTCGAGCAGTTCGTTCATGCCGAAGGTAAAGCGCGGCTGGCCGGTCTGCAGGTCGACGCCGATCATGCCGATGACGAAGCCGATGAACAGGCTGGTGAGGCCGCGCACCGACGACGAGCCGAGCACTGCCGACACCGTGATGAATGCGAGCACCATCAGCGAGAAATATTCGGCCGGCCCGAACGCCAGCGCGAACTTCACCACCACCGGCGCCAGGAAGGCGACGCCCATCGTGCCGATGGTGCCGGCAACGAACGAGCCGATCGCCGACGTCGCCAATGCCGCGCCGCCGCGACCGGAGCGGGCCATCCTGTTGCCTTCCAGGGCGGTGACGATGGTGGCGCTTTCGCCCGGCGTGTTGAGCAGGATCGACGTAGTCGAACCGCCATACATGGCACCGTAATAGATGCCGGCGAACAGGATGAAGGACGCCTCCGGCGCCACCTGGTAGGTGATCGGCAACAAAAGCGCGATGGTCAGTGCCGGCCCGAGGCCTGGCAGCACGCCGATGGCGGTGCCGAGCGTGGTGCCGACCAGGCACCACAACAGGTTCATCGGCGAGAAAGCGACGGCAAATCCGTGACCGAGATGGCTGAGAGTCTCCATCGCGTCAGCCCCTCAACGTGGTGATGATCGCATCGATCACCGTGTTCAGCTGGTTTTCGATGAAGCCGGCGCCGATGTTGACGCCGAGCGCCCTGGCGAAGCCGAAATAGGCGGCAAGCGCCAGGATCAGCCCGGTGAGCGCATCACGCAGCGTGTGCTTGCTGCCGAAGCCGTAACAGACGAGCACGAACATGATGACGGAGGCGGCGGTGAAGCCTAGCGGCTGGATCAGCACCAGATTTGCCACCAGCCCGGCAACGACGATGCCCATCGCCTTCCAGTCGGTCGGTGTTTCCTTTTCCTCCTGCGGCTGCCAGCCTCCGCGCAGCGCGGCGAGGATGAGCAGCAGCGAAAGCACGATCATGCCGGTCATGGTGATATAGGGGAACACGGTCGGCCCGACCTTTGAATAGAGCGGCGACACCGGGATCGCCAAGGTCTGCCAGGCAACGGCCGCGGCGCAGGCGAGAAGCCCGATGCCGATCAACAATTCGGGCATGGCAAGGCGCGGGGGCGCCGGCTGCTGGTCGCTGCTGCTCATCAATGTCCTCCCAATATGGCCGGCATCCTCCCGCCGGCCGCATCCGCAGTTTCACCCCCACCGCATCATATGTCCATGCGGCAGGTGAAAGTCGGAAGGGGGCGGCGCAAGCCTGCTTCGAGACGCCGCCCCCTCAAGCAATTCCAAGAAAAGTGTGAAGCGGTTTTCCGTCCGGAATTGCGTTAAAATAAAAGTTGGAGCGGATCGCCGTTTCCGTGAAACGGTGAGCCGCTCTTTAAGTGTCAGGCGAGGCCGAGATCCTTGAGGATCGCGGTGATGCGTGCGGTGTCGTCGGCGAGGAATTTTGCATAGTCGTCGCCGGTCAAAAGGATGGGCGTCCAGTTGCGGTTCTTGCACTCGGTTGCCCAGGCGTCGCTCTTGGCCATGGTCTCGATCATCGTGACCATCGCCGCCTTGTCGGCGTCGGAGACGCCGGGCGGTGCAAAGACGCCGCGCCAGTTGAACAATTCGACATCGATGCCGGCTTCCTTCATCGTCGGTGCGTCGATGCCGTCCTGGCGCTTGTCGGCGGAGATCGCCAGCAGCCTGAGCGCGCCTGCCTTGACCTGTTCGGAGAACTCGCCGTAGCCGGAAATGCCGGCTGCGACCTGGTTGCCGAGCAGCGCCGACAGCGCCTCGCCGCCGCCGGCGAACGGCACGTAGGAAAGGTTGGTTGCCGGAACGCCCACCGTCTTGGCGATCAAGCCGAACAAGATGTGGTCGGAACCGCCGGCCGAGCCGCCGGCCACCGGAACCTTGGTCGGATCCGCCTTGAGCGCGGCGACGAAATCGCCGGCCGTCTTGAACGGCGAGTCTGCCGGCACCACCAGCGCCTCGAACTCGCCGGTAAGGCGGGCGATGGGCGTGACTTCTGAAAGATTGTTGGCCGATTTGTTGGCGATGATGGCGCCCACCATGACCATGCCGGCAACCATCAGCGAATTGCCCTTGCCCTTCCACTGGCTGATGAACTGCGGCAGGCCGACCGTACCGCCGGCGCCGCCGACATTGGTGATCTGCGAACCGGAGATCAGTTTTTCACTGCGCAGCACCTGGTCGATGGTGCGTCCTGTCTGGTCCCAGCCGCCACCGGGCGCGGCCGGCACGAAGATCTGGATCTGCGGTGCATCTTGAGCGAAGGCGGGCGTCAAATGCGTTGCGACGAAACCGGCAGCGCCTGCGGCCGCGGTGCTCATCAAAAATCTGCGTCTGTTCAGCATGGGATTCCTCCAAATCACGACACCTCCTCCGGTGCCTGCCAGAAACGTAGCCTGAAAACAGACCCGCTCGGCAAAAATTCATGCAGATTTCGAAACGTTCTGTCAACAGGAACGCCGTTCTACTAGACAGAATACGGGATATGCGGCACAATCCCTTCGATCGGCTTTGATCCGAGCGGGTAACTGGAATGAAACCGTCAAGCAGATGACCGAAGCGCGATCCCAGCCGTTACAGGCCGATGGCGTCGCTGCGCTCGACCGCGCGATCGCCATTCTCGACGCTTTCGCGACCGCCGACCGCTCGCTCAGCCTGGCCGAAATCGCGGCGCGCACCGGGCTTTACAAGAGCACCATATTGAGGCTGGCGAACTCGCTGCTGCGCGGGCAGTTGCTGGAGCGGCTCGACGATGGCCGCTACCGCATCGGACCGGCCACTTTCAGGCTCGGCGCGCTCTACCAGCGCTCCGTGGTCGCGGTCGACATCCTGTTGCCGATCATGCGCGATCTCGCCGAGCGGAGCTGGGAAAGCGTGGCCTTCTATGTCCGCTCGGGTGACGCCCGCACCTGCCTCTATCGCGTCGAATCCAAACATCCTATCCGCTACACCATCCAGGAAGGCGACCTGTTGCCGTTGCTCGCGGGCTCGGGTGGCCGCGTGTTGGCAGCGTTTTCAGGCCAGCCGGGCGAGCCTTACGAGACCATTCGCCAGGCCTGCCACTATCTGTCGATCGGCGACCGCGACCCGGAGACGGCGGGCGTGTCGGCCCCGGTGTTCGGACCGGGCCGCGTTCTGCTCGGCGCCTTGACGCTCGCCGGTCCGTCAACGCGCGTCGATACGGCCTTCCTGCGTCGCATGACGCCGGCTTTGCTGGAAGCGGCCGCCCGCGCCACCCGCGCTTTCGGTGAAGACGCTTCAGCCCTTGAACGTGCGGGCGTGAAAGCAGGCAGCCCTACGTAGGGCAATCCAGCTCCGCGATGCGATCAAGCACGTGCGGGTCACATGGTGTTTCCACTCGCCCTTGCAGGCATCCGGTCCCGAATGTATTCTTGTAATTTAATCGAATACAATCCAATTTTGGCGAAAGATTGGGTCCTAACGCGGCGTCAGCAAATTCTACAGAAATAGGGCAAATAAGGAAGCAAATATCCCAGGAATTTATTGGCTGTTAATGCCGGTAGGCTAGTCAGTCAATTGTCGCCAGGTATAGGTGACATGGGGGAGAAGGCGTCACCTGACCGGCATCTGGCCGGCAGGCAATTCGCGGGAGCCATGGCTATTTCCATGGAAGCTTGATGAGGCTGTCACCAACAGACACCAGCCCCCGTCTTCTCGGGTTGGTCTGGCCATTCATCCTCGTGGTTCTTGTCCAGGCCCTGGTTGCCAGCGGCAGCCTTTACACGCTCTCCGCGGTCCGCGCCTATGTCGGCGGCGAGAGCCACTGGTCCAAGGGACAGAAGCAGGCCATCTACTTTCTCGGTCTCTATGCCGATACCGGCAAGGAAGAATTCTTCAACGAGTATCGCGAAGCCATCGCCATTCCGCTCGCCGATCGTTCGGCTCGACTTGCACTTGAGCAATCAAAACCCGACACCAATGCGGCGCGTGCCGGCTTCCTCCAAGGGCGCAACCACCCTGACGATCTGACGGGGATGATCTGGCTGTTCCAGAACTTCCGCCATGTGAGCTATCTCGACATTGCCATCCAGCATTGGACGGCTGCCGACAGCATGATCGTTGAAATCGATCGGCTCGGCACCACGATCCACCAAGGATTTGCGGAAGGTGCGGTTTCGGCCGCGCAAATCAGCACCTGGAAAGCGGAAATCCATCAGCTCAACCATCTGATCGGCCCCCTTTCCAAGGCCTTCTCCGACAGCCTCGGCGAGGGATCCCGTTTCATCAAGATGGTGCTGACGATCGCCAACCTGGTTACGGCTGGCTTGCTTATCCTGCTCGCCGTGTGGCGCACCCGCAAACTGCTGGCGCAGCGCCGAGCTTTCCAATCCGCCCTCAACGCCGAACGCGAGCGCGCCCAGATCACCCTTGCCTCGATCGGCCAGGCTGTCATCAGCACTGGAGCGGGCGGACTGTTGGACTATATGAACCCCGTCGCGGAGCGACTGCTGGCACACTCGCTCGACATGGCCAGGGGCAAGCCGATCGCATCGCTGTTCCGCTTGCTGGACAAGGATACCGGTGTCGAGGAACTCGGATTGGTGGAGCGTCTGCTGGCTGGCGAGCCACGCCGCCCCAACGTCCGCCCGCAACTGCTGCAGCGCGCTGACGGCTCGGTCGTACCTGTGGCGCTGACCGGTGCACCGCTGTTCATTTCCGGCCGTGTGGTCGGCGCGGTGCTGGCTTTCCACGACATGACGCGCGAGCAGGACTACATCGAGCGGCTCTCCTGGCAGGCTTCCCACGATGCATTGACCGGACTTGCCAACCGCCGCGACTTCGAAAGCCGGCTGGAGTCGGAAATCGCCGAATTGCGTCACAAGTCCCGTCAGCACGCGCTGATGTACCTGGATCTCGATCAGTTCAAGCTTGTCAACGATACGTGTGGTCATGCGGCCGGCGATCAGTTGCTGCGGCAGATTTCCGTTCTCCTCGGCAATGCGTTGCGACCGGGCGACATGCTGGCGCGGCTGGGTGGCGACGAGTTCGGCGTTCTGCTGTTCGATTGCAGCCCGGATCTCGCTGTCGACATCGCCGAACGCCTGCGCGCAACGGTGCAGGACCTGCATTTCACCTGGGAAGCCAGGCCTTTCAACAGCAGCGTGAGTATCGGCATGGTTCAGATCACCAATCCCGAAATCACGCTTGAAGAGACCCTGCGGGCCGCGGATGTCGCCTGTTACATGGCCAAGGAAAAAGGCCGCAACCGGGTTCAGCTGCACAGCGACAGCGATGTCGCCTTGCGCGAACGCTTCGGCGAGATGGCCTGGGTTCAACGCCTGCATGCTGCGCTGGAAGAAAACCGCTTTACGCTTCACGCCCAGGAAATCTGGCCGCTGAACGAGGCGGCCTCCGAAGCCGGCGCGCATATTGAGATCCTGCTGCGGCTGACCGGAGAGGACGGTCTCGTCGTCTCGCCCGCCAGCTTCATTCCCGCTGCCGAGCGCTACGGGCTGATGCCGTCGATCGACCGTTGGGTCGTACGCAACACCTTCGGCGTCCTGGCGGCACGCCTCGCCGATCCGTTGGCCTCTCCCATCGCAACCTGTGCCATCAATCTCTCCGGCACGAGCTTCGGTGACGAGACCTTCCTCGGCTTCTTGCGCGAGCAGTTTCTTGCCTATGGCATTCCGCCGAAAACGATCTGTCTGGAGATCACGGAGACCAGCGCCATCGCCGATCTCGCCAATGCCATGCGCTTCATTGCCGATCTGCGCGGGTTGGGTTGCCGCTTCGCCCTCGATGACTTCGGCTCCGGCATGTCGTCGTTCGCCTACCTGAAGCACCTGCCCGTCGACTATCTGAAAATCGACGGCAGCTTCGTCAAGGACATGCTGGAGGATCGTATCGACCGCGCCATGGTCGAGATGATACATCATATCGGCAAGGTGATGGGCAAGCGCACCATTGCCGAATTCGTCGAAAGCGACGGCATCATCGCGGCACTGAAGACCATCGGCGTCGACTATGCGCAAGGCTATGCGATTGCCCGGCCGCAACCTTTCAACGCCTCTGTGACGCTGCTGAATCCGGCGGCGCCGGGAAAGCGGACGGACAAGGATCGTTGGAACGGCCTTGCGCGAAAATTGCGCCAGGCCGGATGACAGGGCAAACGGTCGCCGGGTTTCGTCAGTTCGCCTTGACCAGCACCACGCGGCGGTTCTTGGCGCGGCCGGTTTCGTCGTCATTGCTGGCGACGGGCGCCATCATGCCGGCGCCGGCGGCCGTCATCCGCCCACCGTCAATGCCGTATTTCGAAACAAGCGCTGCCCTCACCGCTTGCGCCCGGCGCGAGGACAGATCGATGTTGTAGTCGAAGGCGCCCTGGTTGTCGGTGTGACCGACCACGATCACCGCCATGCCGGGCTCGTTGGTCAGAAGCGTCGAAATTTCCTTCAGAGTCGGTTCCGATTCCGGCTTGATGTCGGCCTTGTCGGTGTCGAAGAAGATGCCGTAGAGCGAGATCGAGCCGGTGGCCGACAGCGAATCCGCCATCTTGGCCGCTTCCACCACCACCATCTTCTTGTCGCGCGCCTTCGGCTCCAGCACCTGAACCACAGCTATAGTGCGGCCATTGAGTTCCTTGCAGTAGAGGTCGTCGATCAGCGAATAGGCCTGCACCGTGACATAGGCATCGCCGCCATCCTGCGGCACCTTGGCGGCGAAGAAGCGCTGGTCGTTGATGCCCGTGGTCACCGCGCAGGCGCCATTGGAAAAGGCCGCATCCTTGATGTCGCTTTCATGAAAGAAATACATCATCATGCTCATGTCGCCGCCGCCGCCGCTCGACGACCGGTCGGCAGCGCCGCCGCACTCTTCCTTCTTGCAGTCGAACAGCACTTCGCCGCCGGCGGCCTCGATCACGTCCTGATAGTTGCGCAGCACTTCGAGCGGCGAGCGCTCGGCCGGCAGCACATAGGCAATGCGGGTGAGCTGCCCTTCGACCTCGACCTTCTTGTCCGGCGCATAGATGCGATTGTTCATCGAATCGCGCGCGTCCGCATCCGCACTCGGCTTCAACGGCGACAGCGGCACGGTGAAATCGGTATAGGCGAATTTCTCGTAGGAGACGATGAACGACCCCTCATAGCGCTTGGCCAGATGATTGTCGGCCGCACCCTCGATGTCGGCGGTCGGCACCGTCGCATCGGCGCCCGCCAGTCGCACGGCTGCAAACAGCAGCAGCACCGCCCAGAAAAGCTTCAGAAGTATCGCATTGATCGCACGCATTGGCCGGCTCCCCCATGAGCAATTCCAGGAAAAGTGTGAGCGGTTCCCACAGGAATTGCGTCGCTAGATCAGGATGGCAATTTTTGCAGAACGAGGCAATTGCGTCGATGAAGTGCTTCACGTCAGCCGTTCGAGCAGGATGGTCGGCCCATCGTGATAGGTCGTTTCCAGCACCTTCGTGTAGCCGCACTTTGCGGCGACGTTGAGTGAGCCGGTGTTTTCCGGATCGATGATGCAGACGGTTCTGGCGCCGGCAAACGTTTCATCGCCCCAGGCCAGCGCCCGCTTGACGACTTCGCTGGCGAGACCCTTGCCATGCGCCTGCGGCGCCAGCGCCCAGCCGGCTTCCGGAATGCCTTCGAGGGACGGCTCGATATCGCGCTTGAGATCGTGGAACCCGGCCTCGCCGATGAAACGTCCGCTGGCCTTGTCCTCGATCGCCCAGAAACCGTAGCCCAGCAGCGACCACAAGCCGGCGTGCCTGAGGAACCTCATCCAGCTTTCCTCGCGCGTGCGCGGCTTGCCGCCGATGAAACGAGTGGTGACGGGATCGGCCCACATGACGACATAGTCGTCGAAATCATCGATCCGGTGCGCCCGCAGGATGGTCCGCTCCGTTTCGAGAACCGGAACGCCGGCTGCTTTTGGATTGCCCATGAAACTCTGCCTCCGTTGACGGTCGTCGCTTAACAGACCGACGCTCGCCAACAAGGGCCAAGGCGGATCATCATGCGGCCAGGCAAGCTTTCTCGATCAATCGAGCTTGCTGTCAGGATGTGGCGTCAATGACGCTGATGACTGGACTGGAAGCAGCCTGCCTCTGGGAATTCCGCCGAACGATGCTACCTTCCGCGACCGGTCCGGTGAGGGCCGGACTCATACCCCAACGGGAGGAGCGCGCCATGGACACCACCGATCTTGTGCTTGCCATTTTCCATCATCTGCTGGTGTTCTCGCTGGCCGGCATTATCGGCGCCGAATTCGTCCTGATCCGCGGCGATCTCTCTGCCGCCACGCTCAAGCGGCTTGCCGGCATCGACCGCCACTATGGCATCATCGCCAGTCTGATCATCATCATCGGCATCGGCCGCGTCATCTATGGCCTGAAGGGCTGGGAGTTCTACGTCTACAACTGGGTGTTCTGGGCCAAGATGGCGGCGTTCGGCATTGTCGGCCTGCTGTCGATCATCCCGACCATCCGCTTCATCTCCTGGAACCGACAGGCCAGCGCCAGTCGCGGCTTCCAGGTGCCGGCGACGGAGCTCGCCTCCGTGAAGACCTATGTGCGCGCCGAAGCCTTCATCTTCCTGCTGATCCCGGTCTTCGCGGCGGCCATGGCGCGCGGCTACGGTTACTGAAGCTACGCCAACACGAAACCCCATCTCCGCCCGTCATACCCCCCATTGATCGCAATGATTGCGGACGACTGTGTTTTGCAGTTTGCGTCAGGCGACAATCTGTTAGCCTGCCTATGTTGCACATCGCTGGCGGGTTCCGGGCAACGGTTGAAACTGATATCCTGGGAGGAGATCACGATGAGAAAATTTGTTGCCGCCCTGGCCGCTGCCGCGGCGGTCACGCTTTATTCATTCACCGCCAGCGCGCAGACCTATCCCGAGCGCACCATAACCGTGGTAGTGCCGTTTGCGGCCGGCGGTCCGACCGACACGGTAACGCGCCTCGTCGCCGAAGCCATGTCGAAGGATCTCGGCCAGCAGATCATCGTCGAGAATGTCGGCGGCGCCGGCGGGACGCTGGGCGCCGGCCGCGTCGCCAGCGCCGACCCGGACGGCTACACGCTGCTCCTCCATCACATCGGCATGGCGACAAGTGCGACGCTCTACAGGAAGCTCGCCTACGACACGCTGAATGCCTTCGAATATGTCGGCCTCGTCACCGAGGTGCCGATGGCCATCGTCGCCCGCAAGGATTTGGAGCCGACCGATCTGAAAGGGCTGGTCGAATACGCCAAGGCCAACAAGGACTCCATCACCGTCGCCAATGCCGGCATCGGGGCGGCCTCGCATCTGTGCGGCATGCTGTTCATGAGCGCCATCGGCACGCCGCTGGTCACCGTGCCTTACAAGGGCACCGGGCCGGCCATGACCGACCTTCTCGGCGGCCAGGTCGACATGATGTGTGACCAGACCACCAACACCACCAAGCAGATCCAGGGCGGCACGATCAAGGCTTATGCCGTCACCACGCCGGAACGCCTCGATGTGCTGAAGGACGTACCGACCACCATCGAAGGCGGCCTGCCCGCGGTGCAGGTCGGCATCTGGCACGGCCTCTATGCGCCCAAGGGCACGCCGGCCGCGGTCACCGACCGCCTGTCGAAATCGCTGCAGGTCGCGCTGAAGGATCCCAATGTCATCGCCCGCTTCGCCGAACTCGGCACCAAGCCGTCATCGGAAGCCGACGCGACGCCGGCGGCGCTGAAGGCCAAGCTGGAAGGCGAGATCACGCGCTGGAAGCCGATCATCGAAGCCGCCGGCCAGTACGCCGATTGATGGCTTGAACGGGGCGCTTCCGGCGCCCCGTTTTCGCTTCGACATCCGTTTTACATTTGCAGCGGCAGGCCCGCCGCGAGGGTTTGGGAGGACCGTCATGAAACCTTTCGCTATCGACAGGACAAACGGCCTGTGCGCCGCGCTGTTCATCTTTTTCGGCGCCTTTTTCGCAATACAATCTCTCGGACTTGAGATCGGCACCGCCTTCCGCATGGGACCGGGTTATTTCCCGCTGGTGCTGGCAATCGTGCTGATCGTGCTTGGCGCCATCATCCTCGTCCAGGCGGTGCGCGTCGAGGGCGAGCCGATCGGCCCGATTGCCTGGCGCGGCATGTTCTTCATCCTGCCGGCGCCGATCTTCTTCGGCCTGACGGTGCGCGGCCTCGGCTTCGTCCCGTCGATCTTCCTGACGTCGCTGATCGCCGCCTTTGCCAGCGGGCGCATGAAGCCGCTGACCGCACTTGTGCTGTCGGCCGGCCTGACACTGTTTTCGGTGCTGGTCTTCAGCTACGCGCTCGGGCTGCCGTTCCAGCGCTTCGGCCCCTGGCTGCCATTGTGAGGTGACGGGATGGACCTTCTCAAAAACCTCGAACTCGGCTTTTCGACGGCCACAACGCCGGCAAATCTCGGCTTCTGCCTGATCGGCGTCCTGCTCGGCACGCTGATCGGCGTCCTACCCGGCATCGGCGCCACCGCTACCATCGCCATGCTGTTGCCGATCACCTTCCAGATCGGCGACCCGGTCTCCTCGCTGATCATGCTTGCCGGCATCTATTACGGCGCCCAGTATGGCGGCTCGACCACCGCCATTCTCATCAACATGCCCGGCGAATCCTCCTCGGCCGTAACCGCCATAGACGGCTACCAGATGGCCCGCAACGGCCGCGCCGGGGCGGCACTGGCGATCGCCGCGATCGGCTCGTTCTTCGCCGGCACGGTGTCGACCTTCCTGGTCGCCGTCTTTGCTCCGCCGCTGACGGCGATAGCGCTGCAATTCGGAGCGGCGGAGTATTTTTCGCTGATGATCGTCGGCCTCGTCTCGTCCATCGCGCTCGCCCATGGCTCGATCGTCAAGGCGCTGGCGATGGTCGTGCTCGGCCTGCTGCTCGGCATTGTCGGCACCGACATCTACACCGGCACGCCGCGCTTCACGCTCGGCATCCGCGAATATGCCGACGGGCTGAACTTCGTCGCGGTGGCGGTCGGCGTCTTCGGCGTCGCCGAGATCCTGCGCAACCTCGAAAACGAGCATGAGCGCTCGGTGATGATCAAAAAGGTCTCCGGACTGATGCCTACCCGCGACGACTTCAAGCGCATGGCCGCGCCCATCGTGCGCGGCACCATCATCGGCTCGGCGCTCGGCATCCTGCCTGGCGGCGGAGCGGTGCTTGCCGCCTTTGCCTCCTATACAGTCGAGAAGCGTGTGTCGAAAAATCCCGGAGAATTCGGCAAGGGCGCCATCGCCGGCGTCGCTGGACCGGAATCGGCCAACAATGCCGGCGCCCAGACCTCTTTCATCCCGATGCTGACGCTTGGCATTCCGGCCAATCCGGTTATGGCGCTGATGATCGGCGCCATGATCATCCAGGGCATCGTGCCCGGTCCCAATGTCGCGACCGAACAACCGGCGCTGTTCTGGGGCATCATCGCCTCGATGTGGATCGGCAATCTGATGCTGATCGTGCTCAACCTGCCGCTGATCGGGCTGTGGGTGAAGCTCCTGACGATCCCCTACTATGTGCTCTTCCCGATCATCATGGCGTTCTGCTCTATCGGCGTCTACAGCGTCAACACCAACGCCTTCGATCTGCATGCCGTCGCCTTCTTCGGCCTGCTCGGCTACGTCCTGACCAAGCTGCGTTGCGAACCCGCTCCGCTGCTGCTCGGCTTCGTGCTCGGCCCGCTGCTCGAGGAAAACCTGCGCCGCGCCATGATCCTGTCGCGCGGCGACCCCTCGACCTTCGTGACACGGCCGATCAGCGCCGGCCTGCTGCTCGTTGCGCTGGCCGTGCTCGTCGTCGTCTTCCTGCCGTCGGTCAAGAAGAAGCGCGAAGAGGTGTTCGTGGAGGAGAACTAGTTATCCGGGGCGTCGGAGGGGCCGAGCGTCGCGATTTCCACCAGCGGCGCCGGCACGTCTGTCGTCTTCTCCGCCGCCTTGCAGATATCGGCGATGACGCAGGCCGAGCAGTCCGGCTTGCGCGCCTTGCAGACATAGCGGCCATGCAGGATCAGCCAGTGATGCGCATGGCGCATATATTCGTCGGGAATAGTCCTCAGCAGCCCTTGCTCGACCTGCTCCGGCGTTTTGCCGGGCGCCAGGCCGAGCCGGTTGCCGAGGCGGAAAATGTGGGTGTCGACCGCCATCGTATGCTGGCCAAAGGCCATGTTGAGCACGACATTGGCGGTCTTGCGCCCGACCCCCGGCAGCTTGACCAGTTCGTCGCGTTCACCGGGCACCTCGCCACCATGGTCGCGGATCAGCGCTTCGGACAGCGCAATGACATTCTTGGCCTTGTTGCGCCAGAGCCCGATGGTTTTGATGTACTCGCCGACCTTGGCCTCGCCCAGCGCCAGCATTTTTTCAGGCGTGTCGGCGACCTTGAACAGCGCCCGCGTCGCCTTGTTGACGCCGGCGTCGGTGGCCTGCGCCGACAGCACCACCGCCACCAGCAGCGTAAACGCGTTGACGTGCTCGAGTTCGCCCTTCGGCTCGGGCCGCTGCACCGAAAACCGCCGGAAGATCTCATGCACTTCAGCTGCGCTGTAGAGCGAGCGGGCCGGCCGTGGCCGCGGCTTGGCGTTCGAGCCATCGCGCCGGCCGGGCAGGAGTTCACTTTTGGGTAGCGGAAGATTTTTGGACTTGGGGGTCGCCATTCCCTTCCTATAATATCCCCGCATGAGCGACACAAACGCCTCGTTTCAGGCTGACGAGCCCTTCTTTCACGCATTGCTGACCCCACACCGGTCGCTGGGCAAGACGGGCTTCCTGATCCTGATGAGCACGCTGCTGTTCGGCTGGGCGGTGACAGGCGCATTCTTCCTGTCGCGCGGCGCCTGGCCGGTGTTCGGCTTCTTCGGCCTCGACGTGATCGCCGTCTACATCGCCTTCCGCGCCAACTACCGCGCAGCTCGCGCCCGCGAGGAAGTCTCGGTGTCGCGCACCAGCCTCGACATCCGCAAGACCGCACCCTCGGGCAAGTCGGAAGCGCACCGCTTCAATCCGTTCTGGGCGCGCTTTTCCGTCGCCCGCCATGCCGAGATCGGCATCACCAAAATGGTGGTGGAGGCACAGGGGCAGAATGTGCCGATCGGGTCATTCCTGGACCCCGACTCTCGCGAGAGTTTTGCTACGGCTTTTTCGCGGGCGCTGACGAAAGCCAGGATGCGCTAGAGCTGGCGCCTCAGAACCGAAAGCGCAGAATCCTGCCGACCTTGCGCAATGCAGGAATGTTTCTCCAGAGCGCGATGAACAGCTTTGAAAACCAGCCCATGTGAGCTGTGCGTTCAGCGCTGTAGGCCGAGATATCGTCGACAAAACGCAGCTTCGGAACAGCGCGCTCCAGTTCGTGCGGATCGTCGATCGCCCAGTGGACCTCGGCCCCCGTCGCCCTGATGGTCGGGTTGAGACGCAACATCTTCAGGCCGAAGCGGCTGTAGGCGTCGAACATCAACTCGCCGCCGGAGAGATGCGAGACAAGGCGCGCCAACAGGCGTGGCCCCTCCTCTGCCGGGAGATAGGGCGTCAGTCCTTCCATCACCACCACGGCCGGGCGGTTGCGGGGCACCTCAGCGAGCCAGTCCGGATCGGTCACCGAAGAGCCGACCAGGTGGTAGTGCTCCCGGGACGGGTAGAGCTTGCGTCTGATCGCGATGACATCCGGGAAGTCGACGTCGAACCACTCCACGCCGTCTGGCGGATCGACACGGAAGATGCGCGTGTCGAGCCCGCAGCCGAGATGCAGCACGATGGCGCCGGGATTCCTGGCGATGAAGTCCTGCACGCGGACGTCGTACGTTTTCGCCCGGATCGCCAGCCCGATGCCCAGATTGGTGTCGACCTTGAGCCGCGAAAAATCATAGTCGATCTTGCGCACAGCATCATCCGCGAAACGGTCTCTGAGCAGCGAATTGGGCTGCCGGCTCTCCAGCGCCTTGCCGTAGAGCGTCATCAGCAAGGTTTCCCTTGCCCCGGTCAGATTCACCTTTTCGCCGGCCATCGGCATCTCCCGGTTCGCAATCCAGTGTCTATCTCGGCCAGTGTCTATCTCGGCCAGTGTCTATCTGGGCCAGCTTCTATCTGGGTTTAAGCCGCAACAAGGCAAGTTTCGGGTGGTTGCAAAGGGCGGGAAGACCGATATTCGCGGTCAAGGAGATATTGCCATGAACGCCCAGATGACCATGAATACGCAGATGGAACCGACAGCGATCCTGCAGCACGACATCACTCCTGGAGGCAGCGACTATGAGGTCGTGCGGCGCGCCATCGAGAAGATCAGCCTCGACTATCGCGATCAGCCGTCGCTGGAAGCTCTGGCCGCCGATGTCGGCGAGACGCCGACCGGGCTGCAGAAACTCTTCACCCGCTGGGCCGGCCTGTCACCCAAGGCCTTCCTGCAGGCGGTCACGCTCGACCATGTGCGCAAGCTGCTCGATTCCGGCATGCCGCTGCTCGAAACGTCGTTCGAGCTCGGCATGTCCGGCCCCGGCCGGCTGCACGATCTGTTCGTCACCCACGAGGCGATGTCGCCGGGCGACTACAAGACCCGCGGCGCCGGGCTGACCATCCGCTACGGCTACCACATCTCGCCCTTCGGCATCGCGCTGATCATGGTCACCGACCGCGGTCTTGCGGGGCTGGCCTTCAGCGATCCCGGCGGCGAACGGGCTGCCTTCGCCGACATGTCGGGCCGCTGGCCGAACGCGACCTATGTCGAGGATATGAGCGCCACTCGGCTCTATGCCGCGCGCATTTTCGATCCGACGCTGTGGCGCGCCGACCAGCCGCTGCGCGTGGTGATGATCGGCACCGACTTCCAGCTGCGCGTCTGGGATGCGCTGCTGAGGATCCCGATGGGCAGGGCCTGCACCTATTCCTCGATCGCCGCCGGCATCGGTGCACCGAAGGCAAGCCGGGCGGTGGGTGCGGCAGTCGGCGCCAACCCGTTGTCCTTCGTCGTGCCTTGCCACCGGGCAATCGGCAAGTCCGGCGCGCTGACCGGCTATCATTGGGGCCTGACACGCAAGCGCGCCATCCTCGGCTGGGAAGCGGGCCAGACCGCCTCCTGATGAAGCACCCCGCGCAAACAACACCGGCGAAAACCCTTCGCCGGTGTTTTTCTTTTCTGCGAGCCCTCGGAAATCGCGCAAAAATTCTGCCTGCTCTGGCAAGCCGCCGGCTTACAGGTTAGCTTCCCGCGCATTCCGCAGGAGGCATTTTCTTGATCATCGTTGTCGGCTCGATCAACCTCGACCTCATCGCCAATGTCGACCGCTTGCCTTCGCCGGGTGAAACGGTCCGCGGCTCCGGCTTCACCACCGCGCCCGGCGGCAAGGGCGCCAACCAGGCGCTGGCCGCGGCGCGCGCCGGCGCCAAGGTGCGCATCGTCGGCGCCGTCGGCAAGGACAACTTCGCCACCGAGGCGCTCGCCCTGCTTGTGGCCGGCATGGTCGATCTCTCCGGCGTCGGCCAGAGCTTCGCTTCCACCGGCACGGCGCTGATCCTGGTCGGCGCCGACGGCGAGAACGTGATCGCCGTGGTGCCAGGCGCCAATGATTCAGTGCTGCCCGGCGATCTCGCCAAGGCTTTCCTTGCGAAGGGCGACGTCGTCCTGCTGCAGCACGAAATCCCGCTGCAGACTGTCGAAGCCGCTCTTGACGCCGCGCGCGCCGCCGGTGCGGTCACCGTGCTCAACACCGCGCCCTTCCGCGCCGAGGCCGCTGCCTTTCTCGGCAAAGCCGACTACGCCGTCGCCAACGAAACCGAATTCGACCTTTACGGCGAGGCGCTGTCGCTGAAAGGGCGCGACCGCCCGGCGCGCATGCGCGACTTCGCCGGCAAGACCGGCCGCACCATCGTCGTCACGCTCGGCGGCGATGGCGTGCTGGCGGCGACGCCGGACGATTTCCTGACCGTGCCGGCGCTGAAGATCACGCCGGTCGACACGGTCGGCGCAGGCGACACGTTTTGCGGCTATCTCGCTGCCGGGCTGGCGTCCAACCTGCCGCTCGAACAGGCTCTCACCCGCGCCGCAGCTGCCGGTTCGCTCGCCTGCCTGAAGCCCGGCGCCCAGCCGGCGATTCCTCTGGCTGCGGATGTCGATGCCGCCCTGCGAAACAACGCCGGTTGACGGCCATGCGCCCCGCCACGAAGCACGACGTGCCGCCGGCCGGCGACATCTGCCGCCTGTCCGCCATCGACCTTGCCGAGGCAATCAGACTGCGTCGCCTGTCCGCGCGCGAGGTGGTCGCGGCATTCCTCGACCGTATCGACGCGGTGAATCCGCTGGTCAACGCCATCGTCTCGTTGCGCCAGCGCGCCGACATTTTGCGTGAGGCCGACGCGGCGGACGCGCATCTGGCTCGGGGCAAGCCGGCCGGCTCGCTGTTCGGCCTGCCGATAGCGATAAAGGACCTCGCCATGACCAACGGCTTGAGGACCAGTTTCGGTTCGCCGATCTTTGCCGATTTCGTGCCGCAGGAGGACGATTTCTTCGTCGAGCGCATCCGCAATGCCGGCGCCATCATCATCGGCAAGACCAACGTTCCCGAATTCGGACTGGGATCCAACACCTACAACGACGTGTTCGGCCCGACGTTGAACGCTTTCGATCCGGCGCTGACCGCCGGCGGCTCGAGCGGCGGTGCCGCGGTCGCCCTTGCGCTGGACCTGGTTCCTGTCGCCGACGGCAGCGATTTCGGCGGTTCGCTGCGCAATCCGGCTGCCTGGAACAATGTCTATGGCTTCCGCCCGTCGCAGGGCCTTGTCCCCGGCGGACCCGACGTCGAGGTCTTTCATGCCCAGATGGGCGTCGACGGGCCGATGGGCCGCAGCATCGGCGACATGGCGCTGCTGCTCGATGTTCAGGCGGGCTACCATCCGCAGGCGCCACTGTCCTGGGAGAAGCCCGGCCCGTTCCTCGAAGGGTTGACCACGCCGGCAACCGGCGGCCGCATCGGCTGGCTCGGCGATCTCGGCGGCCATCTGCCGGTTGAAACAGGCATCCTCGATCTATGCGAATTTGCACTCGGGCGCTTCGCCGAGGCATCCTTCGTGACCGAGCCCTTGTTGCCGGATGTCGATTTCGAAGCGCTGTGGCAGGCCTTCGTGACCCTCCGCCAGGCAAGCAGCGGCTCGGCACTCAAAGTTCACTATGACGATCCGTACAAGCGCGGCCTGCTGAAGCCGGAAGCCGTGTGGGAGGTAGAGAACGCCATGCGGCTGACGGCGCCGCAAATCCGCGCGGCCTCGGTCGTCCGTACGTCCTGGCACCGGACGTTGCTGGCGCTGTTCGACCGCTTCGACCTCATCGCACTGCCGACGGCACAGGTGTTTCCTTTCGAAGTCGGCATCCACTGGCCGCGTGAGGTCGCCGGGCGCGCCATGGACAGCTACCACCGCTGGATGCAGGTATCGGCCTTTGCCACGCTCGGTGGCTGTCCGGCGCTCAACGTGCCGGTCGGCTTCGACGACAAGGGGCGGCCGATGGGCATGCAACTGATCGGGCGGCCTCGCGGCGACCTTGCGGTGCTGCGCACGGGTGCGGCCTATGAGGCGGCTCTGCCGTGGCAGGTCGGAGCGAGCTGACGTCAATTCGCGACCGAAGGCGACCTGTCCTGACGGCTTGCACCAGAGTCGCTGGCGTGCATTGATCAGCACCTGACGCGCCGTACGAGGCGCATTCTGCCTGAGGAAATCCCCGAGGAATCCCAATGTCGCTGGAACTCTACGCCGCCTATGTCCTTGCTTGCATCGTCATCATCCTGGTGCCCGGTCCGACGGTGACGCTGATCATCGCCAACAGCATTCGGCACGGCGCGCGCGCCGGACTTGCCAATGTCGCCGGCACCCAGGCCGGGCTTGCCGTGATGATCGCCATCGTCGGCATTGGCCTCAACACGCTGATCGCGGGCATGGGCCACTGGTTCGAATGGGTGCGCCTGATCGGCGCCGCCTATCTCATCTGGATGGGCGTGCAGATGTTCCGCTCCAGGGGCACGCTGAACGCCGACGGCACGGCGAGAAAGCCGCGCGGCGGCTTCTTCCTGCAGGGCTTGGCTGTGGCGCTGAGCAACCCGAAGACGCTGGTGTTCTTCGGCGCCTTCTTCCCGCAGTTCATCGCCCCGCAGGGCAATTACACGCTGCAGATCGTCGTCATGGGCTTCACCGCCATGATCTTCGCCGCCGTCTCGGACTCGACCTATGCGCTCGCCGCCAGCCGCGCCGGACGCCTGCTCTCAGCCAGCCGCATCAAGCTGATGTCCAGGATCAGCGGCAGCTTTTTGGTCGGCGGCGGCCTGTGGCTGGCGTTTTCGAAGGCGAAGTAACAACCTCTTCCCTCGCCCCGCTTACGGGGAGAGGGTGGTCGCGCAGCGACCGGGTGAGGGGCAGCGCTGAGGGTGCAGACGAAGTATCTACGTTCGCGCCGCCCCTCATCCGCCTGCCGGCACCTTCTCCCCGTGAGCGGGAGAAGGAAACGTTCAAAGCCGCGCCAACCTCTCCGTCAGGAGCGCGAAAAAGGCCTCATGGTCGATGTCGCGCATCACCATGGCGTTCTTCGGCCGCTTGGTCACGCCCCACCAGTCGATCACGGTCATGCCCATGGTGAGCTCGGAAGCCGTTTCGACGGTGACGTTGCAGTTGCGGCCCCTGAACAGCTCCGGCTTCAACAGATAGGCGATGACGCACGGGTCGTGCAGCGGTCCGCCATCGGTGCCGTATTTCTCCTCGTCGAAGCGTTCGAAGAATTCCAGCATCTCGGCCGTGGCGGTGCCGACCCTGGTGCCGAGCTTGCGGATGGCCTGCGTGCGCTTGGCCGTGGTCAGCGCCTTGTGGGTGACGTCGAGCGGCATCATGACGATCGGAATGCCCGATTTGAACACCAGGTCGGCGGCCTGCGGGTCGACATAGATGTTGAACTCTGCGGTCGGGGTGACATTGCCGCCCTCGAAGAAACCGCCGCCCATCAGCACGATTTCCTTGATGCGCGGTGCGATCTTCGGTTCGCGGATCAGCGCCAGCGCGACATTGGTGAGCGGACCGAGGGCGCACAGCGTGATCGTGCCGGCCTCTTCCTTCATCAGCGTCTCGACGATGAAATCGACTGCATACTGGCCCTGCAGTTTCATCTTCGGATCGGGCAGTTGCGGGCCGTTGAGGCCGGTCTTGCCATGCACTTCCTCGGCGGTGACGAGTTCGCGCGCCAGCGGGCGGATGGCGCCGGCATAGACCTTGATCTCGGGCCGACCGGCCAGTTCGCAGATTTTTCTGGCGTTCTTTTCGGTCAATTTCAGCGGCACGTTGCCGGCAACAGCGGAGATGCCGACGATCTCCAGCTCGGCGCTGCCGAGCGCCAGCAATATGGCGACGGCATCATCCTGGCCGGGATCCGTGTCGATGATGATCTTGCGGGTCTGGGGCATTTCATTTCCTTGTGCGGGGGAGTCTTTTTGGCGGGGGTGTTCGGCGGCTTGAACTTGGCCGCGGCGCGGACCATATCAAGACCATCGGGAAAAATGCCATCCGGGTTTTTCCAGTTTATGTCGCTCCAAAGAGGACAGTGTAACATGAGCCGAATGACGCCCTTCTCCAGCCCGCTTCTCCTGGGTTTCGATGCCATGGAAAAGACGCTGGAACGATTGGCGAAATCCGGTGACAGCTATCCTCCCTACAACATCGAGCGCCTCAGCGGTGCCGACGGCAAGGCCGAAAGGCTGCGCATTACGCTCGCTGTAGCGGGATTCGCCGAAAGCGATCTCGATGTCACCACGGAGGAAAACCAGCTGGTCGTGCGCGGCCGTCAGACCGACGACACCGAGCGCGAATTCCTCCACCGCGGCATCGCCGCGCGCCAGTTCCAGCGCTGTTTCGTGCTGGCCGACGGCATGCGGGTGATCGCAGCGGAACTGAAGAACGGCCTTTTGTCGATCGATCTCGATCGGCCTGATACCGAACGGCTGGTACGGAAAATAAATATATCGGTGAAAGACTGATCTTTACCGATGGCTCTCATGCGGGATGGCCTTGAGCGGCGTCCTCGCGCCAAGGAGGCTTTGAAATGACCAGAACTGACGAAACCATCACCATGACCAGCGGCGAATTCGCCCATCTCGGCGAAGGCTCGGTCGCTTACCTGCGCAAGGTCTCGAGCGACGAACTGCTGGGACGTTTCCCCAATCTCGGCGAAATCGCGCCCGGCATGGTCCTGTGGGCCTTGTTTGCCGCCAACGGCCAGCCGATCCTGCTTTCAGACGCCAAGGACCGGGCTTTGGCCGGCGCCATGGAAAACGACCTGACGACTGTCGCCATCCACTAAAACCATGATCCCGAAAAGTGGGAACCGGTTTTCGGGCAAGATCATGGTCGACCGATAGAAATAGGCGACTGTCAGGATCGGAAATGCAAAGGGCCGCCTTTGGCGGCCCCTGGAAGCTTAATCCATAAAACTTCAGGCTGCGTGCGAAGCCTGCGTGTCCGACAACAGCGCGTGGATGGCGACCGCATCGCGCGTGCCTCGGATCTTCGCCACCGTGTCGGCGTCGCGCAACACCCGGGCGATGCGCGACAGCGCCTTGAGGTGATCGGCGCCGGCGCCTTCCGGGGCCAGCAGCAAGAACACCAGATCGACCGGCTGGTCGTCCAGCGCCTCGAAATCGACCGGCGTCTCCAGGCGGGCAAAGACGCCGGCGATGCGATTGACCCCGGCGAGCTTGCCGTGCGGAATGGCGATACCGTTGCCAACGCCGGTGGAACCCAGCCGTTCGCGTTGCAGGATGGTGTCAAACACTTCGCGCTCCGGAATGCCGGAAATCGCCGCCGCTCTCTCGGACAGCAATTGCAGAAGCTGCTTTTTGGAGTTCGCCTTCAACGCCGGCAAGATCGCCGGAACGTTGATAAGATCGCTCAGATCCATGCTTGAAAATCCCTTATTCGCCTGCCGTCGCCAGTCCTCGCCCCTCGCGCGGCTGGCTATTATCTCTGTGCGACCATTGTCGTCACGCCCGTGCGACTTTGGTCGTGGACGGGTCGATCCAGCCGATATTTCCGTCCGGCCGCCGATAGACGATGTTGAGGTGGTCGTTTCCGGCGTTGCGGAAGACGAAGACCGGGCTCTCCTTGGTGTCGAGCTCGATGACTGCCGACGCCACCGACATGGTCTGCAGCGTCATGGTTGATTCGGCGACGATGGCCGGGGCGAAATCCTCCGGAATCTCCTCGTCGTCGTCGGCTAGCGGCGCCATCACCGTATAGGCGATGTCGGTGATGTCGCCATTTCCATTGCCTGAATTGTGCGATTTCAGACGGCGCTTGTAGCGCCGAAGCCGGGTTTCGAGGCGATCCGCAGCCGCCTCGAAGGCAAGCGTTGGATCCTGGGCGTCGCCGGTCGCCTGCAGCGAAGCGCCGGAATCCAGCCTGATCATGCAATCGGCCGAATAGCGCGACCCCGATTTGATGACGGTGACGTGCCCTGAAAAACCGCGATCGAAATATTTGCCGATCGCCTCGCCGACACGATCGGTGATGCGCGTACGAAACGCATCGCCGATATCCATGTGCTTTCCCGATATGCGCAGCTTCATCTGAAAACTGACCTTCCTTGCTCAGGCTTCAAACTGGCCAGAGTTTATACTCGTGATCCGTGCGCACAAGCTTTGCGGCGTCAACTCGCGCCGATTTTAGATCCGAACTTTCCGGTTGATCACAATCCGCCTTCTTGGCCGTCCCGTGGCCTTCATCGTGACGGACCATCCGCATGCGGGTCTAGAAGCCCGTCTCATGCGGGCGGGCTTCTAGACACTTCATTGCAGCTTGTCAATGAAGGTCTGGAGTTGTGGAAATCCAGCCATAGCAAAAGCCCTGCCGGGCAAGCAGAACTAGCGCCCGGCGCTGGCCAAAGCGCGCTTTTCACGCCGCCGCTGCACCGACGAGGGAATGTTCATGCCTTCGCGGTATTTGGCCACGGTGCGTCTGGCAATATCGACGCCGCTTTCCTTCAACATGTCGACGATGGCGTCATCGGAAAGCACGTCGGCGGGCTTTTCCTCGTCGATCAGCTGCTTGATGCGGTCGCGCACTGCTTCCGAGGAATGCGCGTCGCCGCCGCCCGACGCCGCGATCGAGGCGGTGAAGAAATAGCGCAGCTCGAACACGCCGCGCGGCGTCAGCATGTATTTGTTGGCCGTCACCCGGCTGACGGTCGATTCGTGCATGCCGATGGCATCGGCCACCGTGCGCAGGTTGAGCGGCCTGAGGTGACGCACGCCATGAACGAGAAAAGCGTCCTGCTGGCGCACGATTTCCGACGCCACTTTCAGGATTGTCTTTGCCCGCTGGTCGAGGCTGCGCGTCAGCCAGTTGGCGTTCTGCAGACATTCGGCCAGGAAGTCCTTCTCCGCCTGGCTCTTGGCCTGCGGCGAGACCTGGGCGAAATAGATGTGGTCGACCAGAACCCGCGGCAGCGTCTCGGCATTGAGCTCGACCGTCCAGCTGCCGTCATTGGCCGCGCGCACCTCGACATCGGCGACGATGGCGTCGCTGGTGCCGCCCGAAAATGCCGTGCCCGGGCGCGGGTCGAGCGCGCGGATTTCGGCCAGCATGTCGAGGAGATCCTCCTCGTCGACCCCGCAAAGCCGTTTCAGTGTCTGGAAATCGCGCCGCGCCAGGAGTTCCAGGTTGCCGACGAGCGTCTTCATCGCCGGATCGAGGCGATCGCGCGCGGCAAGCTGCAGCGACAGGCACTCGGCAAGGTCGCGCGCAAACAGGCCGACCGGCTCGAATGTCTGGCAGGCCACCAGCACCTTGGCCACCATGGCCTGATCGGCGCCCAGCCGTTTCGCGATCTCGACAGGGTCAGCACGCAGATAACCGGCCTCGTCCAGGCCATCGGCCAGTTCGCCGGCAATCAGCCTTGCGGCCGGATCGGCAAAGGCAAGCGCGATCTGCTCGCCGACATGCTGGCGGAGCGTGATTGCCGCGGCAGCCATGTCGCCGACGTCGAAGCCTTCGGACGAGCCGGACGAACCATTGCCGGTGGCCGACTTCCACTGCGCCGTCAGGTCGGGACCGAGCCGCTCGCTGGTGCCGGGATCATCGGGAAACAGGTTTTCCAGCGAGCTGTCGAGCTTGTCCGAGATCGCTTCGGCGCTCCACACCGTCTCGCTCTCGAACCAGTCGCCCTCGGCGGCAGGCTCAGGCGCGGTGTCGCCCTTCTGCACCTGATCGCTTGCCGCATCTTCCTGGGGCTCGGCGCGCTCCAACAACGGATTGCGCTCGATCTCGTCGTCGATGAAGTGGTCGAGCTCGATATGGGTGAGTTGCAGCAGCCTGATCGACTGCATCAGCTGCGGCGTCATCACCAGCGACTGGGATTGTCGTAGCTGTAATTTCGCCGCCAGCGCCATGGTTCGGTTTCAAACGCCCTTCTGTACCCGGAAGCCTACACATCAGAAGCTGCCGGAAAATGAATTTTTCCGACCCTTCATAGAAACTGGCCCAGCTTTTGCTTGTCAAGGCGAATGGCGGCAAAAGGGCCCTAACCGGAGCATTATCTCACGCAAAATCGGAGAAAAAGGCTGGCGGGGCGGCAAAGAGTAGCGTCAGGAAACAAATTTCACGCTCAGAGGGTGAAACCCTCACCGAGGTAAAGCCGCCGCACATCGGGGTTCGCCACCACTTCGTCGGCGCGACCATGCGTCAGCACCTGGCCGGCATGGATGATATAGGCGCGGTCGATGAGGCCGAGCGTTTCGCGCACATTGTGATCGGTGATGAGCACGCCGATGCCGCGCGCCGTCAGATGGCGCACAAGCTGCTGGATGTCGGCCACCGCAATCGGGTCGATGCCGGCGAAAGGCTCGTCGAGCAGCATGTAGGCCGGCCGCGTCGCCAGGGCGCGGGCGATTTCCAGGCGCCGCCGCTCGCCGCCGGACAGCGACATGGACGGCGACTTGCGCAGATGGCTGATGTGGAATTCCTCGAGCAGTTCGTCGAGATTGCGCTCGCGCACCTTGCGGTCCTTCTCGACCACTTCGAGCACGGCGCGGATGTTCTGCTCGACATTGAGGCCACGGAAGATCGACGCTTCCTGCGGCAAATAGCCGATGCCGAGGCGGGCGCGGCGATACATCGGCATCGAGGTGACGTCGAAACCGTCGATCTCGATCGTGCCTTCGTCCACAGGCACAAGGCCGGTGACCATGTAGAAACAGGTGGTCTTGCCGGCGCCGTTCGGGCCGAGCAGCCCGACAGCCTCGCCGGCGCGCACACCGATGGTGACGCCGCTGACCACCTTGCGACCCTTGTAGCTCTTGGTCAGACCCTTGGCGATCAGGGTGCCCTTGAACTTCGTGGACTCGACGGTGACCGTGTCGGGTGTGGCAACTTTGCTGGCTGCCCGTCCCGGAAGACGGGTCAGCAGCGACGATACGCCGGCCATCAGTTCTTCGGCGCCTCGGATTTCGGCGGCGGCGTCATCGACATGATGACGCGCTTGCCGCAACCGTCGACCTGAGCCAGGCCGCTCTTCATCTGCACGGTGAGCTTGCAGCCCTTGAGCACGTTGGGGCCCTGGGACAGCACGACTTCATTGCCTGATAGGACCAGAACCTGCGTCTTCATGTCGAACGTGGCGTTGTCGCCAGTGGCAATCTGGTCGTTCGACTTCATGTAGACCTTGTTCTTGACCACCAGGTGATCGATGTTAGCCGAACCTGTCATCGCAGACGCGCCGGCGGCCGCACCCTTGGCGGCATTTGGGTCCTTGACGTAGTAGACCTCCATGCTGCCAGCCTTGAGCAAAGTCGGACCTTGCGTAACGGTGACGTTGCCGCTGAACAGCGCCATGCTGTCAGCCTGGCGGACCTCGAGCTTGTCGCTTTCGATCTGGATCGGCTGGTCGCCGGACAATTTGAGCCCGGACTGGCTGGTGGCGCTGGACTGGGCCCAGGACGGCGCCATGCCCAGCAACAGCAAGGCTGAAGCGGCGACAAGCCGTGCCGAATTACTGGGACGCATTCGATTCTCCGCTCTTTGCCTCTGCCGCCTTCATAGTGGCCGGATCGATGTGGACGCTTACCTTGTTTTCGAAAACGACAACCTTGCCATTTTCCTCGACCGCCATCGAACCCGCCGTGATCCGCGAACCGTCACGGCTGACATCGACCGGATCACCTGTCTTCATAGAGCCTTTGCCCATATCGAGGAAGACCGATTTGAACTTCGCCTCGACACCGTCGGTGGTGGTCACGGTGACGTCGCTGGTCATGTCCATCGTGTTGGCGTTTCGGTTGTAGATGCCGCGCTTGGCCTCGACCGTTGCCACATTGTCGGCCGTCAGCGGCAGTTTGGCATGGATGCCTTCGAGTTCGATGATGTCCTGCTTGCCGACGTCCTGGATGGCGCGCAGAGCCGTCAGCGAATAGGGCAGCTTGCTCTTGGTGAAGCCGTTGAGCTTGGGATTGGCCATCACCAGCTTGCCATCGGAAAAGGCGGTGCCGTCGGCCTGTATCGAGATCGAGACCGGCGCTGCGAGATAGGAATACACCGGAAAGGCAACCGCGATGCCAGCGGCAAGCAGCGGCACTGCGAATTTCAGCACGCGCACGCGGCGCGAATGGCGCTGGGCACGGTCGAAGGCGTCGCCGCGCGTGCTCGCTGGCGCCGTGGGCGCCAAGGCCGCATCGGCGTTGGTCGTTTCGTTCGATCGCGCTAGCATGACTGTCTTCTAATAACCCTTGTCCGCCAAAACACCTGCTATAGGTGGGTTGCCGGCCCCCGCAAGCAAGCACAAGCGGAGGAAAACCGCAAAAATGTGACGGCCGCTGTTTTACAGACGGAAATCAGGCGACACAATTTCGGCACTTCATAGCAGAAACGAACGCGCCGCGTAATTATTTCCTGAAATGCTGGCGGCCGTGAAGGTCGCTTCGTCGCAGGCCCGTGAGGAAGAGGTAGCCGGGCGCGGATGCTTGCTTTAAAAGCATCGCTTCCCACCGACCATGAGGCAGACCATGGCACTGAGAGCCGACGACCTGATCGACCGCCGCCGCTTGCGGCGCAAGCTGACCTTCTGGCGTGGCGCGGCCATCGTCATCGTGGCGCTCGGGGTGGTTGCGCTTGCAAGCTGGTTTTATGGCGAAGACATCGGCGGTACTTCCGTCGACCACATCGCCAAGGTCAGGATCGAAGGCACCATCACCGAGGACGAGGAACTGATCAAGCGGCTGGAGACCATCCGCACATCCTCGCAGGTCAAGGGAGTCATCCTGGTCATCGATTCGCCCGGCGGGACCACGGTCGGCGGCGAATCGATCTACGAGGAGGTGCGTAAGCTCGCCGCCGACAAGCCGGTGGTGGCCGAGGTCGGCACGCTGGCAGCGTCGGCCGGCTACATGATCGCCAGCGCTAGCGACCATATCGTCGCTCGCAAGACCTCGATCGTCGGCTCGATCGGCGTGCTGATCCAGTATCCCGATCTCAGCGGCCTGATGGACAAGGTCGGCGTCAAGCTCGAAGAGGTGAAATCCTCGCCGCTGAAAGCCGCGCCCTCACCCTTCAAGCCGACCAATGACGACGAGCGCGCCATGGTCCGCAAGCTCATCCTCGACAGCTATGACTGGTTCGTCGGCATCGTCGCCGAGCGCCGCAAGATGACCCGCGAGCAGGCACTCGCCCTGGCCGACGGTTCGATCTTCACCGGCCGCCAGGGACTTGCCAACGGCCTGATCGACGCTGTCGGCGGCGAAAGCGTGGCCATCGACTGGCTGGCGACCAAGGGCGTCGACGCAAAGCTCAAGGTGGTGGAATGGAAGGACACCGAACGGCGTGGCGGCTTCCTGTTCTCGAAGGCAATAGCGCGCAGCGTCGGCAGCGCGCTCGGCCTGTCGGACGCCGGCAGCGACGTCCTTCACGAAATCGGCGCGGATCGCTTGTTTCTTGACGGTCTCGTTTCCGTCTGGCACCCTTGATCTGCCGTTTGGGGCGAGTAAAAAAGCAAATAAAATCATCCTGATAATTTGACCGCAGCGCTTTCACGGGGACCTTTCTGATGATCAAATCCGAGCTTGTACAGATCATTGCCACGCGCAACCCGCATCTTTTCCTGCGCGACGTCGAAAACATCGTGGGGGCGATATTCGACGAGATCACCGATGCCCTTGCCGAAGGCAACCGGGTCGAGTTGCGCGGCTTCGGCGCTTTTTCGGTGAAAAATCGCCCTGCCCGAACCGGCCGCAACCCGCGCACCGGCGAATCCGTCGAGGTCGAGGAGAAGTGGGTGCCGTTCTTCAAGACCGGCAAGGAATTGCGTGAAAGGCTGAACGGCGGCAAATAAGCGCGGACTTGACGCGTCGGCCTTCTCAAGGCTCTGCCTTCCCAGGGAATCTCCATGTTCAACCGCTTCATACTTATCGTGGTCTTCGTGCCGCTGGCCGTCATCCTGATTGCGCTGGCCGTCGCCAACCGCGAGCTGGTCGCCTTCACGCTTGACCCGTTCAACCCCGGCAACCCGAAGCTGACGCTGAACCTACCGCTGTTCATCTTCCTGTTCGTGGCACTGGCCATCGGCATGGTCATCGGCAGCCTGGCGACCTGGGTCAAGCAGGGCCGCTACCGCAAGCTGGCGCGCCAGCGCGGTGTCGAGGCCGAAAATTTGCGCCAGGCGGTCAGCCGTGTGCCGGCCGCGCCGCAAGGCTCTGCCGCAGGGACGGCGCTGCCGAAGCCAACGGCCTGAGCCAGCGCTTTTATCTTCGCGGAGTTTTGCATGCTGACCATTTCGGCCGACGCTGTCGACCAGGCGCTGACCTTGCCAGGGCTGGTCGAGACATTGCGCGCGGCCTTCCGCGACGGCGCCGTGCAGCCGGTCCGCCATCACCATGCAGTCGAGCGGCCCGACGGTGCGGCTTCCACGCTGCTTTTGATGCCGGCCTGGACCGACTTCCATGCCGCCGGCACATCGGCGGGCGGCCATATCGGCGTCAAGATTGTCACCGTATCGCCCGACAACAACGCCATCGGCAAGCCGGCGGTGATGGGCCTCTACCTCCTGCTCAACGGCGCCACCGGCGAACCCGAGGCGCTGATCGACGGCCAGCGGCTGACACAGTGGCGCACCGCCTGCGCCTCGGCGCTGGCCGCCTCCTATCTCGCCCGCGAGGACGCCTCGCGGCTCTTGGTGGTCGGCGCCGGCGCGCTATCGCCGTTCCTGGCCAAGGCGCATTCGGCAGTGCGGCCGATCAAGACCATCCGCATCTGGAACCGCACGCAGGCCAATGCCGAAAAGGTCTCGGCTGATTTGCGCGGGGATGGTTTCAACGCCGAAGCCGCAAGCGATCTCGATGCCGAGCTTGCCGAAGCCGACATCGTCTCCTCGGCGACGATCACGACGACGCCACTGATCAAGGGCGCATTGCTGAAAGCAGGCGCGCATGTCGATCTGGTCGGCGGCTTCACGCCGACCATGCGCGAAAGCGACGACGACGCGATCAGTCGCGCCCGCGTCTATGTCGACACCCGTGCCGGCGCCACCAAGGAAGCCGGTGACATCGTCCAGCCGCTCGCCTCCGGCGTGCTGAAGCCGGAGGCCATCGTCGCCGATCTGCACGAACTGGCGCGCGGCGAGAAAAAGGGCCGGCAGAGCCCCAGTGAGATCACGCTGTTCAAATCGGTCGGCGCCGCGCTCGAGGATCTCGCCGCCGGGATTGCCGTCTACAACGCGCTCAAGTCGTAGCGTCTGGCCGTGCCGGCGCCACGGCACCAGCCTTGCGATCGAACTTCCGGATCGCTTCCGCGCTGACCGGGGTGAAGAAGTTCACCAGATTGCCATCGGGATCGCGCAGCAGCAGCGATCTGTTGCCCCATGGCATCGTCGTCGGCGTCTGTACGAAGCCGCCGATGGTTTTCGCCAGCCTGCTGTACTCCGCATCGACATCGCCGACGCGAAACTCGATGATCGCCGAGCGATTGGCGGCCGGCTGCGCCACATCCACCCCGAACAGCGTCAGCGTGCGCGTGCTGCCGATCGCCAGCGTGCAGGAGGGCGTTGCCAGTTCCGCGAAATCCGGCGTGAACCAGGTCGCGGTCAGGCCGGTGATGGCCTCGTAGAAGGCCACCAGAGGCTTGATCTGGTCGGTAATGATGCGGATCGAGACGAAGTCCATACTATTTTCCTTTGAACAAGTGCGGCGGTTCAGACCACCATGGTATTGTTGTCGGACAAGCCTGCTGATGGCTTGGCGCCTCACGCCGCCTCGGCGATTTTGACGTCCATCGCCTGCGCGATAAGCAGGAAATCGTGCTGGCCGATCTCGAACAGGCCAAAGCGCAGCTGATAACCCCAGTTCGACTTGCCCTTGGTGAAATCAAGCTTATCGAGCAGCGGCCTGATCGGCGCTTCCGCCCCGTTCGACCAAGCAACGTCGCGCCGGAACGGCGCGAAGCCGCCGCCCATCTCGCCCTGATAAGGTTCGCCGTCGCGCATCGTGCCGATGGCGGTAAAGGCCCGCAGCCCGTCCTTCTCGCCGAGCACGGTGCTCGGCGAATAATAGACCACACCGTCGCCGGGCTTGATTCGGCGCAGCGGCGCCGCCTTACCGTGGTTGACCTGCATGAAGCCGTCAGCGCGGCCGCGTCGAACATGTTGGGCGGAAGCCACAGCGATCCAATGGGCGGTCATCCCTGGGCTCCTTCGAACGGCCAATAGACACGCAGGCGATGGTTGTCCGGATCGAGAGCAACGAAGGTGCGGCCGAAATCCAGATCAGTGGGCACCTGCAGCATGTCGAGGCCGCGGCTCGCCCAATCCGCATGCGTGGCGTCCACCGCTGCCGCGTTTTCGACTGCCAGCACAAGTTCGCCGCCTCCGCCCGTCGCGGCGGCCGCCGGCTCCACGGTATGGCGCGACCAGAGGCCGAGCTTGAAGCCCTTGTCGAGAACGAACAGCACGAAGGTCGGCGACGTCTCCACCGGCTGGCGTCCGAGGAGCGCGCTGTAGAAGGCGCCGCTCCGCTCCGGGTTGTCGACATAGAGGATGACGAAATTGGGGGTGTGCATGTCTGCTCTCCAAGGGTTTCGACGGGAAGAGCGTAGACGGCACTACTGTCAATTTCTGGCAGCAGCGATTTCAAAGCGTTTAAAAAATCACACGTCGGTTTGGCGCTTCGACGCATCCATCATCGTCCGCCATTCCTTCAGCAGCACCTGCCGACGACGCGGATAGCGGATAGCGGTGGTGTTGAGATCGGACATGCGGTCGGCGCGAAAATGGCGGAAATCCTGCCGCGTCTCGCACCACGCCGCCACCACCCGCACCTTGTCGAAGAAGCCGAGCGCAAACGGCCAGACCAAGCGCTGGGACGCGGCGCCGACGGCGTCACGATAGAGAAAGCCGAGTTTTCGCTCGTCGCGGATCGCCTGGCGCACCACGCCGAGGTCGATGCTTTCGACCAATTCGCTGCGTGGCCCGACCAGGAGCGCGGTGGCATCGAGATCCTCGCGCAAGTCGTCCGGCAGAACGGCGGCGATCTTGGCCAGCGCATCGGTGGCTGCTTCAGACAGCCGCTTGTCCGGTTGTCTGGCAACCCAACGCGATCCGAGCACAATGGCCTCGATCTCTTCGTCGGTGAACATCAGC
Organism: Mesorhizobium sp. 128a; assembly: GCF_053848025.1. Taxonomy (NCBI): domain Bacteria; kingdom Pseudomonadati; phylum Pseudomonadota; class Alphaproteobacteria; order Hyphomicrobiales; family Phyllobacteriaceae; genus Mesorhizobium; species Mesorhizobium sp. 128a. The sequence goes on along the minus strand of NZ_JBSPKY010000003.1, from coordinate 181,417 downwards.
GGCGGCAGCATGAAGCCGGGCTTCAGCACATAACCCAGCCCCGCCTCGCCCTCGATCGGCGCGCCCTGCCCCTGCAGCGTGGCGATATCGCGGTAAAGCGTGCGGATCGAAACGCCCATCTCGCCGGCAAGCGTGCGCCCGCTGACCGGCCGGCGATGCCGGCGCAGGGTCTGGATCAGGTCGAGCAGGCGTTCGGAACGGGACATGATCCCAGATTTGCCTGTTTCCTCAGGGGAGGTCCACCACCTCAGACATTCGGTATGCTGGACCATTTTGTTTGCGCAGCCGGTGACCCTATGTCAAAAGCGGCCTGCCGCCTCCGGAGACGCTCCTGCTTGAAGTCTTTTCGCGACAAACGCCGCGACAACCGTCCGCCCGCAAAGGGCAGGGCCGAACACGCGCGGCCGCGGCCGGACACAGTCCGATCGGAAGCCAAATCGCAGCGGAATGAGGCAAAACCGGACGACCGGTCTGATCCCAAGCCGGCGCCTCGCATCCTGGCGCGCCGCGATGGCGCCCTGCCCGCCGAACGCCTGCCGGTGATCCTGGAAGTGGCGCCCAATCAGGATTATGCGTTGCTCGACAGCGGCGCCGGCGAAAAACTCGAACAATACGGGCCCTACCGCATCGTGCGGCCGGAGGGTCAGGCGATCTGGCAAAGGGCCCTGCCGGCGAGGGACTGGGACCGCGCCGACGCCATCTTCACCGGCGACACCGACGAAGAAGGCATCGGCCGCTGGCGCTTTCCCAAAACGCCGCTCGGCGAGACCTGGCCGATGAAGCATGACGGCATCGACTATCTCGGCCGCTTTACCTCGTTTCGCCATGTCGGCGTGTTCCCCGAACAGGCTTCGCACTGGGACCACATGGCAGGGCTGATCGCAGCGGCGAAGCGCCCGGTCAAGGTGCTCAACCTGTTCGGCTACACCGGGCTCGCGTCTCTGGTGGCCGCCCGCGCGGGCGCTGAGGTCACCCATGTCGACGCCTCAAAAAAGGCGATCGGCTGGGCGCGCGAAAACCAGGAAATGGCCGGCCTTGGCTCGAAGCCGATCCGCTGGATCGTCGACGACGCAGTGAAATTCGCCGAGCGCGAGGAGCGCCGCGGCAGCCGCTACGACATCATCCTGTTCGACCCGCCGGCGTATGGCCGCGGCCCCAAGGGCGAGGTCTGGCAATTGTTCGAGGATCTGCCTGGGCTGACCGACCTCTGCCGCGCGATCCTGACGCCGAAACCGCTGGCCGTGGTGCTGACCGCCTATTCGATCCGCGCCTCCTTCTTCGCCATCCATGCCTTGATGCGCGACACCTTTGCCGGCATGGGCGGCACGGTTGAGTCAGGCGAACTGATCATCCGCGAGCAATCCGCTGGGCGGGCACTGTCGACGTCGCTGTTTTCGCGCTGGGTGGCCTGAATGCCGGGGAGCCATAAATGAACGAGCGGCACGCCGGCGCGCCGGGGCAGGTGAAGGAAGTCACCAGCCTCGCCAACCCGCTGATCAAGGACATCAAGGCACTGGCGCAGAAGAAATTCCGCGATCAGCAGAACGCCTTCATGGCCGAAGGGCTGAAGCTGGTGATCGACGCGCTCGACCTCGGCTGGTCGATCAGGACGCTGGTCTTCGCCAAGGCCGGGCGCGGCAACGCGGCCGTCGAGAAGGTGGCGGCGCGCACAGTTGCCGCCGGCGGCACGGTGCTCGAAGTGTCGGAAAAAGTGCTGGTCGCCATCACCCGCCGCGACAACCCGCAAATGGTAGTCGGCGTCTTCGCCCAGAAGATGCTGCCGCTGAAGGACATCCGCGCTCATGACGGTGACGTCTGGGTGGCTCTCGACCGGGTCCGCGATCCCGGCAATCTCGGCACTGTCATCCGCACTGTCGATGCCGTCGGCGCCAAGGGCGTTATCCTGGTCGGGGAAACCACCGACCCTTTTTCGGTCGAAACCGTGCGCGCCACCATGGGCTCGATCTTCGCGGTGCCGGTAACCAGGGCCACGCCGGAAGCGTTCCTGGCCTGGCGAAACAGCTTTTCAGGCCTCGTCGTCGGCACCCATCTCAAGGGTGCGGTCGATTACCGCTCGGTCGATTTCTCCCGAGGCCCGGTGCTGCTGATGATGGGCAACGAGCAGCAGGGTCTGCCCGATAGTCTGGCCGAAAGCTGCGACCGGCTGCTCCGGATTCCGCAGGCCGGCCGCGCCGATTCGCTCAACCTGGCGGTCGCCACCGGCGTCATGCTGTTCGAGATCCGCCGCGGCGCCCTGAAGCTTGCCCCCGAGGATACCAAACCGTGAAATCATGGTCCCCCTACGTCCTGCTGGCCATCGTCGCCTTTGCGCTCGATCAGTGGATAAAATATCTGGTCGAGACCAGCCTCGCCTTTCAGGAGAAGATTGATCTGGTACCGTTCCTGGCGCTGTTTCGCACCTTCAACACCGGCATTGCCTTCTCGATGTTCGAGTCCTTTGGCGACACCGGCCTGGTGGTGATTGCGGTTCTCGTCGTCGCTTTCGTGCTATATCTCGCGACGCGTACGCCGCCCGGCCATGTGCTTGCCCGCATCGGCTTCGCGCTGATCGTCGGCGGCGCGCTCGGCAATCTCGTCGACCGCGCTACGTATGGCCACGTCATCGACTACATCCTGTTCCACACGCAGACTTGGTCCTTCGCCATCTTCAACCTCGCCGACGCCTGCATCTCGGTCGGCGCCGTGCTGGTCGTCTTCGACGAACTCATCGGCTGGCGGCGCGAGGCTAAGCCGCAAAGTCCCGACGCTTGAACGCCCGACTCTTTTGACCAATTGACCTCGCCGGACCGCCGCCGCACAGTCCGGCCAGTTTTGCCAGTCTTCGCAGCTGCTCGCCCGAGGAGAAAAAAGTGTCCGAGACGTTCAAAGCCATCCTCGTTTCGCGCGATGCCGAAAAGAAGCAATCGGTCGAGATCGTCGATTTCACCGAAGCCGATCTGATGGAAGGCGATGTCACCGTCGCGGTCGAGGCGACGACGGTCAACTACAAGGATGGGCTCGCTCTATCAGGCAAGGCGCCGGTGATCCGCCGCTGGCCGCTGGTGCCGGGCATCGATTTTGCCGGGACCGTCATGTCCTCATCTCATGCCGACTGGCGCAAGGGCGACAAGGTCATCCTCAATGGCTGGGGCGTCGGCGAAACGCATTTCGGTGCCTTTGCCGGGCGCGCCCGCGTCAACGGCGACTGGCTGGTGCCGCTGCCCGACGGCATCAGCGCCCACGATGCGATGGCAGTCGGCACCGCTGGTTATACGGCCATGCTGAGCGTGATGGCGCTGGAGCGGCACGGCATCCTGCCGGATCGCGGCCCGGTGGTGGTGACGGGGGCAGCCGGCGGCGTCGGCTCGGTCGCGGTCTCGATCCTGTCCAGCCTCGGCTACCACGTCATCGCCTCCACCGGCCGCAACGCCGAGAGCCCCTATCTGATCGACCTCGGTGCTGCCGAAGTGATTTCGCGCGAGGAACTCTCCCTGCCGGCCAAGCCGCTGGCCAAGGAGCGCTGGGCCGGCGGCATCGATGCCGTCGGCAGCCATACGCTGGCCAATGTGCTGTCGATGACCGCCTATGGCGGCGCGGTCGCCGCCTGCGGCCTCGCCGGCGGCATGGACCTGCCGTCGAGTGTCGCCCCGTTCATCCTGCGCGGCGTCTCGCTGCTCGGCATCGATTCGGTGATGGCGCCCAAGGCCGTGCGACTGGAAGCATGGCGCCGCATCGGCACCGATCTCGACCTGGGAAAGCTCGCCGGCCTGTCGACGACCATCGGCTTCGACGGCATCATCGCCGCCGCCCACGACATCGTCGACGGCAAGATCAGGGGCCGCGTGGTCGTGGATATGTGAGACCCCGAAGCCACCGGAACGGCGGCAAAAATGCATGACCGCTAAAATTCGAACGATCCGCCGCGCTTTTCCATAATCTATGTCTGACAAGGATTTCCGCATGATCGCGGAGTCCGCCAGGAAAGAGAAGAACCGTGCCGAGAGCGTCGCCGGGCCGAGCCCGGCGACGCCCAAGCGGCTGCTTGTTGCCCCACCACCGCTGGCCCCGGATTTTCCGCGCGCCACGCACGAGGGCCTGCTGTTCCTGACGGTCGTCGCCAGTGTCGCCCTGGCGGGCCTGTCCCACCTCAGCGGCGCGCCAATCTTCATCACGCTCGGCCTGCTGGCGATCGGGCTTGCCGGCGTCGCCATGCACCTGCGCAGCCGCCGCACGGTCCACCGCGCGACGGCCTTGCTTGACGAAACCGCCGCCCGCAGCCGCGCCGAGATCGAGACGCTGGCCGACCGCATGTGGGAAATGCAGGAGAGCGAGGAGCGCTTTCGGGGCTTGATCGATGCGCTCGGCGATCTCGTCGTCCACCGCGACCGCGACGGCCACATCGTCTATGCCAACAAGGTTTTCGCCGGCCTCGTCGGAACCGATCAGCGCGACCTTGCCGGCAGGACGCTGGCTGACCTGGGCATCGATGTCGGCATCGTTCCCGACGCCGCCTTTTCGGATCACGAATGCCTGAGTTCCACCGACGTCTCCATCCGCACACCGAGCGGCCCGCGCTGGTTCTCGTGGATCGAACTGTCGGTGCGCGACAAGGACAGCGGCGCCGTTTCACACCGGGCGATTGCCCGCGACATCACCGCCCGCAAACGCGCCGAATCCTCTCTGATTACCGCGCGCGAGCGTGCCGAATACGCCAGCCAGGCCAAGTCGCGCTTCCTCGCCACCGTCAGCCATGAGATCCGCACGCCGATGAACGGCATCATGGGCATGGCCAAGCTTCTGGCCGACACCAACCTGTCGCCCGAGCAGCGCACCTATGTCGGTGCCGTCTCGACCTCGGCCAGCGCCCTTTTGGCGCTCATCGAAGACCTGCTCGATTATTCCAAGATCGAGGCCGGCCGCTTCGACCCGGAACCGCAGCCGACATCTTTGCGCGAGATTGCCGACAACATCATTGAACTGATGGCGGCGAGAGCCTTCGCCAAGAATATCGGCCTTGGCTGTCATGTCGAGCCCGACGTGCCGCAGATGATCATGGCCGATCCGGGAAGAGTCAGGCAGGTGCTGCTCAACCTGATCGGCAATGCGATCAAGTTCACCGATACCGGCGGCGTGCTGGTTTCGGTTGCACGGGCCTGCACCGAGACCAGCGACCGCATCTGCTTCACCGTCGCCGACACCGGCCCTGGCCTGCGCGAAGAGGACATGGAGCGCATCTTCGAGGAATTCGAACAGTCCGACGGCACCTCGACCCGCACCCATGGCGGCGCCGGCCTCGGCCTTGCCATATCGAGGCGACTGGTCACCGCCATGGGCGGCGCAATTTCGGTGTCGAGCCGGCTTGGCGAGGGATCGGAATTCGTCTTCGAGCTCCCGGCCACAGGGGCAACCGAAGCGCCGCAGAACCGGCAGAACATCCTCGCCGGCCGGCGCGCCGTGATCGTGTCGAAGAACCCCGTCGAGGCCGACGCCATCGCCCGCACCATCCGTGCCCATGGCGGCACCGTCGATGTCGCCGCGACCGCTTCCCAGGCGGCGCCTCTTACCGACCACTGCGACGTGCTGTTGATCGATGCCGCCATGGAAGACAGCGACGGCAGGCTGCTCAAGCGCCTGCGCCAGAGCGGTTTTGCCGATTGCGAGGCGATCACGCTGATCGCGCCGACCGACCGCGGCATGCTTGGCGAATTCCGCGCCAGCGGCTACGCCACCTTCCTGGCAAGGCCGGTGCGCGGCGAAACGCTGCTGCGCGTGCTGCTGACCAGCTACGCTCCTGCTTTACCCCTGCCCAAGAAGCCGGAAAAAAGCGGCGCGTCGTCGCTTCGCGCCGCAGGCGCACGCCAGCATGGCCTGTCGGTGCTGATCGCCGAAGACAACGACATCAACGCCATGCTGGCCCGCGCCACGCTTTTGAAGGCAGGGCATCGCGTGAAGGTTGTCGGAAACGGCAAGGCGGCTGTCGAGGCAATCACCGAAGCCGGGCTGAAACACCGTTTCGACGTGGTGCTGATGGATCTGCACATGCCGGTGATGGACGGGCTGGACGCAATCGCCGCCATCCGCCGCCACGAGGAAGAAATGGCCGTGCCGCCGGTTCCGATCATGGTGCTTTCGGCCGACAGCCAGGAAAAGACGCGCCACACCGTGCTCGCGCACGGGGCCAGCGGCTTCGTCACCAAGCCGCTCGACCCCGAGGCTCTGGTCCATGCCGTCGAGGGCCAGGTGGCCGCCTGAGGCCGCCTCGGCATGCTCTCTGCCATCCCGTAAGGTAGCCGGTTGAGGGTTTTCGCCAGCCGACGAAGTATTGCCCGCAACGCCGTATCACGGTACTGTCACAATCCTGTTGCACCTACACCGTATCCCCGTGCCAAGAGGGATGGCTCGAAGGAGAATCACTCGTGCATACAGTTATGCCGGAATGTGACACTCGGCCCAACGCAGGCGGCGCTTTGCTCGCTGCGCGTAACGCCGATGCCGTCGCAACAGGCGCACCGCTGGGCCGGATCGGCAATCTCGAAGTGCGGCTTGCCCGCAACGAGGCCGAGATCGCTGCCGCACAGGAAGTGCGCTACCGGGTATTCTATGACGAGCTTGGCGCTAGAAAGGACCTGTTCCAGGCGCAGGACCGGCGCGACGCCGACCGTTTCGACCCGCTCTGCGACCATCTGCTGGTGCTGGACACCTCGATCTCCGGCCCCGAGCACCGCCGCATCGTCGGCACTTATCGCCTGTTGCGACAAGAAATCGCGGCGACCGCCGGCGGCTTCTATTCCGAAGGCGAATTCGAGCTGACCAAGCTGATTGCCCGGCATCCCGGCCAGCGCTTCCTTGAACTCGGCCGCTCCTGCGTTCTTAAGGAATACCGCTCCAAGCGCACCATCGAGGCGCTATGGCAAGGCATCTGGGCCTACATCAAACACTATGAGATCGGCGTGATGACCGGCTGCGCCTCGTTCCACGGCACGGTGCCGGCGGCGCATGCCGAGGCGCTCACCTACCTTGCCTATCACTGCCGCACCAATTCGGCCTGGGATGTGCGGGCGGTCTCCGGACGCTATTGCTCGATGGACCTGATGCCGATCGAGGCGGTCAACGCCAAGGCGGCGATTGCGGCCATGCCGCCGCTGGTCAAGGGCTATCTGCGCGTCGGCGCCCGCATCGGCGACGGCTGCGTCATCGACCGCGAATTCTCCACCGTCGATGTGTTCGTGGTGATGCCGGTCAAGGAAATCGGCGCCCGCTACGTGAATTACTATGGTGGGGAAGCCCAGCGCTTTGCGGCGTAGCGAATAGTGAGAGAGCTACGCGGCGATCCGCGGAGTGCCAATTCCTATTCGCTACTCACTATTCGTTATTCGCTCTCTCACGGAATATCCTCCGGCCGCCGCCCTGGGCGGCTCTTGTAGGACGGAAATGTCCAGCCGAACTTGAGCGCGCCGCCGCGCACCAGGAAAGCCGCGACGAAACCGGCGATATCAGACGCGAGCGGCGGCAGTCCGGCGAGGTCGCCAAGCGTGTAGAGGCCGGCACCCGCAAGCGCCGCGGTGACGTAGATTTCGGGCCTCAGCAGCACCGATGGCTCGCCCGCCAGCAGATCGCGCAGGATGCCGCCGAATGTGGCGGTCAGCACGCCCATGACAACGGAGACGACCGGCGAGCCGGTAATGGCCAGCCCCTTGGCCGCGCCCATCACCGAAAAGGCTGCCAATCCGATGGCGTCGAGCCAGAGCAGCCATTTCCAGCGGGATTCGACGCGGTGGGCAATGAAGAAGACCAGCACCGCAACCACTGCGCAGATCAGCACATAGCCGGAGTTGCCGACCCAAAAGACGGGCAGGTTGAGGATGACGTCGCGAAGCGTGCCGCCGCCGATGCCGGTGACGCTGGCCAGGAACAGGAAGCCGATAATGTCGAGTTGCTTGCGCGAGGCAGCAAGTGCCCCGGTCGCGGCAAAGACAGCGACGCCGGCGTAGTCGAGGAGGTCGATGGGATTCATGGGCTGAGCGAATAGTGAGTAGCGAATAGTGAGTAGCGGAATAGCACGACGCCGCAGATTAGTATCAGTCCCCTACTCGCTACTCCCTATTCGCTACTCGCTCTCTCAAGCGTCCTTCTCAGCCTGCTCATTCACCGGACCCGGCTCGACAGGCGCCTCGGCGGCCGCGATCTTGGGGCCGCCCTTGGCGACGCCGACCATGGCTGGCCGCAGCACCCGCTCGCCGATCGAATAGCCCGGCTGTACGACCTGGACCACGGTGTTGGCTGGCACGTCGGGATTGGGCACCTCGAACATCGCCTGGTGGAAATTCGGGTCGAACTTCTCGCCTTCCGGCTCGAGCTTCTTCACCCCGTGCCGCTCCAGCGTCGACAGCATGGCGCGCTCGGTGATCTCGACACCGTCGATCAGCGCCTTGAAGCCGGCGTCGCCGGCTGCCTTGGCCTCGGCCGGGATGGCGTCCAGCGCACGGCGCAGATTGTCCGACACCGACAGCATGTCGCGGGCGAAATTGGCCACCGCATAGGCGCGCGCATCGTGCACGTCGCGCGCGGTGCGGCGGCGCAGATTCTCCATTTCGGCCGCGACGCGCAGCGCGCGGTCCTTCAGTTCCTCGTTTTCCTTCAGCAGCCGCACCAGCGCTTCATAGTCGCCGTCGACGCCGCCTTGCGCACGCTCGGCCTCGTTCGTTTCGATATCCTCGGGCGCGCGTTCGTCTTTTGCCTGGTCGCTCATCGCCGTTTCCCGTCATTCGAATGGTTTGGATTTGCGCTCGATATCGAGGTTTGGCGGTCAAAAATCAAGGGGCAAGCGATGCTTGGAGCCGTTCGGAGGACTTTGGCACGGATCGCAAAGATCTCTCGAAATTAATTCAAATTTTACCGTGATCGCCGGCTTTGCTTGCCAATATCCCGCTATGGGGGAACCATTCCGTGGCCGGAGGAGTTTCGAAGCCAACACAGGATTTTTGGGACAATGACAGGCAATAGCGGCAACAGGAGCGAAGGACTCGCCGCCGATATCAGGCGCCAGTTCGGCACCGAGGCAACGAAGCGTTTCCTGCGCAGCTTGCCGGCATTCACCACCGAGGCCGACATTCCGGAGCATTTTCGGGACCTGCTCGACCGTCTGGACGGCATAGAAGCCAGCGTGGCGGGCGACCAACGCCGGCAATAGCGACGCAATCGCGCGACAATTATGCGCAGTAATTTTGCGTGAGCCGTGCCTTGCGGCAACGGCAAGCCAAACCTATGCTTCCTGATGAACATGATTTCCCCTGAGACGGCCGCCAACAGCAAGCGCGCCTGGTTGAAGATTCTGGCGCGCTACAAGAAGCCCGACCGGCGACGTAGCGCCCTCGAACTGGCCATCACCCTCATTCCTTTCGTCACGCTGTGGGCGCTCTCTTCGGCCGCCTATTCCTACGGCCACTGGTGGGGCCTGATCCTCATCCTTCCCGCCGCCGGCTTCCTGGTGCGGATCTTCATGATCCAGCACGATTGCGGCCACGGCTCCTTCTTCGCCAACCGCACCGCCGACGACTGGATCGGCCGCGCGCTCGGCGTGCTGACGCTGACGCCTTATGATTGCTGGCGGCGCGCCCATGCGACGCATCACGCCAGCGCCGGCAATCTCGACGAGCGCGGCATGGGCGACATCAGGACGCTGACGGTTGCCGAATACCGGCAGCTGTCATGGCGGGGACGCCTTGCCTATCGTCTTTACCGCCATCCGCTGGTGATGTTCGGCCTCGGGCCGATCTGGCTGTTCATCTTCGAGCAGCGACTGCCGATCGGCATGATGCGCGGCGGCTTGACGCCCTGGGTGTCGACGATGACGACGAATCTCGCCATTGCGATTGCCGCGGCTCTGCTCATCTGGTGGATCGGCCCCGGCGCTTTCCTGGTTGTCCATCTGCCGATCGTTGTCCTCGCCGGTTCGGCCGGCATCTGGCTGTTCTACGTCCAGCACCAGTTCGAGGAGACGGAATGGGCGAAGGACGAAGAGTGGGAGTTCCAGCGTGCCGCGCTGCACGGCTCGTCCTATTACGACCTGCCGCCGGTGCTGAACTGGTTCACCGGCAATATCGGCGTCCACCACGTCCACCATCTCTCGGCCAAGGTGCCGGGCTACCGGCTGCAGGAAGTGCTCCGCGACTATCCGGAACTGCGCGGCATCGGCCGCGTCACGCTGCTCGACAGCCTGCGCTGCGTCAAGCTGGCGCTGTGGGACGAGAAAAGCCGCAAGCTGATCTCGTTTCGCGAAGCGCGCGCCACCGCCTGAAATAATCCCCACCGCGCCAGAGGCGCGGCGGTATTTTCTCCAGAAGCTGCTTAAGCAGCCTTGCGCTCGTCGCGCATCAGCGCCTTGCCATCGCGGATCTCCGTGCCGAGCACCTTCAGGCATTCGCGCATGAAGGCGGCGAGGCCAGGCCAACCCTTGGCCGACACCAGGTTGCCATCGACATGGGCGCCGGTCGGCGCGACATCGATGTAGATGCCTCCGGCCAACGTCACTTCCGGCTCGCAATATTGCAGCGCCGCGACTTCCCGGCCGCGCACCACGCCATCGACCGCGATCAGGATCTGCACGCCATGGCAGATGGTGAAGATCGGCTTGCCGGTCTCGTGGAAATGCCTGACCAGCGCCTGCACCCTTTTGTCGATGCGGATATATTCGGGTCCGCGCCCGCCGGCGGCGTAGACGGCATCGTATTGCGCCGGGTCGACCTCGGAAAACGTGTTGTTCAGGATGTAGTCGTGGCCGAGCTTTTCCGTATAGGTCTGGTGGCCTTCGAAATCGTGCAGCGAAGTCTTCAATATGTCGCCGGCCTTCTTGTCGGGGCAGACGACGTGCACCGTATGGCCAACCGCATGCATGGCCTGTTCAAATACGAAAATCTCGTACTCCTCGCTGAACTCGCCAACGAGCATCAATATCTTCTTGCCTGCCATGCCGGTTCCTCCCTTGCTGGCCAACATTTCGGATCGCGAAATAATGGCCTTATCCTAAGGGCATGCTCGCGACAGGGAAAGACCAAATCGCACAATTGGTCTTACCAGATAAGACAGTTTCCCATCGGAATTCGGGCCTTCCAGACGCGGCCCAGGAGAAACATCAAACGTGGTCCGACCAATGACTTAAAAGGTCAGGCGGCCCTGATCATGTCGGCCGCCTTTTCCGCGATCATGATGGTGGGCGCGTTGGTGTTGCCGCCGATCAAGGTCGGCATGACCGAGGCATCGACGACGCGCAACCCCTGCAGACCGCGCACCTTGAGCTCAGGATCGACCACGGCCATGGCATCGACGCCCATCTTGCAGGTACCGACGGGGTGATAGATCGTGTCGGCGCGCGCCCTGATATGCCCCATCAACTCGGCGTCGCTGGTAACGCCGGCGGTATAGATTTCCTTGTCGCGGTATTTCGCCAGCGCCGGCGCCTCCAATATGGCGCGCATCATCCTGGCACCCTTGAGCAGCAGGTCACCGTCCCTTTCGTCAGATAAAAAGCGAGGATCGATGCGCGGCGGCGCCAACGGGTCCGGGCTCGACAGCCCGACCTCGCCGCGCGAATGCGGCCGAAGCACGCAGACATGGCATGAGAACCCGTAGCCCAGATGCAGCTTGCGGCCGTGATCGTCGACGATGGCGATGCAGAAATGCAGCTGCAGATCGGGCCTGTCGACCGCCGGATCGGATTTGAGGAAGGCACCGGCTTCCGCATAGGGCGTGGCAATCATGCCAGTGCCGTTTCTGCGCCAGCGTGCCATATGCTTGAGCAGGCTAGGCAGACCGCGCAAGCCGATACCCATCATGTCGGCATTCTTCGATGTCCAGGCCAGGATGAAATCGAGATGGTCCTGCAGGTTCCTGCCGACGCCGGGCAGCTCATGGGCGACGGCAATGCCCTGCGCGGCAAGCTCGTCCGCAGGACCTATGCCGGATAGAAGCAGGAGCTGCGGCGAGCCGAAGGCGCCGCCGCAAACGATGACCTCGCGCCTGGCTTTGGCCACCGACTCGCTGTTGCCCTTGCGATAGCGGACGCCGGTGGCGCGCTTGCCGTCGAGCACAATGCCGGTGGCGTGCGCACCGGTGATGATTGTGAGGTTCGGCCGGTTCATCGCCGGATGCAGATAGGCGGCGGCCGCCGAGCAGCGCTCGCCATTCCTGGCCCCACCCCAGAACTGCGTGACCTGATAGAGCCCTGCCCCTTCCTGTTCCGGTCCGTTGAAATCCTCGTTGCGGCGGATCTGGTTTTCACCGCAGGCCTCGATAAAGGCTCGGGCGATCGGGCGCGGCTCCTGCTGTTCGCCGACCCTGAGTGGTCCGTCGCCGCCATGCAGCGCATCCGCGCCGCGCTGGTTACCTTCGGCCCGCCGGAAATAGGGCAGCACCTCACCCCACGACCAGCCCTCGCAGCCGAGACCCGCCCATTCATCGTAGTCGCTGCGATGCCCTCGCGTGTAAAGCATGGCGTTGATGGCGCTGGAGCCGCCCAGCGCCTTGCCGCGCGGCTGGTAACCCTTGCGGCCGCCGAGCCCTTGCTGCGGCACTGTCGCGAACGCCCAGTTGTTGATCTTGGGCCGGCCCGGCAACAGCGCAATGATGCCCGCCGGCGCACGGACCAGCAAATCCTTGCCCTCGCCGCCGGCTTCGATCAGGCAAACCGTTTTCGAAGGATCTTCGGACAGCCTTGCGGCAAGCGTGCAGCCGGCCGAGCCACCGCCCGCGATGACATAGTCGAAGTCCATGTCTCCCTCCCTGGCCGGCGGATATTTCCGTCCGGACAGCCAAGAGAAGGCCTGATTTCAGCCGATGTAAAGGCGGGTGGAATTGCCGCTGCGTCAGCTGTCGCGAACGCGCCGCCAGGAGTATTTCGGTCCCTTCGGCTCCGACGCTTCAGTCGGCTGGTAGTAGAGCCCCAGCCCGCCGATGCGGCCTTCCTCAAGCCGCTTCAGCAGCACCGGATTCGAAATCTCGAACTCGTCGAAGCCGAGCCGCAGCATATGTGGCAGCTGGTCGACCAGCACCTGGCCCGTGGCGCGAACCGCGCCCTCGAAATGGTAGCGGCTGCGCAGCAACTCGCCCTTGGAAAACGAGCGGCCGTCGTTGAAGGCCGGAAAGGCAAGCGCCACCAGCGACAGCTGGTCGAGCAGGTCAGCGATCTTTTCCAGCTGGTCACCGGGCTGCAGCGCAACGCCAAGCCGCTCCTTGGCCGAACGCCGCACTTCAGCATCAAGGCCGAGAAATGCCTGCAGCGGCAGGATGAAGCGGCCATTGCCCGCCAGCGCCTCGGCGCTTTCGGCGTGGCTCCACTCGTCCTCGCGAAAACCCGTCTGGGTCCAGAGCCGGGTCTCCGGTGTCGTCGGTTCAGTCATAAGAAATTCCTAAAAATTCAAACAGCTCAGGATGTGTTGAGATTCAGGTCAGGCCGAGTCGAAAATGGCTGATACCGAGAACCGGAGCGGAGCGTACTTGAAGTACGTGAGCACCGGAAGCGCAGGTAGCAGCCATTTGCAGACCGGCCTCACCTGAATATCAACACGTCCTAAAGGGAAGCGTCGGTCAGCGACTTCTCCAAGCCCGACAGATGGATGCCGCACTCGGTCTTGGCATGACCGGCCCAGCGGCCGCTGCGCGCATCCTCGCCGGGCTGCACCGGCTGCGTGCACGGAAAGCAGCCGATCGACAGATAACCGTAGGCAACCAAGGGATTTTCGCGCAGCGCATGCGCCCGCATATAGTCGGCCTGGTCCGATGTCGTCCAATGCGCCAGCGGGTTGATGCGCACGCGCGGGCCGACTGCCTCGAACACCGGCAGTGCCGCCCGCGTCGACGCCTGGAAACGCTTGCGGCCGGTGAACCAGGCGCGGAACGGTGCGACGCCACGCGCCAGCGGCTCGACCTTGCGCACGTCGCAGCAGGCATCGGTGTTGCTCTGGTGCAGGTTGCCGGTCGGGTCGATCCGCTCAAGCGCTGCTTCCTCGGGCTTGATCACCCTGACGTTGGTCAGCCCGAAATCGGCGACCAGCGCGTCGCGGTAGCCGAGCGTCTCCTCGAAATGCTTGCCGGTGTCGAGGAAGATGACCGGCAGCGTGCGGTCGACCTTGGCGATCATGTGCAACAGCACGGCCGAATCCGCGCCGAACGACGACACGGCGGCGATCTCGTCGTGAAACAACTCACCGGCCGCACGTTCGATGATCTCGAGTGCGCTCAGATGCCCATATAGCGCATCGAAGCCCGCCGCTTTCGCGGCGATGCTGTCGTCGACGTCGACGATACGGTCAAGCGGCCTTGGTTTCGCCAGCATAGAGCGCCTCCTTGAACGGCGCGGGACCGACACGGCGGTAGGCGTCGATAAAACGTTCACTGGGATTGAGCCGAAGGCCGAGATAGGTGTCGACGATCTGCTCGATGGCATCGGTGATCTCTTCCGAGGAAAAGCCGCGGCCGATGATTTCGCCGACCGACGTGTTCTCGTCGGCCGAGCCGCCGAGCGTCACCTGATAGAGCTCGGAGCCCTTCTTCTCGACGCCGAGAATGCCGATATGGCCGACGTGGTGATGGCCGCAGGCATTGATGCAGCCGGAGATCTTCAGCTTCAGTTCACCGATCTCGCGCTGCCGCTCCAGCGAGGCGAAGCGAAGCGAGATCTCCTGGGCGATCGGGATCGAACGCGCGGTCGCCAGCGCGCAATAGTCGAGGCCGGGGCAGGAAATGATGTCGCTGATCAGATTGGAATTGGCTGTCGCCAGGCCGATGTCGACCAGCGCGTCATAGACGGCCTTGAGATCGGCGCGCGCCACATGCGGCAGGATCAGGTTCTGCTCATGGCTGACGCGCAGCTCGTCGAAAGCGTATTTCTCGGCGATGTCGGCGACCGCTTCCATCTGGCTGTCGGTCGCGTCGCCCGGCACCTCGCCGATGCCCTTCAGCGAGATCGTCACCGCCGCATAATCCGGATGCCGATGCGTCACAACGTTCTGGTCGAGCCAGTCCGAGAAGCTTTTGGAATCGAGCCGTGCGAGCTTGACCGCCGCGTCGCCTTCCGGCCGATCCACCAGCCGAGGCGGGGCGAAATAGGCATCGATGGCGCGAATGTCGGCGTCCGGCAGCTTCAGTTCGGCGTCCTTCAATTCCTGCCACTCGGCCTCGACCTGGCGGGTGATTTCCTCGACGCCGGTCTCGTGCACCAGAATCTTGATGCGCGCCTTGTACTTGTTGTCGCGGCGGCCATAGAGATTGTAAACGCGCAGGATCGCCGTGCAGTAGGACAGAAGGTCGGCTTCCGGCAGGAAGTCGCGGATCTTCTTCGCCACCATCGGTGTGCGGCCCTGGCCACCGCCGACATAGACGGCAAAGCCCAGTTCGCCAGCTTCGTTCTTCTTCAGATGCAGGCCGATATCATGCGTCTGGATGGCGGCGCGGTCGCGTTCGGCCCCGGTCACCGCGATCTTGAATTTTCTGGGCAGGAACGAGAATTCCGGATGCACCGACGACCACTGCCGAAGGATCTCGGCGTAGGGGCGCGGATCGGCGACTTCGTCGGCAGCGGCACCGGCGAAGTGATCGGCGGTGACATTGCGGATGCAATTGCCGCTGGTCTGGATGGCGTGCATTTCCACACTGGCCAGATCGGCCAGGATCGCCGGAATGTCCGACAGCGCCGGCCAGTTGAACTGGATGTTCTGACGCGTGGTGAAATGGCCGTAGCCCTTGTCGTATTTGCGCGCGATGTGACCGAGCATGCGAAGCTGCGCGGCGTTCAGCGTGCCATAGGGCACCGCGATGCGCAGCATGTACGCATGCAGCTGCAGATAGACGCCGTTCATCAGCCGCAGCGGCCTGAACTGCTCTTCGGTGATTTCGCCGGACAGCCGGCGCTCGACCTGGTCGCTGAACTCGGCGACGCGGGCCTGGACAAAATCGTGGTCGAACTCATCGTAACGGTACATGCTTCGTCTTTCAGGGCGCGTCCGCCCGTTTTACTCAAAATCCTGGCTATGCCGCCCGCTCGGCCTGCTTGCCCAGATCGTTGCGGATGGTCGGGCCGGCGGCGCGGATCTTTTCGCGCAGCCGCACCGGCTCGACGACGCCATCGACCACTTCGGCGTCGATCAGGTTGACATCGACCACATCATTATCGGCATAGGCCTTGGCGCCGATCGCTTCGAGCCGATCTTCGGCCGCCTTGTCATGGGCGAGGTCGGCGTGGTCCACCGTCTCGGCCCAGCCGCCATCGGCGTACCAGACGGCGATGCCGTCGGTGAGGCGGTTTGCGGTCAGTATCTTCATTGTTCGACCTCTGCGGCGACCGTATTGGCGACGCCCTCATGACTATGTGCCGCGAGCGGCTCGGAACGTTCAAAGTTGGCGCCGGCGACCGCATCGCCGATGATGGTCATCACCGGGCCTGTCAGATCGGCGCGCGCTTCCAGCGACGGCAGATCGGCGAGCGTACCGTGGAAGCGGCGGCGGTTCTGCAGGCTGGCATTCTCGACCACCGCGACCGCCGTGTCCGGCGACAGGCCGGCCTCGATCAGCCGTCCGGCAACCTCGGCGGCGACCGAGCGGCCCATATAGACGGCGACGGTCGCGCCGGAGATGGCAAGCTTGGCCCAATCCGGCAGCGAATTTCCTTTCAGATCATGGCCGGTGGTGAACACCATCGACGACGAGACGCCGCGCAGCGTCAGCGGCAGTTCGAAATCGGCGGCGGCGGCGAAGGCAGCGGTGACACCGGGGATGACGTCATAGGCGATGCCGGCATCGCGCAGTGCGGCCATCTCCTCGCCGGCGCGGCCAAACACCAGCGGGTCGCCCGACTTCAGCCGCACGACGCGCTTGCCCTGCCCGCCGAGATCGACCAGCAACGCATTGATCTCGGCCTGGCTCTTGGTGTGGCAGCCCTTGCGTTTTCCGACAGGCAGGCGTTCGGCATCGCGGCGGCCCATAGCGACGATCGCCTCCGGCACCAGTGCGTCATAGACGATGACGTCGGCTTCCATCAAAAGCCGGTGCGCGCGCAGCGTCAAAAGATCCTCGGCGCCGGGGCCGGCGCCGACCAGGGCGATGTGGCCCGAAGCCGGTGCTTTCGACAGCAACAGATCGACGGCGGCGTCGTGCGCCTGCGAGAGCTCACCGGCCTCGACGGCACGGGCCGGCGCGCCTTGGAAAAAACTCCCCCAGAACTGGCGGCGGGCATTGCCTTTCGGCAGCAGCTTTTCGGCTGCACCGCGGAACGAGGCGGCAAGCGTTGCCAGAGGCCCGAGCGACGGCGACAGCATGCGGTCGATGCGGCTGCGCAGCATCTGCGCCAGCACCGGGCCGGCGCCCTCGGTGCCGATGGCAATGGCGACTGGCGCGCGGTTGACCAGCGCAGGGGTGAAGAAATCGCAGAGCTCCGGCCTGTCGACGGCGTTGACCGGGATACCCCGCCGGCGTGCATCCTCAGCGACGCGACGGTCGAGCGCCTCGTTGCCGCTGGCGGCAAACACCATGACCGCACCTTCGAGATGCGCGGCATCGTAGAGAGCGGCGACGTGGGTGGCGCCGGTCGCGGCGATGAAGGCCAGCAATTCGGCATCGGCCGTGTCAGTGATGATGCGCAGTGTCGCGCTCGACTGATCGAGCAGCCGCGCCTTGGCCAGCGCCTCGGCGCCGCCGCCGACAATGACCACAGCTTCGCCTTCGACCCGCATGAAGACGGGGAACGCGTTGAGCTTGGGATTGACCTGCGGCATGACGAACAGATTCCGGTACAAGGCGGCAGTTTTACGCGCGGGCGTGAAAAAGCTGAAGGAACCCACTCGCGCATCCCCACACGAGAGGCAATCGGTTTTCCGCAAGCCTGAAGGCGAAGAGAAAAATATTCCAGATCGGCTTATCGGGCGGATTCAAGCTGCTGCCGCAGGCCTTGTTCTGCGGCTCTTTTATCCGGGAGCAGGTCAGGCCGCAAAATTGTTTTTTCTAAATTCTACCAATTTAGTAGATTAAAGCCACCACCACGGACGCCGCTGCGATAGCCGGTTCGATCGACCGAATATGGGCTCGACGCGAGCCCGGCGAACGGAGTGGAACGTTCCCGTTCCGCCATGCGTTCTGGTCCCGCCGACGCCGACATCAGTCGGCTCAATTTGAACCCTTCAAGCAGGAGCACGCGATGAACAAAATCAACCTGAAACATGGCCTGTTGGTCATGGTGGCCGATGGCGAGAAAGCGCTGTTCCTGAAGAACGAAGGCGACAATCTCTATCCGAACCTGCAGCTCTTCCAGGAGATGAAGCAGGACAATCCGGCCACGCGCGAGCAAGGCAGCGACAGTCCCGGCCGTTACAATGACGGCCCTTCCGTGCACCGCAGCGCGGTCGAGGACACCGACTGGCACCGGCAGGGCAAGGAACGCTTCGCGCAAGAGATTGCGGATCGGCTCTACAAGTTCGCTCATCACGGCATCTTTAGCGACATGGTGCTGATCGCGCCGCCGCTTGTGCTCGGAACGATGCGCAAGAAATTGCACAAGGAAGTCACAGACAAGGTGCAGGCCGAAATACCGAAGACATTGACCAACCGCCCTCTGATGGACATCGAGGCAATGCTTCAAGCAGCCTGAAAATTAACCGGATGACCATCCGGTATCAGGTCTCAGGCGCGCGCAGGTTTTGCTGCGCGCGCCTTTCGTTTTTCGGCATCCCACCTTTTTTCGAGGCCGGGCAGGTCGTGCTCAGGTCCCGCGCCCCGGCATCAACGTCATCGCGCGCGCCCATTCCGATGCCGAGGTCGAGCATCTGAAGGGTCTCAGCGCCGACACCGTCATCATGGGCGAACGCGAAATCGCCCGCGGCATTGTTGAGGAAGTCATCGGCCATAAGCCACAGATGCCCGAGCCGTCGGCAGCCTAACCAATCAGGCCACGAAGGCAGAGCCGCCATTGTGGGCGACGCTGGCGAGATACTTTGCCGGCGGCTTGCCAAGCGCTTTCTTGAACATGGTGATGAAAGCCGTCACCGATTCATAGCCGAGATCGCCCGAGACCTGCTGTACGCTGGCGCCGGCGGCCAGTTCCCGTATGGCGACGATCAAATGCAGTTGCTGGCGCCAGCGGCCGAAGCTCAGTCCGGTCTCCTTCACCACGAGACGGGCGAGGCTGCTTTCGCTGAGCGCGACGCGACTGGCCCATTCCGCCAATGTGCTGCGATCGGCGGGATCTTGCGCCAGCGCTTCGGCGATCCGCCGCAAGCGGGGTTCGGCGGAGATCGGCAGATGCAGCTGCTGGACCGGCATATCAGGCAGTTCGGCAAGCAGAACGCTTCCCAGGAAAGCGCACCTGTCATCGTCCGGTGCGCAGTCCGACAGTTCGATGATCAGCTCGCGCAGCAGCGGCGAAATCGACAGCGTGCAGCACCGATCCGGCAGATCGGCAGCTCCCGGCTCGATGTAGACGAAGAAAATCCGCGCATTGGCGGTGGCGATGTTGCTGTGTTCCATCCCGCCGGGAATCCAAACCCCGCAATGCGGCGGCACCATCCATAGCCCGCTAGGGACGCGGCATGTGACGCCACCGCCGAGCGCGAAGACAAGTTGCCCTTTGCGATGCCAGTGGGCGGACACTTCTGCCTTGGTCTCGGGGACTTCAACGCGCACCGCAATCGCCGGCGCGGGCACATCGTCGACATCGAAATTGAGCCAGGGATACCGGAGAGGCTGTCTCACGATTGACTGCTTTTAGCAACTATTCGCCATGATAGCTAAATTCTTTGGTCGAGGAAGTCGATAGGGTCCGGCTTTGCGGCTGGCATCCGCAACCAGCAGGAAGGCTCCCGATGCGCGCCCTTGTCATCTCTCCCGAGAGCACCACCCGGCTCGGGCCCGCCGAGATCGACGAACCCCAGCCGCTCGCCAACGAGGCGCTTGTCCGCGTCCACGCAACCTCGCTGAATCGTGGCGAACTGCGCCTGCTCACTATACGCCCGGAAGGATGGATACCCGGCCAGGACGTGGTTGGAGTTGTCGAACGGGCAGCTGCCGACGGCTCCGGGCCGGTCGTTGGCGCCCGGGTTGCCGCCTTGGTCGACGAGGCCGGATGGGCCGAACGTGTCGCCGTTCCGACCGACCGTCTCGCCGTCATCCCGGATGGGGTCAGCTTCGCCTCCGCCGCGACGCTTCCGGTTGCGGGCACGACGGCGCTGCGGACGTTGCGTCATGCCGGCGAACTCGCGGGACAGCAGGTCCTGATCACCGGCGCAAGCGGCGCGGTCGGTCGTTTCCAGATCCAGATCGCCCGCGAGCAAGGCGCCGCGGTGACCGCGATTGCCGCCGCCCGGCACAACGACGATCTTCGTCAGCTGGGAGCCGGGCAGGTCGTCGAGTCGATCGAGCGGGCTGAGGGGCCGTTTTCGCTGATCACCGAGTCGGTCGGCGGTGAAAGCCTCGCCCGCGCCATCGAACGCGTCGCACCGGGCGGCACCATCGTCATGTTCGGCTCGAGCAGCGGCGAACTGACGCCAATTGGCTTCAGACAGTTCGTTCCCGGCCACGAGGGTGCGCGGCTTCAGACCTTCGCTTACTACACATCAGGTGCGGGCATCGGCGCTGATATCGCCTCCCTGCTCGCTCTGGTCGCGGCTGGCCGGCTGGAAACCCGCGTGTCCCTGACCGTTCCGTGGACGGATATCGGCCAAGCCCTGGACGCCCTGCGGCAGCGCAGCTTCAGCGGCAAGGCGGTCCTCACCATCGCCGGATGAGCAGTCCTTGGCTTGACCCTCTAGACGTGCTGGCCGCCATTGATGTGGATTTCCGAGCCCGTCACGTAAGACGCCTGCTGCGAGCACAGGAAGAAGATGATGTCAGCGACCTCCGCGGTCGTGCCGAGGCGCCGGAGCGGGATCGTCTCGACGATCTTGTCGGTGCCCGGCGACAGGATCGCCGTGTCGATCTCGCCCGGAGCAATCGCGTTGACGCGGATGCCGTGCGGGCCGAAATCATGCGCCATCTCGCGCGTCAGCGAACCGAGCGCTGCCTTCGACGTCGCGTAAGCCGTGCCGGCGAAAGGATGCACGCGGGTGCCGGCGATCGAGGTGACGTTGACGATCGAGCCCTTGGCCGCCGCCAACTCCTTGAACAAGCCGCGCGCAAGCATGATCGGCGCAAAGAAATTGACCTGGAACACGTCGCGCCAGACATGCATCGGTGTGTCGATCGAGTTCATCCGGCTGTTACCGTCCTTGAGTTTGGGCGAGATGCCGGCATTGTTGACCAGCGCGTGCAGTTGCCCGCCATGCGCCTCCAGCCGGTGGCGTATCTCGGAAACGGCGATGCCGACATCTTCCTGGTCGGCCAGATCGACCTTGATGTGGTCCTCCGGCCCCGCCGGCCACGGACAATCCTCGGCAAAGGCCTGGCGCGAGCAGGTGATGACCCGCCAGCCCTCACGCGAAAAGCGTTTGACGGTGGCATGCCCGATGCCGCGGCTGGCGCCGGTCAGCACGATGGTTTTGCGGGTGTCGGTCTCGGTCATGTCGCGGTCTCCGGCCGGAGATGTAGCCGAAGGTAACCTTGCTGGCGAGAGCCTACTTGTCGCTCACCCGCCGCCGAGAATATCCAGGATCGACGTCTTCCGCTTCTTGGTCGGGCCGCCGACGCTGCCGGGCGGTACCGGATGCTTGATCGAAGCTGTGGTGCCGCCGTCGCCGGGCATGTCGAAGCCGTCGGCATCGACGGTTTCGGCCGGGCGGCGGACAGCGCGGACCGGCGGCGCAGGAGCCTGGGCGGTCGCGGGAGCCGCTGGGGCAGCCGCCGGAGCTGATTGGCCGACCGACGCCGACGGGACCGGCGCCACTTGATTGTTGCCGGCGGAGGGTATGTCGTCGGGGACAATGGTGTCGGGCGGCGTCGATTTCCAGGTGCCGGGCAGCGGCCTGACCGGCACGCCTTCATGCGCGGCAACCATGAACTCGTGCCAGGCCTGTGCCGGCAGTGCGCCGCCGGTCACCTTCTTCATCGGCGTGCCGTCATCATTGCCGAACCACACGCCGGTGGTCAGATTGGCGGTGTAGCCGACGAACCAGGCGTCGCGCGAGTTCTGGCTGGTGCCGGTCTTGCCGGCCGAAGGCCAGGCAAAGGCCGCCTTCTTCGCCGTACCGATCTCGACCGTGCCGGTCATCATCGAGTTCATCATGCCGACAATGTCCTGCTTGACGACGCGCGGCGCGCTGCCGCCATTGTCGTCGAACAGGACCTTGCCTTCGGCCGTGGTGACGCGGCGGATGAAATGGATGTCGGGCTTGTAGCCGCCATTGGCGAAGGGAACATAGGCCGATGTCAGCTCCAGCGGCGTCACTTCCGAGGTTCCCAGTGCGATCGAGGTGTTGGCCGTCAGATCGGACTGAATGCCCATACGGTGCGCCGCCTCGACCACCGCGTCGGGGCCCACCTCCATGGTCAGCTGTGCGGCGACCGAATTGAGCGATTTCGCCAAGGCGGTCGCCAGCGTCACCTTGCCGAAGTACTTGCCGCCGTAATTGTCCGGCGTCCACTTGCCGATCTTGATCGGCGCGTCGTTGCGCACACTGTCGGGCGTGCGGCCGGCCTCGAGCGCGGCCATATAAACGAACGGCTTGAACGCCGAGCCCGGCTGGCGGCGCGCCTCGGAGGCACGGTCGAACTGGCTGGTCGAATAGTCGTAGCCGCCGACCATGGCGCGCACCGCGCCCGAATTGTCGATCGACACCAGCGCGCCCTGGCTGACATTGAGCTTCTTGCCGCTGTCGTCGATCAGCCGGCGGATCGACTGTTCTGCCAGCTTCTGCAGGTTCAGATCGACGGTCGTGTCGACGACGATGTCGCTGCGCACGTCACCGATCAGGTCGGGCAGTTCTTCCATGATGGTGTCGGCGACATAATTTTCCGAACCGGTCCAGTAGGACGGTGCGCGCGTCGCCGGCGCGCTCATTGCCGAGGCCAGTTCCTTGGCGCTGATCTTCCCTTCATCGCGCATGGCGGCCAGCACCAGCTGCGAGCGCTGTTCCGCGGCCTTCGGGTCGCGCGCCGGCGACAGCCGTGATGGCGCTTTCAACAGGCCGGCGAGAAGGGCCGCCTCCGACAGCGTAACATCGCGCGCGCTCTTGCCGAAATAGCGGCGCGAGGCCGCCTCGACGCCATAAGCGCCGGAGCCGAAATAGACCCGGTTGAGGTACATTTCGAGGATCTGGTCCTTGGTATGCTTGTGCTCCAGCCACAGCGACAGCAGCACTTCCTGCACCTTACGCTCCAGCGTTCGGTCTGGCTTCAGGAACAGGTTCTTGGCCAGCTGCTGGGTCAGCGTCGAGCCGCCCTGCGAGAAATGCCCGCCGAGCACATTGGTCACCATGGCGCGCGACAGGCCGATCGGATCGATGCCGAAATGCGAATAGAAGCGGCGGTCCTCGATGGCGATGACGGCTTCGGGAATGTAGGGCGACATTTCGTGCAGGCCGACCGCCTCGCCGCCGCTCATGCCTCTGTTGGCGAGCAACTGCCCGTCGACCGAAACGATCTTGATGTTTGGGGCGCGGTCGGGGATCGACCAGGTCGTGGCCGCCGGCATCTTGGCGCCGTAGTAGACGACAATGCCGGCCACCGCGATGCCGCCCCAGATGCAAAGCACGAAGCACCAATAGAACATCCGGGCCAGCGCACCGAACAGGCCGCGCCGGCCTTTGCCGCGCCGGCCGCGCGACGATGATTTTCCCTTGGAGGTTTTGCGCGCCGTGGAGGTTTTGCGATTGCCCGGCACGACGCGATCCTCCTCGTTCACCGAAAAACCGGCTGAAGATTTCGCCTTTGGCGATCCCTCGAAGCTGGGTTCGATGCGATTGTCTCTGCGGTTCGCCATGCGTTGCGCTGTCTTCCCGGTGCCAATGGCGCTCGGGTTGCAGGGTAGATGCGGCAGTTTAAGGGCGCGTTAAAGCAGGGTTTATGCACCCTTTTGAAATTTCTTAAGAATTTCTAAATTCGTTTGCGAAGGGCTAGCTTCCCAAGCTGGCAGCAACTAGCATTTTTTAGGCCGATGGAGGATGTCCTTTTGCAGTTTGAGTACACCCCGCCTCAAACCCCTTACGAAGAAATGATGGGTGGCCATCGCTGCATCAACGCCTTTGGGCGGGTTGAACTTGGCGATGATGAGAAATTCTCGGATTTCCTCAGGAAATCTCAGGTTCCATATCGCACAGATTTGTATATCGACTCTGTCGGTGGAAGCGTGGAAGCCGCCATAGAGATAGGCCGCCAAATCAGGGAGAACTGGTTTTCAACACACGTCGGACAGTACATATTAGACGTTGAAAATCAGCCCGAGAACAGAGACATATATAGCAAGCGGAGGTTCCTCACGGGCAAATGCATGAGTGCGGCAACCTTGATGTATCTCGGTGGCCGGCTCAGGTTCTTGCGCGAAAATGATCGCTTTGGCGTCCATCAATTCTCATTTCGAGATCCTACACCTAGTCACATCGGTCGGTCGCAGATACTGTCATCGAGAATAGCTCGGTATATTTCAGATATGGGTATACCGGCAGAATTCTTGGAAATTTCAGCCTCTGTTGATAGCGATGTTGTCAAAGATATCGATCACAGTGAACTTCGAAAATTAAGAGTTGTTACGGACGGCCAAACTCCTGTTGAATGGACTGTGCAGTCCAGAAACGATACGCTCTATGTTCGCGGCGAAAGAGACTCCATATTCGGGCACCACAAGTTGTGCCTCGGATTTGCTAAGCCTCAATTCTACCTTCACGCTGTCATCGAATCGCAAGGCAGAGCCGAGCAACTAACACAATTTGCATTGGTCGAATTGGTGATAGGGCCGAATGACCGTAGCGTTATTGATCTCTCGGAGCGAGCCTTGCGATTCGATGCAGGCTTTTACACCAATGTATTTTCTATGCTCTCTCCGGCAGAAGCGCTCGGTTGGCTGAGTCAGAAGCTTTCGGCCTAAGGGTCCGTGGCGGCCCCGACGCAGGTGTCTTTTTGGGCATCGATACGATGGCGACCAGTGGAAGCGAGGATTTGCTCAAATCGTTTGTGAACAGCCTCTCCGACGGTGCAGTTGCCGGCAGCAAAGCGAACGCTTAGAAACAATCGACCCTTTTTTCACGGGCCTGTAGCACCGAGCATTCGAGACGTCTTTTCTGTAACGCCTTTCAATGAAGGCAATGCCGTTCAGTCAAAGGCGCGCGAAGCAATGTGGATACAATTGGTTTCAGAGCGGGGTTCCACTCAATTCTGCTGGATCGAAATGCCCTTGTCGTCGATCTTGAGCTCGACGCCGTTGGGCTTGGTCTGCTCGCGATAGAGATAGACGCCGAGCACGATGACGACGACCACGAGCGCGCCGATGATGAGATAGAGTGGGTTCTGTTTCATGGCGCGCTCCTGTCGATCTCTAGCATCACGCTCGTTTCAAGACCTTGACCAGAACCAGCAGGATGACGGCGCCGATCGTGGCGTTGATGATAGCAGCCAGAATGCCGCCGCCGATGGCGAAGCCCAGCCTTGGGAACAGCCAACCTGCGATGAGGGCGCCGATGATGCCGACGACGATGTTGCCGATCAGGCCGAAGCCGAAGCCCGAGACGATGAGGCCGGCGAGCCAGCCGGCAATGGCGCCGATGATCAGGAAGATGAGAAGGGTTTGGACGTCCATGGCAGGTTCCTCCAGTAAGAGAGGCGGCGACGAAGCGGAAGGCCCCGAATCGGCCTCGTTATCAACGGTTTCAGGCTATGTGAAAGTGCGTGATCTCGCCAGCGGCGCTCACTGGTCGTCGTCATCGTCGCTGAAGGCCGGCCGCCAACTCGTTGGATCGACCTTCTTCTGGGTATCGCTGTCGGTGTAGACCCACCAGGCGCCGTCGCGATATTGCCCGACGGATTCGCTGACGACACCAGTACCGTCCTTCCACAGAACTGTGACCCTGGACCCGTCCGTAGGGGCGGTCGCTATCGGCTTGCGGTCTGCCATGTCATCCCCTCGTCGAGCAATTCCAGGAAAAGTGTGCAGCGGTTTTTCGTCCGGAATTGCGCAGAACAATTTGAGTCGACAGAAACGCCACGTGGCGGGTCTGGTTCCAAACGGGCCACGAGGACGGCTCAGCTGTGGGCAAAAATGTCCTCTTCGTCCCAGCCCATCAGATCGAGCTTGGCACGCGTCGGCAGGAAACGGAAGCAGGCGTCGGCTTCCTTGGTCCTTCCGTCCCGCGCCAGCCGTCCAGCCAGCACTTCGCGCAGACGGTGCAGGTAGAGCACATCGGAAGCGGCATATTCGAGCTGTTCGGGCGACAGGGTCTCGGCCGCCCAGTCCGACGATTGCTGCGCCTTCGACAGGCCGACGCCGAGCATCTCGAAGCAGATGTCCTTCAACCCGTGCCGGTCGGTATAGGTGCGGGTCAGCCGCGAGGCGATCTTGGTGCAGAACACCGGCTCCGGCATGACGCCAAAGGCGTTGTAGAGCACCGCGAGGTCGAAACGGCCGTAATGGAACAGTTTGGTTATGCCGCGATTCCTGAGCAGGCTGACCAGGTTCGGCGCCTTCTTCTGGCCGGGCGCAATCTGGATCACGTCGGCGGAGCCGTCGCCCGGCGAGATCTGCACCACGCAGAGCCGGTCGCGATGCGGGTTCAGCCCCAGCGTCTCGGTGTCGATCGCCACCGCATCGACATTATAGCGGGACAGGTCGGGCAGATCGTTTTTGTGGAAGCGGATATCGCTCATCGTCTTCTCCGGATCGCGGTTTACGGTGGTCCTCGCCGCGATCCGCTGAAAAATCAACCAGAAACTGGTTTTCCGTCGCTCAGCGCGTCAGCGCATCGAGAATCCTCGCCCAGGAACGCTGGCCCTTGTGGAAGGAGGTCAGTTCGTATTTCTCGTTCGGCGAGTGGATGCGGTCGTCGTCGAGGCCGAAGCCGACCAGCAGCGATTCCATGCCGAGATAGGTCTGGAAGTCGCCCACCACCGGAATCGAGCCGCCGCTGCCTGTCGTCACCGCCGGTTTCGGCCATTCGTCGGACAGTGCATTCTTGGCCTTGGCCAGGAACGGCGAGTCGTAGGAAAGCTGGATCGCCGGCGAGCCGCCATGCGGGTGGAACTCGACCGAACAGTCCGCGGGAATGCGCTCCCTGACGAATTTCTGGAACGCGGCGCGGATCTTTTCGGGGTTCTGCGTGTGGACGAGACGGAAGGAGATTTTCGCCGACGCCTCCGCGGCGATCACCGTCTTGAAGCCCTTGCCGGTATAGCCGCCGATGATGCCGTTGAACTCGGCCGTCGGCCGCGCCCAGGTCAGCTCCAGCACCGAGCGGCCCTTTTCACCCGAAGGAATCGACAAGCCTATAGGCCCAAGGAAGGTCTCGGCGGTCTCGCCGAGCGTCTCCCATGATTTCAGGATCTGCGAGGGCGTCTCCTCGACCCCGTCATAGAAGCCGGGAATGGTGATGTGGCCATTCTCGTCATGGATATCGGCCAGGATTTTCGCCAGGATGCGGATCGGGTTGGCGGCAGCACCGCCATAAAGGCCCGAATGCAGGTCGCGATCGGCCGCCTTCACGGTGATCTCCTCGCCCACCATTCCGCGCAAGGAGACGCAGATCGAGGGCGTCTCGCGGTCCCACATGCCGGTATCGCAGACCAGCGCGAAATCGGCCTTCAGTTCTTCGGCATTGGCCTTCAGGAACGGTATCAGCGACGGCGAGCCGGATTCCTCCTCGCCCTCGAACAGGATGGTGATGCGGCAGGGCAGATTGCCATGCACCTGTTTCCAGGCGCGGCAGGCCTCGACGAAGGTCATCAACTGCCCCTTGTCGTCGGCCGAGCCGCGGCCGGTGATCACCTTGTGGCCGGGCTCGACCTCCTTGACCGCCGGCGCGAACGGGCTGCTCTCCCAAAGCTCGATCGGGTCGACCGGCTGCACGTCGTAATGGCCGTAAAACAGCAGATGCGGCGAACCGGCCGGCCCTTCATGATGCGCCACTACCATCGGATGTCCCGGCGTGTCGCGCACGGACGCGTCGAAGCCGATCAGCTTGAGCTCCGCCACCAGCCACTCCGCGGCCTTGCGGCAGTCGGCGGCGTAGTCGGATTCGGTGGAGATCGACTTGATGCGGAGCAGACCGAACAGGCGCTCCAGGCTCTGGTCGAGATTTGCGTCGAGACGGTCGAGGACAGGGGAAATCGTGGACATTATTGCGGGCCTTTCTTTTCGGTGCCGGGACCGTAAAGGCAGCGCATCAAAACGAAAAGCTCGATGCAGCAGATTCAAAGTTTTAGAGCGTCCTTTGTGCGTCCGATAGGACGCACGGCGCTCTAATGGGCCACGCAATTGTTTGCTGAGGGCAAAAAAGAGCCGCCGTGGTGGAGGGGGAACCACGGCGGCCTTTTACTCGAAACGATGCGGCAGCCCGGAGAGGGGGGATAGGCTGCCGCAATTGTCCGGGATAGGCGGGGGACGGGCCTTGCTCCGGACTCGGCGAAAACTGCCGATGACCTGTATTTGTGTCTTCGAACGTGGCGTTTCAAGGGCAAGAAAATTACACTTTTGTAACATGGCCGTGAGCGCCCCGGGCATCCGGCGGCTTTGAGGCAGTCTCTGTCAGGATGTCGCCGCAACCCTGTTGGAAGTCCGCCTTTGCCATGGACCGCGAAGCTTGGCCGCGCTATCCCTGCCGGCATGAAAAAAGGCGATCATCTCTTCCTTATCGACGGCTCCGGCTACATCTTTCGTGCCTACCACGCGCTGCCGCCGCTGACCCGCAAATCCGATGGCCTGCCGGTTGGCGCCGTATCCGGCTTCTGCAACATGCTGTGGAAGCTGATGCAGGACGCCCGCAACACCGATGTAGGAATTGTGCCGACGCATTTCGCGGTCATTTTCGATTATTCGTCGAAAACCTTCCGCAATGAGCTCTACCCGGAATACAAGGCCAACCGCAACGCGCCGCCCGAAGACCTGATCCCGCAATTCGGCCTGATCCGGCAGGCAACCATCGCCTTCAACCTGCCCTGCATCGAGATGGAAGGGTTCGAGGCCGACGACCTCATCGCCACTTATTGCAAGCTGGCCTGCGAAGCCGGCGGCGACACCACCATCATCTCCTCCGACAAGGATCTGATGCAACTGGTCGGCCCCACGGTCGGCATGTACGACCCGATGAAGGACCGCCAGATCGGCATCCCCGAGGTGATCGAAAAATGGGGCGTGCCGCCCGAAAAGATGATCGACCTGCAGGCACTGACCGGCGACTCCGTCGACAATGTGCCCGGCGTGCCCGGCATCGGACCGAAGACGGCGGCGCAATTGCTGGAACAGTTCGGCGATCTCGACGGGCTGCTGGCGCGCGCCGGCGAGATCAAACAGGACAAAAGACGTGAATCCATCATCGCCAATGCCGACAAGGCTCGGATATCGCGCCAGCTGGTGACGCTAAAGAACGACGTGCCGGTCACCGATGGGCTCGACGATTTCGTGCTGCACGCACCGGACGGGCCGAAGCTGATCGGCTTCCTCAAGACCATGGAATTCACCTCGCTGACCCGCCGCGTGGCCGAGGCGACCAGCACCGAGGCCGGCGACGTCCAGGCCGTCGCTGTAACTGTCGAGCGCGCCGACACCGCGCACGGTCCCGATGTCGGGTCTGGCGCGCCGGCAGTTGCCCGCGGCGACGGAACCAGCGAAGCAGAACAAGCTGCAGCCAAGGCCGATACCGCCAAGGCCGGCGATACCCCTTCTTTGCTTTCAGCGCTTCGTCTCGAAGCGGCGTCCTCCGCCAAAATCGATCCCGGCGCCTATGTCGCGGTCCGCGACACGGCAACGCTCAAGAGCTGGCTGGCCCAGGCGAAGGAAACCGGCATCGTCGCTTTCGACACCGAGACCACATCGTCCGATCCGATGCTTGCCGACCTCATCGGCTTCTCCCTGGCGATTGGCCCCGGCCGCGCCGCCTATGTGCCGCTCGCCCACAAAAGCGGCGCCGGCGACCTGCTCGGCGGCGGCACACTGGAAAACCAGATCCCGGTTCGCGAGGCGCTGGCGCTGCTGAAACCCTTGCTGGAGGACAAATCGGTCCTCAAGATCGCCCAGGACGCCAAATACGACATCGTCGTCATGAGCCGCCACGGCATCGATATCGCGCCCTTCGACGACACCATGCTGATCTCCTACGTGCTCGACGCCGGCACCGGCCACCACACTTTGTCGTCTCTTGCCGACAAATGGCTTGGCCACGCCACGATCCCGCTCAAGGAGCTCGCCGGTTCGGGAAGGAGCTCCATCGGCTTCGAACAGGTCGATATCGACAGGGCAACCGCCTACGCCGCCGGCCATGCCGACGTGGCCTTGCGGCTGTGGCAGGTGCTGAAGCCGCGACTGGCTGCCAAGGGACTGGTCTCGGTCTATGAGCGGCTGGAGCGGCCGCTGGTGCCGGTCCTGGCCCGGATGGAACAGCGCGGCATCTCGGTCGACCGCCAGATCCTGTCGCGGCTCTCGGGCGAGTTGGCGCAAGGTGCGGCGCGGCTGGAAGAGGAAATCTACGGCCTCGTCGGCGAGCGCATCAACATCGGCTCGCCAAAGCAGCTCGGCGACATCCTGTTCGGCCGCATGGGTCTGCCCGGCGGTTCCAAGACCAAGACCGGGCAATGGTCGACCTCGGCGCAGCTTCTGGAAGATCTCGCCGCCGAAGGTCACGAACTGCCGCGCAAGATCGTCGACTGGCGCCAGCTGACCAAGCTGAAATCGACCTATACCGACGCCCTGCCCGGCTTCATCCATCCCGACACCAAGCGCGTGCACACCTCCTACGCGCTCGCCGCAACCACAACTGGCCGGTTGTCCTCCTCCGATCCCAATTTGCAGAACATCCCGGTGCGCACCGCCGAGGGACGCAAGATCAGGACCGCCTTCATCGCCGATAAGGGCCAGAAACTGGTCTCGGCCGACTACAGCCAGATCGAATTGCGCGTGCTTGCCCATGTCGCCGAGATTCCGCAGCTGACGCAGGCTTTTGCCGACGGCGCTGACATCCACGCCATCACCGCTTCGGAAATGTTTTCCGTGCCGGTCGAAGGCATGCCTTCGGAAGTGCGCCGCCGCGCCAAGGCGATCAATTTCGGCATCATCTACGGCATTTCGGCCTTTGGCCTCGCCAACCAGCTGTCGATCCCGCGCGAGGAAGCCGGCGCCTACATCAAGAAGTATTTCGAGCGTTTCCCCGGCATCCGCGACTATATCGAGGCGACCAAGGCCTATGCCCGCGAGCATGGCTTCGTCGAAACCATCTTCGGCCGCCGCATCCACTATCCGGAAATCCGGTCGTCAAACCCGTCGATCCGGGCCTTCAACGAGCGCGCCTCGATCAACGCCAGGCTGCAAGGCACCGCCGCCGACATCATCCGCCGCGCCATGGTGCATATGGACGAGGCGCTGGAGAAGGCCGGCCTGTCGGCCCGCATGCTCTTGCAGGTGCATGACGAATTGATCTTCGAGACGGTGGAAGCGGAAGTCGAGGCGACGATCCCCGTTGTGCGCCGCGTCATGGAGAACGCGCCGATGCCGGCAATTTCGATGTCGGTGCCGCTGCATGTCGATGCACGGGCGGCGAACAACTGGGATGAGGCGCATTAGCGCCCAGCCCTTGCGGCGTCCCGCCGTAGGGACGTCGAGATTCAGGTCAGGCCGAGTCGAAAATGGCTGATGCCGAGAACCGGAGCGGAGCGTACTTTTCGTACGTGAGCACCGCAAGCGCAGGTATCGGCCATTTGCAGGCCGGCCTCACCTGAATATCGGCGTACCTAAGCAGCCTCAGCCCGACACTTGGCACACACGCCTCGAAACTCGATCACCGCCTTCTTGGCGGCAAACCCCGTCGATCGAACCCACTCATCGAGCCGGTGATCGACATCGTGATCCGACATCTCCGTCACCTGCCCGCATGTATCGCAGATGGCAAAGGCGGTCATCGAATGGCTGTGGTCGTGCGGCTCGGCGCAGGCGACGAAGGAGTTGAGGCTTTCGAGCCGGTGCACGAAGCCTGACTTCACCAGACTGTCGAGCGCCCGGTAAACCTGCAGCGGCGCGCGAAAACCGCGCTCGCGCAACTGGTCGAGCAGCGTATAGGCGCTGAGAGGTCCGCTGGCGGCCTCGAGCTTCTCGAGCACGCTCAGCTGATTCTTCGTCAGCACATCCCTTGCCGCCATGATCCTGTTTTCCGATCGTTCAGAGCATGATGCCGAAAAGTGTGAAGCGGTTTTCGGACGACATCATGCTCTATCTCTTCACTTGGAGACGCCACATTATTTCTGCCATGCGACGGTCTCAATTCCCTTGAGATAGCGATGAAACGGGCTTTTTGCCAATGTTTCCGTTATCGCCATCGACGTCATCACCGCTACCGCTGGTTGACGGCACCAACCACCTTCAAAATACTGACAAAATTCGCGACGAAAGGTGCCGCACTTGCAAATTCGATCGGGCTTGGGGAAGCAATCATGATCAAACTGACACGACGCACGCTGCTCGTCGGCACGTCGGCGCTTGTGGCCGCCGGTACGGTCTCGTTCCGCGCCCTCGCCGCCTCGCGTACCTATCATGCGCTGCTGGTCGCCTGCACCGACTATCCCAACCTGCCGCAGAAGAACTGGCTGATCGGGCCGAAGAACGATGCCGGTCTGGTCCGCGACTATCTCCTGAAGAACACGCCCGATCCGGTCAAATTCGCGGCCGGGAACGTGACCTTGCTCGCCAAGGATGTCGAAGGCGCCAACGGCCCGCCGACGCATGCGGCGATCAAGGCCGCTCTTGCCGACCTCGCCGGCAAGGTGCAACGCGACGATTTCGTCTATCTGCATCTGTCGGGCCACGGCGCCCAGCAGCCGCAGGCCAAGGCCGGCGACGAGACCGACGGGCTCGACGAGATTTTCCTTCCCTCCGACATCGACAAGTGGATCAACCGCGAAGAAGGCGTGCCCAACGCACTCGTCGACAATGAGGTCGGCGCCGCGCTCGACGCCATACGCGACAAGGGCGCCTTTGTATGGGTCGTGTTCGACTGCTGCCATTCCGGCACCGCAACGCGCGCCGCGGAAGTCGATGACGAACTGGAGCGCAAGGTCGAGTTCGCCGATCTCGTCGGCGGCGATGATGCGGCGAGAGCAGCGGCCGTGAAGGCCTATGACGACATCTCGGCAAGCGCATCGCGCGGTTTCGACGAGAATGGCGGGCGCAAGCCGGCCTTCAACCTGATGCCGACCGGCGCCGAGCCGATCGCCAGGGGCAAGCTGGTTGCTTTCTATGCCGCGCAGACGGTCGAGACGACGCCCGAAATGCCGCTGCCCAAGGGCACGCCCGACGCGCCGCGCTTCGGCCTGTTCACCTTCACCATCCTGTCGAAATTGGCCGAGAACCCCAACGTCACCTATCGCCAGCTCGGCCAGGCCGTGCTGCAGCAATATTCGGCCGACGGCCGCACAAGGCCGACGCCTTTGTTCGAGGGCGAGCTCGACGCCCGCGTGTTCGGCACCGACAAGACCGACGCGGTCATGCAATGGCCGATTGCCGTCAAGGACGGCGATGTCGCGATCGGCGCCGGGCTGCTGCAAGGCCTGACCCCCGGCAGCAAGCTAGCCATTCTGCCTTCGGCGCTGTCGAAGCTCTCCGAGGCGGTCGGCTATCTCGAAGTGCAATCGGCCAGGAACCTGGAGAGCAACCTCAAGCCGGTCGAATTCGACGGAAAGCCGGCGCTTGCGCCGACGGCCGTGCCTGCCGGCGCGTATGCGCGCGTCGCCGAACTCGCCGTCGACTACAAGCTGCTGGTGGCAAAGCCGGCGGCAACCCCGGGCCTCGAAAAGGAAACCGAGCTGGTGAATTCGGTTCTCGACGAACTGGCGGCGAAGCCGAATTCCGGCTTCCATATCGCGTTGGTCGAGCCCGGCAGGAGCGCCGATCTGCGCCTTGCGGTGCTGCGCGAAAAATCCATTGCCGGCGCCGCGGCAGATGCGACCGAAGAGCCGGCGCTGTGGTTCCTGCCAGCGTCCGGCGACATCAGCCTGAAGGACGGCAGCATGCCGCCGCGCATCGTCATCCATCCTGATGGCCGCGAGAAGCTCGCGGAAAACACCGCCAAGAACCTGACCACCATCTTCCGCGCCACGGGCCTGTCGCGGCTCGCCGCCGCTTGCGACTACCGGCCGGACGAAGTCAGCGTCCAGTTTCTGATCAAGCGCCAGGACAGCGATGCGATGGAGCCGATCGAATCCTCGACCGTGCCACGCGTTTCGCCGGGCGATCAGGTGCATATTGCTGCCAGGAACGAGTCCGACGAGTTTGTCGACATCAACGTGCTCTATATCGGCAGCGACTACTCGATCACCCACATCGTGTCCGAACGGCTGGCGCCGATCAACCAGCAGGCCGACCAGGGCCTGAAGGAAGGTCTGCTTGCTTTCACCGACACCAGCTTCGGCATGGAGCGCATGATTGCCGTGCTGACCGAGGCGCCGCCCCAGAGCGAAAAAGAGGATCTGAGCTTTCTCGCCCAGGAAGGTGTCCGCGCCGTGACGCGGGCAGCTTCGGGAACACCCGGCTTCTCCGACATGCTGGCCGACATCGGCATAGCGCCGGCGACGCGCTCGGTGATGCGGCTTGCCGACAAGACCGGTCCGAAGGGCGCGGTGATGATCTTCCCGATGGAAACGGTGCCGCGCGCCTGAACATGCTTTGTCGGCTCTTGCGCTACCGGCATGATATGGTGAAACATTTCCCGGCTCGCGGCGCCTCGATGTGCCGCGACACGCAACAGATGAGGAATTCAGTGACTATCCTCGTGCTTTCCTGGCGTGCAGCGACTGCCGGCCTTGCCGCCGGCCTGTTGCTGGTTGCCAGTGCCTCGGCGGACGAAAACTGCGGCCTGTGTGCCAAGCAGATCGTCACCAATTCCGAGCTCGCCACCTGCTTTCTCGACCAGTACGACCAGATCGCCAAGACCGGCGGCACGGCCGTCGTCGTCGATCTCTCCAGTTGCGCCTCGCGCGGCGTAGTCGAGCCCTTGCCGTCACCGAACAAGGCGGCTGCCGAGCCGGACGTACAGTTCATGATTTCGCACACGCAGCTCGATTGTCTGAAAAAGAAGCTGGAGGCGCCCGGCATCGTGCTCGATCCCTCCGCCACCATACAACTGGACAGCTGCGGATGAAAAAGCCGGGGGGCACTGCAACACAAAAGTCGCCGGCCGCATCGCTGCCGGCTCCAGCACCGGCACCGGCCAAGAAGCCGGAGAGCTTGCCCGAGACCACCGAAGGCTTTCCGTGGCCCAGCAGTCACGAGATCAAGAAGGAATCGAACCCGTTCACGGATCGCGACTGGCGCATGCTCGCCTACGCCTGGTCGGGCCTCGCCGTGCGCCTGGCGATCATCTTCACCCTGGGTTTCTCGGTCCTTCAGTTTCTGGCAAACCAGGAACAGAAGCGCGTCGAGCAGACCATGTCATTGGTGGAGCTCTGGGAAAGCAAGGATTTTCAGCAGGCGCAACGCGCGCTCAAGGAGCGGCTGGCGGCGCTCAACGCCAAATATGACAATCTGCTCAGCGCCACGCCATCGCCGACCGAGGAGCAGGTGTTTCGGCAACGCATCGGCATCGAGGCGATGACGGCCGGCGGCGGGACCATGTCTGTCGCCGATTTCAACGACAATTTCGACCGCATCGTCTATTTCCTCAACCGTCTCTCCATCTGCGTCGAGGGCAAGCTCTGTTCGCGCGATGTCGCCGATGCCTATTTCCGCGACTATGCCGTGTCGTTCTGGAGCTACTTTGCCGGCTACATAGAAAAGGAACGCAGGACCGGTTCCGCGAATTATGCCCAGGCGATCGAGAACTATGTGCGCCACGGGTCGCCGCCGTCCACTGAATCCAAATAGCGGCGCACAAGATGCCGGGCAGCTCTCTCCCCTTGCGTGCTTTCCGGTGGCTGATCCTGATCGGTCTTGTGGCGCTGGCGTCGACCGCGCGTGCCGAAGACCTCGATTTCCATCTCGATCTCAACACCGGCGGTCACAGCGCCAGGGTTTCCGACCTTGCCTTCACGCCGGACGGTCAGGAACTGGTCTCGGCGTCTGACGACAAGACCATCCGCATCTGGGACTGGCAGAGCGCCGTCACGCTGCGCACCATCCGCGGCTATCTCGGCAACGGCAATGACGGCAAGATCTTTGCGATCGCCGTGTCGCCGGATGGCAAGACCATCGCGGCCGGCGGCTATTTCGGCGCCGGCATCGGCGACAAGCCGCCTTATGGCGATATCAGGCTGTTCGATTTCGCCACCGGCAAGATCAAGGCCGTGCTCAAGGGCGCCGACTACGCAGTCTATGATGTCGCCTTCTCGCCGGACGGGAACATGCTGGCCGCTGGCGGTGGCGATGGCTTCGTTTATCTCTGGCGCGTGGATGACAAATCCGCCTCGGGCTGGATGCTGGCCGAAAAACTCGATGCCGATTCCTGGCGTGTCGAAAAGCTTAGCTTTGCCGCCGCGGGAACCCGGCTGGCAGCGACGACGACCGACAATGGCATAAGGCTCTGGGACGTCGCCAAGTCAGAGGAAATCCCGCTGCCCGCCGAGGCCGAGCCGCTGCGCGACGTCAGCGTCGCCGCACTTGCTGTCTCGCTGGACGGGAACCTCTTCGCCACCGGCAGCAAGGATGGCGATGTTCAGCTATGGCAGGCCAGCGACGGCAAGTTCGTCCGCGCCATGCCGAAGCAGGATTTCCAGATCGGCGCGCTGAGCTTCTCTGCGGGTTCGCGGCTTGTCGCATCCTGCAGCTATCGCTGCGCCGACAAGCACCGCACGGTGGTCTGGAATACCGACAGCGGTGAGCAGGTGCTCGACTATAGCGGCCATGACGGCACGGTCTTTGCCAGCGCCAGCAATGCCGACGGCTCGCTGGTGGCGACGGCAGGCGGCACGCGCAATGCCATCCAGGTCTGGAACCCCGCGACGGGCGAGCGCAAGGCGCTGCTGCAAGGGGTCGGCGAACCGGTGACGGCGGTCGGTATCGATGCGGCAAGCAATTCTGTCGCCTGGGGCAACGCCAACCCCTGCCCCGAACGCGTGTCCTGTCCTGAACTCCAGGGCACGCTGGACAAGACGCTGGCACTACCGACGGTCGACCGGTTCTTCGATGATCCGGAGGCCTTGGCGCAACAGAGCGCCTTTGCCCGCGCCGTGCTGGCCGACAGTCGGTGGTCGCTTCGCGCTGTTCCCGGCGGTAAGGACGGCCTGGAGAATTCCGTGCTGGAACTCTCGAGCGGCGGCAAGGTGGTGCACAGCATAGAGAATGCCGCCACCAATGGCTTCGTCCATTCGGCCTATACGCTGATCGGCAACGGCCTTGGCCTGATCACCGGCGGCAGTGACGGGACGCTGCTGGAATACAAGACCGCGACCGCCGAGGTGTCAGGCGAATTCACTGGCCATACCGGCGAAATCAACGCTATTGCCGCCTCCGGGAAGGAAGGACTGCTGGTCACCGGCAGCGCCGACCAGACCTTGCGGTTGTGGAATTTGAAGACGCACAAACTGATTGTGTCGATGTTCTTTGCCGGCTCCGAATGGATCGTCTGGATGCCGCAGGGCTACTACTATTCCTCGGCCAATGGCGACAAGTTGATCGGCTGGCAGGTCAACCAGGGCCGTGACCATGAGGGGCGCTTCGTCAGCGCCGGTCAGCTGAAGAAGTATCTCTGGAGCCCGGAAATGGTGCGCCGGGCCATCATCCTGGGCAGCGCCGAACAGGCGGTGCAGGAGATGCGCCCGGGCGTCGACCGCCAGCTGGAAAGGCTGCTTGAGCGCAAGCCGCCGGAATTCGGCATCAAGCTTGCCGCCGACCAAAGCAATGTCCGCCAAGGTTATGTCGCCGTCGAGATCACTGGGGCAGCCGAAGCTGGTGCCGATGTCGCCGGGTTTTCGATCCTGTCGAACAGCCGCAATGTCGGCGATGTCACCGAACGCTCGGTCGATGGCGGCAAGAGCACCATCGTCGAAGTGCCGGTCGAGAGTGGCGAAAACACCATCCGCATCACCGGCACCAACGAATTCGGCTACCTGACCGAGCGCAGCGTCACAGCCCTGGCCAGGAAAACCGAGAAGCAAGCCAACAGGGGCAAGCTTTATGTCGCCGTGATCGGCGTCGACAAATATCCCTTCCTCACCGATGCCTGCGCCGGCCGCGCCTGCGATCTGCGCTACCCCGTCGATGACGCGACGGAGTTCCTCAAGGTGATCTCGCAGAAATCGGCCCCCTTGTTCTCGTCGATGGAAACGCTGGTGCTGGTCAACCGCGAAGCGCTGGACGAGGCGCCCGGCGCCGGCAAGGACGTGTTCAAGGTCGCCAGCGCCGACAGCATCCTGGAACCGGACTCCGACACGATCGACGACCAGCTCGCCGACTTCCTCAACAAGCCCGGCGAGAACGATACCACCATCATCTTCGTCGCCGGCCACGGCATCAACATCGACGAGGACTATTATTTCATCCCGACCGATGGCCGCAAACAGGACGCCGACCGCTGGAAGCGCTCCTCGCTGGTCGACTGGGGCGACATCCAGAAATCGGTCGAGCGCGCCAAGGGCATGCGTTTCATGCTGCTCGACACCTGCCATGCCGCCAACGCCTTCAACCCGCGCCTGGAAAAGGACGCGCAGGACGCCCGCATCGTCGTGTTCTCGGCCACCGCCGCCAACAACACCGCCGCCGAACTGCCCGAGCTCGGCCATGGCGTCTTCACCTATTCGATCCTCGAAGGCCTGCGCGGCCGGGCCAAGACATCGGATGGCGGCGTGACGCTGTTCGGCCTCGCCGACTATATCTCGCGCGAAGTGCTGAGGCTGACCGCGTCGAAGCAAAAGCCGTTCTATTATGTCGGCGGTGTCGAAAACATTGTTTTGGCTGAGCCGTGAGAGTGAACCGTCAGCGCCCAGGCACCCCCCTCTGGGTGCGAACTTGGCTGTCAGTCGCAGCAGCATTGTTCACCTTCATCTTCACGCTGCCCGCCCTCGCC
The DNA here is from genome assembly GCF_053848025.1 of Mesorhizobium sp. 128a. Lineage (NCBI taxonomy): Bacteria > Pseudomonadati > Pseudomonadota > Alphaproteobacteria > Hyphomicrobiales > Phyllobacteriaceae > Mesorhizobium > Mesorhizobium sp. 128a. Next base: position 142,331 of record NZ_JBSPKY010000003.1, on the reverse strand, counting down.
GCCCCCATCCCCTGCCCGCCAGGCAACGCAGACTTCCCAGCCTTCTACGACAACCCCGCCCTCTTCACCGACGCCATCACAGCCGTCGCCAAAATCGAGCCCTCCAACCAGCGGCTGACCGGCATCACCGTGCCGCACCATCTGCTGGTCGCCGATCTCGTCGCGCTCGGTTTCCACGCCGCATCCGGCTTCCACTACAAGCGCATCGTCATCCTGTCGCCGGACCATTTTCACAAGACGCAAAAACTCTTCGCCACCACGACGCGCGGCTTCGGGACGGTGCTTGGCCCGGTCTTGGCCGACACGGCAGCCGTGCGACTTCTGGAGGAGAACAGCGACACGGTCGAAGACTCCTGCCTGTTCGCCAAGGAGCATGGCGTGCAGGCCATGCTGCCCTTCCTGCATCATTATTTTCCCGAAGCTGAAATTGTGCCGGTGGCAATGTCGGTCAAGGCCAGACGTGGCGACTGGGACCGGTTGGCTGAGGCCCTGAAGGTGATCGTCGACAAGGACACGCTGATCGTCGAATCCACCGACTTCTCGCACTATCTGCCGCAGCACGAGGCAAGGCGTTTCGATCAGCAGACGCTGAACATACTCGCCACCGGTTCGCTCGACGGCATCGCGGCGCTGCAACAGCCGGATCACGCCGATTCCGTCGGTGCGCTCTACATCCAGACCAGGCTGCAGCGCGAACTGTTTGGTGCTGCGCCGCTGGTCGTCGCCAACGAGAATTCGCAGGCGCATTCGAGCGACTATGTCGAGCGCACCACCAGCTATGTCGTGGCACTGTTTGGCGCCTTCGGCCCCGGTTTCAACAACCCGACCCGACCCGACGACAAGCTCTATTATTTCGCCGGCGATGTGAATTTCGGCCGCGCCATGAAGAAGATCCTGGTCCGCGACGGCGTCACCGAGAAGATCGTCGACAGCGTGCTTGCTTTGACCCGCTCCCGGCCGCTGATCGTCAACCTCGAAGGCGTCATCCTGCCCAACGTTCCAGAAGCGATCGACGACATGACGCTGGCCATGTCCGCCGATCTCGCCATCGGCATGCTCAGGAAATTGCATGTCGCCGCCGTCAGTCTTGCCAACAACCATGCCTACGACCTCGGCCCGTCAGGCTACGCCGAGACGCTGGGCGCACTCGATGCGGCCGGTATCGCCCATTTCGGCCAAAGCGAGACGCTGGCGCTTGCCGACCTCGACCTTGTCGGGCTGACCGACATCGACACCAATGGCTCCAGAAACACCGACCTTTTGACGCCTGCCTTGCTCGACCGGCTGCTGCACGACAATGCCGAGCGGCCGGTGATTGCCTTTGTCCATTGGGGCCGCGAATACAAGACCGAGCCATCGCTGCGCGAAGAGACGCTGGCCGACCAGATGCGGCTGCGCGGCGTGTCAGCCATCGTCGGTGGGCACCCGCATGTGTCGAGCGAAGCAATCCTTCCGCTCGCCGGCGGCGATGTGGCGGAGATCTATTCGCTCGGCAATTTCCTGTTCGACCAGAAGGCCGAGCGATCGTCCGGATCCATGCTGGAACTCAGGGTGTTCAGTCAGGGCACGATCTTTGCCAGGCTGATCCCGCTGCCCAACTATTTCGAGATGGGCTCGAAATAGAGCAATTCCGGGAAGCGGCGTATCAACACCCCTGCAGATCTTCCGGCAGATAGCACACCGCCGGCTTGGTCCTGGTCTCGAACAGGGACTGCTTCGGCCGGAAATAGAAGAAGGTCGCCGGCTTGCTCTCGCGCGTGCTGCCGTCGGCAAAATGGGCGGCGATGCTGAAGCGATGGACCGACGACATAGACGACCACATCTTCAGCCGCGCCGTATAGCTGCTGAGGTTCTTGTTGCCGCGCACCGGCATGGCGATGCTGTAATCGGTCTTGCCGATCGGAAATTCGATGTTCTGGTAACGCAGGGCTTCGGGCGAGGCACCGCCACCATCGCCGCATTCGGCCAGCGATTCGGGAACCTCGATGCTGACCAGCGAGACGACAACGCGAAACGGCTCGCTCTGCTGGTAAACAGCGCCCTGATCGTCGGCCCAGGAATAGTCTAGCTTGCCGATCCCGGTCACGCTCATCTTCTCGACGCTGCCGTTGACGTAATCGGCGACGTCGCCAAACTTGACCTTGTTGGCGACCTGGGCGCGGCAGACGTCGAGCGCGTCCCTCGACGGGCAAGTGAAGCGCTGGGTCTCTAGCGTTGTCGTGTCGACGCCGGCCTCGGCCAGCACATTCTTGACCGACACATCGACGCCATCGCCGAAAGTGCCGATGTCTTTTGTAAACATGCGGCTCGGCTCGCCGGTCGCGTTGTCTTCCTCGTCGGTCCTGGTGAACTGGATCGACATCTTCATGTCTTTCACGTCGCCCCAGCCATTGTTGACGATCGAGAAGTCCGGGCGGAACCCGACGCAGCCATAATGCTCGCTGATCGACAGCATCGGCTTGCGGTAGGCTTCGCTGGAGGCAACCTTCATTTCCAGGCTGTCGAGCTTGACCCGCGACTGATCGGTGGTCTTGAGGTCGACTTCGGCGAATGCCGGCGCCGTCTCCCAGTCCATGCCGTCATAGACATTGCCGGGGCCGAGCTGCCCGGTGCCATTCCAGGCGTCATTGTATTGGTCCGACACCGGATAGATCGCGATGTCGTCGTCGCGCACCAGATGCTGGTACTGCATGTCGGCCTGCTGCGTCATGCGCTGGTCGACGGCAATGCCGATCTCGACCTTGTCCGCGGCACCGCTGCCGGTCTGCGCCTTGAGCAGCCCGCCCACCCTGGCATCGGCCAGCACATCAGGGCGCGCGCCGCCGATCTCCTTGCCCATCGCCCATTGCGACCAGTAGACGGTGCCGCCCGGCAGCCGGGTTCGCCCTTTGCCGTTCTTCAGCCCATCGGCAAACGGGCCGACGAATATTTCGCCCGTCTTCGTCTCCAGCCGGCCGCTGCCATTCGGCACGCCGGCGCTGAATTCCCCCTCATAGCGATTGCCGTCGGCGTCGACATGGATGCCGTGGCCGTCGAGCTGGCCGGCGACCCAATGCCCGTCGAGTATCTCGCCTGATCGCAGTTCCAGCCGGCCCTGCCCATCGGGCCGGCCATTCTTGATCTCGCCGAAATAGCTGGAATAGATGGTCTTGGGGTCATAGCTCGCAGAGCCGCGTACCCGCCAGACCAGCCTGCCCTTGCCGTTGACGGTGCCGTCGGCGGCAACCGTCCGGTCCGGAGACTGGCCGGCGGCCGGCTCCCAGACGAAGTCGAGACCGAGTTCCGGATGGAAATCCCAGACCCGGACGTTCTTGCGCAGCACCGAGCGCGTCTGACTCTGATAGAGGATTTGCACCCGCTCGGCCCAGGCGCCAGGTGATGCGCCACCTTGATCGGCCGCCGCCGGAAAACATGACAGCGCGGCCAGCATGGATGCAGCCGCAATTGCTTTGACCCCGAAGATCACCCCTGCCCGCGCCATCGTTCCCAACCCCTTGGATCGCCCAGCGTAAGCGCCACTGTAAAACTGTGCAAGGGAGTGATTTCGATACAAAAAACCGGCGGTGGGAAAGTCCCGCCGCCGGTCTGGTATTGCCAGTCTTCGCTACTGTTTGCCGGCGAAAGATCAGGCGGCTTTATTTGTACAGGCTGTTGATCCACTCCACATTGGCGGCGTTCAGGCGCACGGCCGTGTTGGCATTCGGGCTTTCGGCCACGTTGACGCCGGTGACAACCCGCTGCTTGGCGCCATTGTCATAGGCGTATACCGAGCTGCCGCTCGAGCCCGGATAGGTATCGCAGTCGTACTGGAAATACTCCGCGCCGATATTTTCGGCGTGCACTTCGCAGGTCGCCTTCCACATCGTGCCCATCGGCTTGTCGCCGGGATATCCGACGATGTTGGCGGTGAAATCGCCGAGATTCTCATAGTTGGCATAACCCAGCCAGCCGAGATTGGTGCCGACATCCTGCTTCAGCGTGATAATGCCGAGGTCCCACGGAATGACCGAGCCGTAGTAACCCTGATAATTGTCGATGAAGCCCTGCAGGATATAGACGCTCTCATAGCTGAAAGCGCCAAACGGTGCGTCGTCGGCCGTGTTGCCGTTGAGCGACGGCACGAAGATGACGTCGTCGAGCCAGGCCTTGTCTTCATTGCTGTAGAGGCAATGCGCGGCGGTGAGCACCGTGCGCGGACCGATCAAGGTCCCCGAGCAGCTGCCATAGCCGCTCTTGGCTTTGCCTTCGATATACCCGATCGCGGTGAACGGGTAGGTCTTGGTGTTCTTGATCTGCTCGCGGTCGTCGGCCCCGAACACCTGGCGGCCGGCTTCGTCGCCGCCCGTCAGCCCGGTCTTGTCGGCGGCCGGTGCGTTGGCAGGCGCATTCAGTTCCTTGATGACAAGGTCCTTCAGCGTCTCGTCGGCATCGATCTTGATGTCCTTGCCATCGGCCGAACGCCCGACGATGCCATAGGATTTGACCGCCGTCCCCTCGTCGGTCAGCGGCGCCGCCCGGCTGGCTTCGTCTTCAGTCAGTTTCGGCGGCGCGATCGGTTTTGCCCGGCCGGGCTGGTAGTCGCCCGTGCCAAGATCGCGCATGCTTTCGCCATTGCCGGCATTCGCGGAACCAGGATCGGCGGCGAAGGCGGGCATCGCCCACAGTGCGGTGGAAAGCAATGCGGACGCAATGATAGTGCTTGTCAGTTTCGTCATGGTGAGACTCTCCCAAAAGTCAGCAAGGAGTGGATCAAAATACAGAAATATTGTCGAGATCGTGGTGGCGTTAAGAAATCAGTTTGGTTACCCGCCCGTATCGGATCATCGTTCCGAACGGCCTCCCTCCGCCAAACGCATCCGCGTCGATATACTGCCTAAAATAATTCAACATTGGCAATGACAAATCGCTTCCACGTAGCCCGTGGGGGGCTATAGGGTTTGGGGTGGGTTCTGCCCGACTGGGCACGATTAGCAAAAGTGGTATTTCGGTTTTATGACCGCGCGGGTGCCGTTCGATCTGGGCGATCGACGAACCAACCCACTTCTGCCGATCCTGCTTCGTGGCGACCTCATCAGGCAATTGTCGTCTCAGGAGGTTTCAAGGTGAACATTATCCATCGGTTCAGGCCGCTCGCCACTGCATCGCTGTTGGGCATCGCAGCCGCCTTTCCCGCCGTCAACGCGCTGCAGGCGGCCGACGCCGCCGTCAGACCGGAAGCGGCGGTCTCGCCGATGCAACGCGTCGCCGAAGCCAGGGACAAGGCCAAGGCCGAGAACCCCGACGGCGCCGACCGCGTCTATGGCGGCAAGGAAGCCGACAAGGGCGCCTATCCGTTCCAGGTGGCGCTGCTGACCACCGCGCGGCTGGACCCCAGCCCGGCCTCGCAGCCGAACGCGCAATTTTGCGGCGGCAGCCTGATTGCACCGCAATGGGTGCTGACGGCGGCGCACTGCCTCAACGACAAGGGCCGGCCGATTTCGCCCGACACGGTGACGGTGCTGACCGGTGCCACCGACCTCACCGAAGGCAAGCGCTACAAGGTGGTCGAGGTCATCGTCAACGAGGGCTACAGCGAACAGACGCTGGACAACGACCTCGGCCTGCTCCGGCTGGCGGAGCCCGCTGATGCGCCGGTTATCAAGATCACCAATGAGCCGACACCCGACAGCGGCAAGACCACGGTCATCGGCTGGGGCAAGATGCAGGACGGCACCTTCCCGACCGCGCTGATGGTCGCCGATCTCGATCTCGAGCCCAGTGCTGCCTGCAACAGCGGCATCAAGTCGATCTACGCGCATGACCTCAAGGCGGCGCTCAGCGATCTCTCACACCGCATGCGCTATTCGGAAAAGGGCATCGATGCCGCCGCCAATGCGATTGCCGCCGATATGTCCGATCCGCTGACCAACAACATGATCTGCGCCGGCACCGACAGCGGCGAACGCGATGCCTGCAACGGCGACAGCGGCGGACCGCTGTTCATGACCGGCGCCGACGGTCCGGTGCAGGTTGGCGTTGTCAGCTGGGGCGAAGGTCCGTCCGACGGCACCGCCGCCTGCGGCCACAAGAACGCCTATGGCATCTACACGCGGCTGGCCAACTACACCGGCTGGATCGAGGAGAAGATGAAGACCGCGGCTCCGGCTGCCGCCGCTGCGCCCAAGGCTGGTCTCGGCACAGCCAAGAAGCCCTGAGGCGAGAGCGGCTCATCGTCTCATGAAAATGTAAAACGGCGGGATTCTCCCGCCGTTTTCGTTCGTATCGTTTGCCGGCTGTCTTACTTCCTCGGCGGCCCTTTGCGCTCCGCCGAAGCCGCCCACAGATTGATGTCGGATTCCCGCGCGTAAGTGTCGATCTCGGCGAGCTCGGCGTCGCTGAACTCGAGCACCTTGAGCGCACCGACGCAGTCCTCGACCTGTTCCGGCCGGCTGGCGCCGATCAGCGCCGAGGTAACCCGGGCCTTGCGCAGCACCCAGGCCAGCGCCATCTGCGCCAGCGTCTGGCCACGCTTGCCGGCAATCGCGTTCAGCGCCTGGATGTTGGCGATAGTCTTGTCGTTGATGAAGGCGGGACGCAGCGACTTCCCTTGGGAAGCGCGGCTGCCCTCGGGAATGCCGCCGAGATATTTGTCGGTCAGCATGCCTTGCGCCAACGGCGAGAACACGATCGAGCCGACGCCGAGCCCTTCCAGCGTGTCGAGCAGCCCGTCCTCCTCGACCCAGCGGTTGAGCATCGAATAGCTCGGCTGATGGATGATGCAGGGCGTGCCGAGCTGCTTCAATATGTCGGCCGCCTCGCGCGTGCGCTGCGAATTGTAGGACGAGATGCCAGCATAGAGCGCCTTGCCGGAACGCACCGCATGATCGAGCGCACCCATGGTTTCTTCCAGCGGCGTATCGGGGTCGAAGCGGTGCGAATAGAAGATGTCGACATAGTCGAGCCCCATCCGCTTCAGGCTCTGGTCGAGGCTGGCCAGCACATATTTGCGGCTGCCCCACTCGCCGTAAGGACCGGCCCACATCTCGTAGCCGGCCTTGGTCGAGATGATCAGTTCGTCGCGATAGCCGGAGAAATCGGTGCGCAATATCTCGCCAAACGCCGTCTCGGCCGAGCCGGGCGGCGGACCGTAATTGTTGGCGAGATCGAAATGGGTGATGCCGAGATCGAACGCCTTGCGCGCAATCGCCTGCTTGGTCTTGTGCGGCGTGTCGTTGCCGAAATTGTGCCACAGGCCAAGCGAGATCGCCGGCAGCTTCAGGCCGGATCGCCCGCACCTGTTGTAGAGCATTTTCTCATAGCGGTTTTCAGCCGGCTGCCAGCGCATGGGGACATATCCTGGATTGAATGGGTGTCGGCGCGACCGCGCCGACACCCTTCTACCTCATTTCTTCTTCGCCAACAGCCCTTTTGCGTCCTTGACGCGGAGTGCAGCCGGCCGCTCGCAACTGGTCTGCATGGCGACGAACTTGCCGGTCTCGCCCGACCGCAGCAGCCCGGTCATGACGTCGACGGCATGCAGCGCCAGCTCCATCGAGCAACGGTGCGGGCGGCCCTCGGCGATCGCCAGCGCCATGTCGGCAAGGCCTGCGGTGCGATAGTTGGCCATCATGCCCTGGCCGTGCATTTCGTTGGGCACGCCGAACGGATGCTTCCATTTCGGCAGTTTCTTCACCGGCTTGGCCGCCTCGGTGATGCGCACGTCGCCGCCGAAGAAATTCGGATCCGGCACATACACCGTACCCGCCTCGCCATAGAGTTCCATCGGCGCATGGCCATGGCTCCAGACGTCCCAGCTGGTGTTGAGCGTGATCACCGCACCGTTCTCGAATTCCAATAGGCCGTGGATGGTGGTTGGGGTGTTGACCGGGATTTTTTCGCCGGCGCGCGGCTTCGATGAAATTGTCCGCTCCTTGGCCGGCGTTGTCGCAAAGGCCGCGACCTGTTTCACCGGCCCGATCAATTGGATCAGATTGGTGATGTAGTAGGGTCCGATGTCGAGCACCGGTCCGGCGCCCGGCTGGAAGAAAAAGTCCGGATTGGGATGCCAGTGCTCCATGCCGTGGCCCATGACATGGCAGGTGCCGCTGGTGATCTTGCCGAGCGCGCCGGTGTCGATGAGATTGCGCACCAGCTGGTGCGCGCCGCCGAGGAAGGTGTCGGGGGCCGAGCCGATGCGCAGACCCTTCTTCTCGGCGCGGCTCTTCAGGTCGAGCCCTTCCTTGACTGACAGCACGAACGGCTTTTCCGAATAAACGTGCTTGCCGGCATCAAGGATCTGCTTCGACACCTCGTAATGCACCGCCGGAATGGTCAGGTTGACGATGATGTCGATCTCGTCGTCCTTGAGCAGTTCCTCGACGGTCTCGGCGCGCAGCTTGAACTCCTTCGCCCGCGCCTTGGCCGCGTCCATGTTGATGTCGGCGCAGGCGCGCATCTCGATGCCGCGAAACAGCGGCGCCAGCGAGAAATACGCCTTCGAGATGTTGCCGCAGCCGATGACGCCGATACCCAGTTTCTTTGCCATGATGATTTGTTCCTAGTAAGCCTTGACGGATGCGAGCGAGCGGCTGGCGAAGCGCTCGATGTCGTTGGGGTTGTCCTGTTCCATGACGTAGTATTTGGCCGTACTCTTGGCACGCAGCGTCTTGATCAGGCCGGCCCAGTCGATGGTGCCGTGGCCGACATCGGCCCAGCCGTCTTCGTCGAGGCCCTCGCCCGGTTTGGCCATATCCTTGACATGGACGGCGCTGATGCGCTTGCCGTGCTTTTCGATCCACGAAAGCGGATCGACGCCGCCGCGGATCACCCAGGCGACGTCCATTTCCCAGCCGATATCGGGCGCTGCCGACAGGATGTGGTCCTGCGGCACCGAGCCGTCGGCGAGCTTCTTGAACTCGAAATCATGGTTATGCCAGGCAAAGCCGTAGCCGGCCTTCTTTGCGGTCTCGCCGACCTTGGCCAGACGCTCGCCGAAGCCGCGCCAGCCGGCCGCATCCGCAGGCCGCTGCTCGGCCACGAGATAGGGACAGATGACCAGCGTGATGCCGAGCGCATCGGCTGTTTTGCGCACGCCGTCGAAATCATTCTCCAGCGCGTCGATCGAGAAATGCCCGGTCGGCATCGCAAGCCCGTTCCTGTCGAGTTCGGCGCGGAACGCCTTGGGGTCGTCATAGACGCCGCCAAAGCCTTCGACTTCCTTGTAGCCGACCTTGCCCAGCATTTTCAGGATGCCGTCCCAAGGCAGGAAATTGCGGGCGCTGTAGAGTTGGAATGACCAGTTCATCGTCTCTGTCCGTTTCTTGGGTGGTGGGTCTTGGGGGACCGTTCTTGGGGGATGTGATTGGGATGATTGTCGAAAGTTACAGGCGGTTGCCGGTGGCGGCATCGAACAGCGAAGCGCGCGCCGGATCGAAACCGAACTGGACCGGGTCGCCGCTATTCAGCGTCCTTTCCGCCTCGACGCGGAACGAAAGGTTGCGGCCGCCGAGCTTGGTCCATACCAGCGTGTCGGAACCCATCGGCTCGACGATCTCGACCGAACCGGTGGCGGAAAACGGCATCGACTTAGCCGCGTCACCGAAGGCGATGTGTTCAGGCCTAATGCCGAGCACGCAAGCTCCGGTCGGACGCTGCGTACCGTCAAAGGCATAGCGCTCGAGCGGCACCGAAACACCGTCGGTCTTGAACGTCGGACCGGCCTCCAGTTCCCCTTCGAGAAAATTCATCGCCGGCGAGCCGAGAAAGCCGGCGACGAAGCGGTTGACCGGGCGGTTGTAGATCGTCTGCGGGGCGTCGAGCTGCTGGATGACGCCGCCGCGCATGACGGCGATGCGATCGGCCAGTGTCATCGCCTCGATCTGGTCGTGGGTGACGTAGATCATGGTGTTTTGCAGCTTGCGGTGCAGGAGCTTGATCTCGACGCGCAGTTCGGAGCGCAGCTTGGCATCGAGATTGGACAGCGGCTCGTCGAACAAAAAGACGTCGACGTCGCGCACCAGCGCCCGCCCGATCGCCACGCGCTGGCGCTGGCCGCCGGACAAGGCTGCGGGCTTGCGCTGCAGCAGCGGCTCGATCTGCAGGATTTCGGCGGCGCGCGCGATGCGCTTGGCGATCTCGTCCCTGGGCACGCCGGCAACGCGCAGGCCGAAGGACAGGTTCTTCTCCACCGTCATCTGCGGATAGAGTGCATAGGACTGGAACACCATGCCGATGCCGCGGTCCTTGGGCTCTTCCCAGGTGACGTTCTTGCCCTTGATGAAGATGCGACCGTCGGAAATGTCGAGCAGGCCCGCGATGCAGTTGAGCAAGGTCGACTTGCCGCAGCCCGAGGGGCCGAGCAGCACGATGAACTCGCCCTCGGCGACATCGAGGTTGAGCGTCTGCAGCACCGATACAGAGCCGAAATTCAGCGACAGATCCTGGATCGAAACGCTGGTGCCATTGGCTGCCGTCATCGCCATCACCCTTTCACCGCGCCGGCGGCGATGCCGCGCACGAAAAGCTTGCCGGAAATGAAGTAGACGATGAGTGGCACAAGGCCGGTCAGGATGGTGGCGGCCATGTTGACGTTGTACTCCTTCACGCCTTGCACCGAATTGACGATGTTGTTGAGCTGCACCGTCATCGGATAGGTGTCGGGGCGGGTGTAGACGACGCCGAACAGGAAGTCGTTCCAGATGCCGGTCACCTGCAGGATGATGGCGACGACGAAGATCGGCAGCGACATCGGCGCCATGATGCGCAGGAAAATGCCCCAGAAGCCGGCGCCGTCGACACGCGCCGCCCGGAACAGTTCTTCCGGCATCGAGGCAAAATAATTGCGGAACAGCAGCGTCAGGATCGGCATGCCGAAGATCGAATGCACGATCACCAGCCCACTGAGGCTGCCATAGAGGCCGATCTCGCGCAGGATGATGACGATCGGATAGATCATCACCTGGTAGGGGATGAAGGCGCCGACGATCAGGATGACGAAGAATGTGTCGGCCCCCTTGAAGCGCCAGTTGGCGAGTGCATAGCCGTTGACCGAGGCAATCGCGATCGACAGCAGCACCGAGGGGACGGTGATGCGCACCGAATTCCAGAAGCCGCGCGAAAGCCCGTCGCAATTGAGGCCGGTGCAGGCCGTCGCCCACGCCTTGACCCACGGCTCGAAAGTGATTTCGAGCGGCGGTGCAAAGATATTGCCGAGCCGTATCTCGGGCATGCCCTTGAGCGAGGTGACGACCATCACGTAGAGCGGCAGCAGATAATAGACCGCCATCACGATCAGGGTGCCATAGAGGAAGATGTTACGGCGCGACAAGACATGCCGCGGCTTCGGCCCGCGCGGCCCCAGGGCTTCGCGCTCGGTGGCACCCGCGCCGGCGGGCAAGGAGACGGCCGGGTCAGCCACGCTTCCTGCCTCCGAATTCGAGATAGGCCCACGGCACGATGACGATCACCACCGAGAGCAGCATCATGGTCGAGGCGGCGAAGCCCTGGCCGAGGTTCTGGGCGAAGAACATATAGTCGTAGACGTATTTTGCCGGCACTTCGGAGGCGATGCCGGGGCCGCCGCTGGTCTGGGCGACGACAAGGTCGTAGACCTTGACGATGCCCGAAGCGATGATGACCAGCGTGGTGATGAAGACCGGCCGCATCATCGGAATGACGATGAACAGATAGGTCTTCCACATCGGAATCCCGTCCACCCGCGCCGCCTTCCAGATGTCCTCGTCGATGCCGCGCAGGCCGGCCAGCATCAGGCACATGATGAGCCCTGTGCCTTGCCACAGTGCTGCGATCGATATGCCGTAGATGACGATGCTTGAGTTATAGAGCGGGTCGAAGCTGAAGCTCGTCCAGCCGAGGTCCTGCACCACTCGCTGGATGCCGAAATCGGGATTGAGCAGCCACTGCCAGACCAGACCGGTGACAATGAAGGAAAGCGCGAACGGATAGAGGAAGATGGTGCGGAACGTGTCCTCGAAGCGGATCTTCTGGTCGAGCAGTGCCGCAAGCAGGAAGCCGATGACCAGCGAAAACACCAGCGAGATCGCGCCGTAGATCAACAGGTTCTCGATCGAGATCAGCCAGCGCGGTGTCGACCACAGCCGGTAGTACTGATCGAGTCCAACAAAATTCAGCCGCGGCAACAGCTTCGAATTGGTGAAGGAATAGAGCACCGTCCACAACGTGCCGCCAACGAAGACCACCGACGCGGTGAGGATCATCGGGATCGAGGCGACCTTCGCATTGAGGTTGCGGAACAGCGGGTTGGGGCGTTCGCTCTTGCTCATCTCGTCAGCCGGGTGGGTAAGGGCGGGAGGGTCCCGGCCCTGCTTGTGGCAAGGCCGGGACCGGGGAGGATTGGCTCAGGCCTTAGTCGGCCGAAGCGATAAGGTCGGCGAAGCGCTTCTGCGCCTCTTCGACCGTCATGTCCGGCTTGGCGAAGAATTCGGAGAAGAGATCCTCCTTCTGCTTCTGGCTGTCCTGCGACATCAACTGGTCGGTCCAGGGCATGACGCTGCCCTTGGCCAGGATGTCGAGGCCCTTCTTCATGCAGTCATTCGCCGCCTGCAGGTCGACGTCGCCGCGCACCGGTAGCGAGCCCTTCTTCAGGTTGAAGGCAACCTGCGTCTTGGGATCGAGCAGCGTTTCGGCCAGCACTTCCTGCGCCTTGGACTTGTCGGCGTCCTTCAGCAGCGGGAAGTAGAAAGCATCGCCGCCGGTGGCAATCACCTCGTTCAGCCCGAGGCCCGGAAGGCAGGTATAGTCCTTGCCGGCGGTCTGGCCGGCGACCTGGAATTCGCCCTGTGCCCAGTCGCCCATGATCTGGCCGCCGGCCTTGCCGGTAATGACGAGATTGGTTGCCTGATTCCAGTCCTGCACATTGGTGTTCTTCGCCATCTTGCGGGCATCGTCCGCGGCCTTGAACACCTTGGCGACCTCGGGCCCGGCGGCGAATTTCGCGTCCTTGTCCTTGTAGACCTTGAGGAAGGTATCGGTGCCGCCGACAGCCGCGAGCAGCACGTCGAAGGCGCCGGAGGCCTGCCAGGGCTGCCCACCGACGGCGAGCGGGATGATGCCTGCCTTCTCCAGCGCAGGGGCGGCCGCCACATATTCATTCCAGTTCTTCGGCACCGGCACGCCGGCCTTTTCGAAGGCCGCGTTCGACAGCCACAGCCATTGCCAGGAATGGATGTTGACCGGCACGCAATAGATCTTGCCGTCGATGGTGCAGCTGTCGAGCAAGCTCTTCGGCCGCACGATTTCCGTCCACTTTCCCTTGGTGGCGACATCGGTGAGGTCGCGCATCAGGCCGGCCTGCACCAGCTCCTCGGCCTGCCGGCCGTGGTTGAACTGGGTGGCGCCCATCGGATCCCCGCCGGTGATGCGGCTGATCATGATCGGCCGCGCCGTACCACCGGACCCGGCGATGGCGCCGTCAACCCAGTGATTGCCCGTGGCATCGAACGCCTTGGCGAGTTCCGCAACCGCCGCCGCCTCGCCGCCGGACGTCCACCAATGGGTGACTTCCAGGTCGGTCGCGGCTGCGGGGCCGGCAAACTGCAGCGCGGCCGTCGCGGCTGCAAAAGCAGCGGTCAAGAGTTTATAGCGCATTTCGGTTCCTCCCAGAATCTGAAACGTTACAGATTTTCGATACGGCAATTGTGCGGTGCGCGCAACCCCTCGGTGGAAGCTGGTTCGATATTTTTTCGAGGCGCGAACAAATTCCTTGCTCGCAAGCCGGCAAATTCATCACAAAATTGGCTGCTGCGCTGCAAAATCATGCTGCAGTGCAAGAGATCCATCCCAAGCCTCGTTTTCTCGCCTGGCTTCGACTTGGACCGAAAACCCTGCCAGAAGCATGAATTGAGGCGGTCTGCGGTGGCAAGATTGGCAATCTGTAACGTTTCAGTATATTTGACGCTTGGCGGGTGAACGGCCTTGCCGCATCGTCATGGAACGATTGTCGGCAGGCCCGGCGGCTGCTATGCGCCTGATGGGGCGGGACGAATGGACAGGGACCAGACGGACAAGGACGACGAAGCGTCGGCGCATGAGCGGCCGACGCTGAAGACGCTTGCCTTCATGACCGGGCTCGGCGTCACCACCGTCTCGCGCGCGCTCAAGGATGCACCCGAGATCGGCGCCGAGACCAGGCGGCGCGTCCAACTCGTCGCCAGGCAGATCGGCTACCGGCCGAACCGCGCCGGCGTGCGCCTCAGAACCGGCAAGACCAACGTCATCAGCCTCGTGCTCAACACCGAGCGCGAGATCATGAGCTTCGTCTCCGACATCATCTACGGCGTCTCGGAGGTCATTGCCGACACGCCCTATCACCTGATCGTCACGCCCTATTCGCGCTCGCAGGATCCGCTTGATCCGGTGAAGTACCTCGTCGAGTCCGGCTCGGCCGACGGCGTCATCATTTCGCGCACGCAGCCCAATGACCCACGCGCCCGCTACATGCTGGAGCGCGGCATTCCCTTTGCAACGCATGGCCGCACCGATATGGGGCTGGTGCACCCCTATCACGACTTCGACAACTACGCCTTCGCCGCCGAGGCGGTGCGCCATCTGGCCGGCATCGGCCGGCGCCGGCTGGCGCTCGTGACACCGCCTGTGGGGCTCACCTATTACGGCCACACGGTGAACGGCTTTGCCGATGCGCTGGGCGAGGTCGACGCCAGCGAAGTGCCGTTCAACACCGTTTCAATCGACCAGTCGATCGATCAGATCAGGACGCGGACCGCGCAGCTGATGCGCCGCGACGTCCGGCCGGATGGTTTCGTCAGCAGCGCCGCCGCGGCAACGCTGGCCATCGTTGCCGGCATCGAGGATGCCGGCTTGAAACTCGGCCGCGACGTCGACGTCGTGTCCAAACAGTCGTCGGAGCTGCTGCACCTGTTCCGCCGGGAGTTGCTGATCGTCAACGAAGACTTCCGCCTGGCAGGCACCGAGCTTGCCCGCGCCGTGCTGGGGTGGATAGGCGGCGCGGCGCCCGGCTCTTTGCAGACTGTGGTCAAGCCCGGCGACGTCGTCGCCTACCGCGGCTGATGGCCGGCATCACCTGACTCTAGCCGGCAGCGCCGCTGCCCCATGGTCCATGGAATGCGCCCTGCTCGCCGATGCGCTCGAAACCGTGAGCGCCGAAGAAATCGCGCTGCGCCTGGATCAGGTTCGAGGTGCCGCGGCCCTGGCGGTAGCTGTCGAAATAGGCGAGCGCCGAGGCCAGTGCCGGCACCGGCGAGCCGGCCTCCGATGCCCTGGCGACGATGCGCCGGAGCGACGGATGCGCCTCCTGCATCATGGCGATGAAAGCCGGCGCCATCAGAAGGTTGGTGGCAGCGCCGCCGGAGCCGAAGGCTTCCGCCATCGTGTCGAGCATCTGCGAGCGGATGATGCAGCCGGCGCGCCAGATCTTGGCGATGGTCGGCATCGGCAGGTTCCAGTTGAACTCCTTCGAGGCGCCGCTCATCACCGCGAAACCTTGCGCATAGGCGGCGATCTTGCCGGCGAGCAGCGCCAGCTCCAGGTCTTTCAGAACTGCCGCCTTGTCGCCGGAAATCTTGGTCACGCCGATATTGCCATAGGCCTTTTCTGCCGCCTGGCGCTCGTCCTTGATCGAGGACAGCACGCGCGCCGCAACCGCCGCCTCGATCGCTGTCGCCGGAATACCAAGCTGCTGCGCCTCGATGACAGACCATTTGCCGGTGCCCTTCTGGCCGGCGCGGTCGAGGATGATGTCGACCACCGGCTTGCCGGTTTTTGCATCGTCGGCGGCCAGAACCTTGGCGGTGATCTCGATCAAATACGAATCGAGCCGGCCCTTGTTCCAGTTTTCAAAGACGGTGCCGATCTCCTTCGGCCCCATACCGAGGCCGTCGCGCAGGATGCCGTAGATCTCGGCGATCATCTGCATGTCGGCATATTCGATGCCGTTGTGGATGGTTTTCACGAAATGCCCGGCGCCGTCGGTGCCGAGCCAGGCAGCGCACGGTTCGCCCTTGAATTTGGCCGAGATCGCCGTCAGCACGCTTTCGACGCGCTTCCAGGATTCTTCGGTGCCGCCGACCATGATCGACGGGCCGTGGCGTGCACCTTCCTCGCCGCCGGACACGCCCATGCCGATGAAGGTGAGGCCCGAGCCGGACAGCTCGGAAAAGCGCCGCATCGTGTCGCGGAAATTGGCGTTGCCGGCATCGATGACGATGTCGTTGGCCGACAGCACGCCGCGCAAGGACGCGATCTGCTCGTCGACCGGCTTGCCGGCCAGCACCATGATGATGATCGGCCGAGGCGGTCGGATAGCGTCAGCAAGCTCCTCCAGGCTGTAGCAGGGCACCACCCTATCCCTGAGCGCGCCAGCACTTTCGAGGAAGGCGTCGGTGCGCGCCTTGGTGCGGTTGAAGACGGCGATGCGATGCCCGTGCTCGGCAATGTTGAGCGCCAGGTTGGAGCCCATCGTGCCAAGGCCGATCAGGCCGATTTCGGCTTTTTCCATCGTTTCTTCCCTGCTTTCGGATTTTGTTGAGGTCGCGTTTTGCGGCGATGATTGACGGGCCTTTCGCGCCGCGTCAACCGCTTCGCTGAATTGTGACGACCCGCGTTGCGTGAGACTTGAGGTCGAGCCGAGTCAGGAAGTGTCCGTTGGGAGGCCAGGTGACGCCTTGCCGATTGAACATCCGGCGTTACGTTGGACATATGGCAGTCAAACGGATGGACAATGTAGGAATCGTCGTCGATGACCTCGAAGAGACGGTTGCCTTCTTTCGCGAGCTCGGCCTCGAGCTCGAAGGGCGGGCCACGATCGAAGGAGAATGGTCCGGACGTGTCACCGGACTGGGCGATCAGCGCGTCGAGATTGCCATGATGCGCACGCCGGACGGCCACAGCCGGCTCGAGCTCTCCCGTTTCCTGACGCCGCCTGTCGTCGCCGATCACCGCAACGCCCCGGTCAACGCTCTGGGCTACCTCCGCGTCATGTTTGCCGTGGACGACATCGACGACACCCTTGAAAGGCTCCGTAAACGCGGCGCGCAACTCGTAGGCGAAGTCGTCCAGTACAAAGACGTTTATCGGCTCTGCTACATCCGTGGGCCTGAAGGGCATCTCATCGGGCTCGCCCAGGAGCTCGGCTGAGCGCCCTTCGCGGGCCGGCTGAATATTACTTTGCGCGGATGTCGATAGGCGCCTCGATCTTTATCACCTCGAGATCCGAAACCAGAATATCGAGCCGCGCCGTCCACCGGCCCGGAACCGGAATGACGAGATTGTCGATGCGCCAGGTGCCGTCGCCGGGTTTGGTCGCCGGACGCTTGATCGGCTCGATGCCGGAATCGGGCTTGGACAGCACCAGCGTCACCTCCTTGGCGTCGAGCGGTCCGAAATCGCCGTCCATGATGACGATGGAGGCGGCAACTGGGCCGGAATGGCCGGGCGTGATGTCGAGATCGGCCATCGCCTTCAGTGTGTGGATATGGATCGACGCCGGCTGTGCCGCAGCGATGGCCAGCGCCCGTGGCGGCGGCGTGAAGCGCCAGCCCGCGGCAACGCCGAAGATCAGAAGCACGATCAGCATTTCGACTGAGATCGAACGGGTGAGCCGGCGCCGCACTTCCGTCGCGCCTGCCTCGGCCGAGGCGGTGAGCCGCCAGCGATTGACCGCCGCCAAGGTGAACAGAAACACCAGCAGCGCCAGCTTGATGACCAGCAGCCGGCCATAGGCGGTGTCGACCAGTGCCGCCGGCGTCTGCACCTGGATGATGGCGAGCACGACGCCCGCCCCTGCAAGCACCGCCACCACAGGCAGGATCGTGCGTGAAAACCGCCGCAGGAACGCGCCGGCCTCCGCCGATTGGCTGTTCAGTGCCAGGCCGAGCGGCAGCAACGCCCCGGCCCAGAAGGCGATGCCGGTGCCGTGCAGGAACACCATCGGCCGCGTCAGCCATTGCGGCTCTGCCGCACTGGCATGGCCGCTGGCGGCAAGAGCTACGCCCACACCGGCCAGTCCGGCGAGCGCCAGCGGCTTGGCGCCGGCGCGCGGCCCGGCCAGCGACAGCAGGCCAAGCCCGAGCGCCGCCAGCCCGATCATCACCGTCCAGCCAAAGCTGGTGGCGAGGCCGGTGCGCCAGATCAGCGGCTGCGTCAGCTGGGCGAGCGGCGCACCCAGCGCATCCAGCCCCTGGAAACCAAGCGACAAGGGTGCGACGACAAGGCCGCACAGGATGGCGGCAATGACGCAGCGCTGACCCCAGCGCACGCCTTGCGCCAGCCAGGTCAGCGCGAAGGCGCCGCCGACACCGAGGAAGAGGCCGATGTAGAGAAGAAGCTTGGCGGTCCATATTGCCGACCGCAGATCCAGGTCAACGGCCTCCCCCGTCGCCGGCACGGAACTTGGCGCGCCGACGGAAAACAGCACGGAACCGCCGACCGGATGGCCGTCGGCGGAAATCACCCGCCAGCTCAGCACATGTGTGCCCGGCCCGAGCTTTTGCGGATTGTCGATCGCAACCGTCTGGTCGTTGAGCCTGAACGAGGTCAGAGCAACAGGCGAGCCGTCGGGCCGCACCAAGGTCAGCACCAGCGGCGACACCGGCTCGCTGAAGGTCAGCGAAAACTGCGTCGGCGCCTGCTCCAGCACCGCCCCGTCGGCCGGCTCGGCCTTGATCAGCGCCGCATGGGCAAGGGCCTGGTTTGGCGTAGCGAGGACGGCAAGCAGCAGGATCGCAACCAGCAGGCCGAGGCACCTGCCGACTGTCCGCCCTATCCGCTGGAAACAGGCCACGCTCATGCCATCCACCAAACAGCGGCGCGCCGCTTCGAAGCAGCGCGCCACCAATGCATCACTTCTTGGGCAGCAGGTTGAGGCCGGGCGCCGGATCTTCCAGCGCATCCTCATCCTGACCAGCCGCCGGAATCTCTATCCAACGCGTAGTGGCGCCATCGCATTCCTGCACCACCGGAAAATAGAGTTTTTGACCGGCCGGCAGATCGGGGGCCAGCGTGCCGCGGAAGACAAACTCGTCATAAAATTCGTCAGGCAGGCTGCCGCCGCTCCAGTCGACCTCCTTCACGCCCGACGTCACCGCCTCGCCATAGAGCTGGTAGGACTTCTCGTATTTGCCCTTCTTGACCTGCAGCGTCCAGCCCGGCTTCGGCATCGGCTTCACCGCAATGACCCCTTCCGGTATCTGCACTCGCACGGCAGTCGTCGCCTTACCGTCGCAGCCATGCGGCACGCGCAGCACGGCCTTGTAGGTCGAGCCGACGGGCGCCTCCTGGGTTTCGAGCGTGATATGGGCGAAGGCGGCACTTGTCCCCAGGACGAGACATGCAGCGGCCGACAAAAGATACTTGTTCATGATGGTCCCTCTCGAAAAATCGCTTGGCAACAATTGGTCAGTCGTTGTCTTCCTGGGGCGGTGCGCTGCCGATGGCTTGCACGGCGAACTCGACGTTCACCGTTCCGGCCTTCTCGAAAGTGAGCGTGGCGGCAAACATCTGGCCCTCCTTGGGCGGCTGCTTCAGATCCATGAACATGATGTGGTAGGCGCCGGGACCCAGCGTGACCTTGCCGCCCGCCGGGATTTCAAGGCCGCCCTCGACCGGGCGCATGGTCATGACGCCATCCTTCACCCCCATTTCATGCAGTTCGGCTTTTGCCGAGATATCGGAGGAAATCGACAGCAGCCGGTCCGGCGCGCTGCCCTTGTTGACGATGGTGAAGTAGCCGCCGGCGACCTTGGCGCCCGCCGGCGTGGCGCGCGACCAGGGATGCTCGATCTCGATGTCGCCGCCCTTGAATTCATGCGCAAGGACGGAATGGGCGCCGACGAACAACAAGGCGAAGGCGAAGACGGCGCCGCCAAGACGGCGCTCGAGTGTGCGGAGGAAATGCGTGCAGCGCGACGCGGTGGCACGAAGAAAACGGGACATGGCTAGGCTCCATGGATGTGAGGTCGCGCCGTTGCCGGTCGCAAACGATGTCGATCATTGGATGATTGTCGCTCGCGCAAGTTACGCGAGGCAGTTTTCAGACGGTAAGCGGCGGCGCGCGTGGATTGGCCGGAGAACGCTCGCGTGTGAAGTCCAGATGCCTGGCTACCGGAACGACAAAGGCGACCGATTCAAAGGACAGGCTGACCGGCCCTATGCCGACACCCGGTGGCGGCGCATAGGCAGCTGACACCATGCTGCAGCCAAGCATGCAGCATGCCGGCATATGCTGTTGGTGCGGATCGCCACCGGGACGCTTGACCGCCCCCTCATGGGTGCAGATGACATTGCCGAAGGCATCGAGTTGCGAGGCGCCCGGCGCCGCGCCGAAAGCGAACGCGCCGAGCGTCGACTGGAGCAGCAACACACAGGCCGCGACAAACGCGGCCGTCATGCTCCATCTCTTACGCCGGATGTTCAAAGACCTGCCTCTTCACGCAGCAACGGCAAATACCTAGCACGCGACTCGCAGCCGGAAAATCGCCAAATCATCGCTGCGGCAACGCGGCGCGTTCAATGCATGTCGCCCAAAAGCATGCCCTCGGGCTCGACCCGGGGGTGCGCAGCGGTCTTGGGATAACGACGTGCATAGGCAAGACTCCTGAGCGCGTCGCGCGCTCAGGAAACGGTGCGGCCGCCAATCTCCGGGATCGAGGTCAGCAGCGTGTGGCGCGCCGACTTCAGATGCTTGCGGCAGGCAACGTCGACCTTGCCGAGATCGCGCGATTTCAGCGCGGCGATATAGGCGAGATGCTCGCTCACCGCGACTTCATTGCGCTCGCGTTCCTGCGCCTTGTTCCACTGGTAGTGATAGTGGAAGATCATGGCGATGACGTCGTAGAAATCGACGATGAAGCGGTTGTGCGAGGCGCGGTGGATCAGCCGGTGGAAGCGTTCGTCGAGCTCCGAGAATTCGTTGAAGCGGGTGGAGATCTCGCTGGCCAGAAGCCGGTGCTCGTCCTCCAGCCGGTCGAGGTCGGCCCAGACCGGACTGTCCTGCGGCAAGGCGGCAAAGGCTGCCGCCGAGCGTATCTCGAACATTTCGCGGATTTCGGTCAGTTCCAGCGCAAAGGCTCGCGTAAAGCCCTTCAGGACCCAGTGGCTGTTGCGCCGTTTCTCGATCAGGCCGAAGCGGGAGAACCGGATCAGGAATTCGCGCACGCTGGTGGTGCCGACGCCGATCTCGCGCGCCAGCTCGAGCTCATTGATCTGCATCCCGGCCTCGGCGCCGCCGGCGAGCAGCCTGCGCATGAACGAGCGCTCGATGATCTGGGCCAGCGTGTCGGTTTCCTCCTCGGGGAAGAAATCATCCGGCTTCGGCGCCCTGAGCACTGTCTTGCTGCGTTTGTTCCACGCTATCAGCCCGGTCTCTTCCATGCGCGCCAGGATGGTGCGCACCGTGGTGCGGCTGACGCCGAGCATAGTGCCAAGCTCCGGTTCCGACGGCAGGCTCTGCGTTTCATCGAGCAGCCGCAGACCTCTGTTATAGGCGTCCTTGTAAACGTTGTTGCTCTTCGACATCCCTGCCCCGTTGCGCGCCGGCGCTTGCTGTGGCTGGCTTGAAGCGCGATATCACCATGTCCTCGCGCATGACCCAGCAAAGCAAAACGCTGTGCGTGTCAGACGCGGCTTCCTACAACCCACGCGTCCATCGGATGCATGGTCTCTCCCCCTGAAAAAACAATTGACGCAAAAATGTTTTTTCCCGATAAAAGACATTATATGTAAACAGACGCGTGTCAATCCGCGCATCCCCCAGGAACAGACCCAGGAAACTGCCCGTGAACGCCTCGAACAGCATTCTTCTGTCCCCCGCCGACAATGTCGCGGTCGCCAATGGCCGCATCGAGATCGGCACCGCGCTTCCCGGCGGCGCCGTTGCCACGGCCTTGATCGAGCCCGGCCACAAGGTGGCGATCAAGCCTATCGCCGCCGGCGAGGCGGTGGTCAAGTATGCCCAGGCCATCGGCCGCGCCACGATAGACATCGCGCCAGGCGACCACGTCCATTCGCACAATCTGGTTTTCGAGAGCGGCCGCCTGCCGGTGGTGCCGCCAAGCGAGGCCGAACACGCGACGGACGCCGACCGTGTCAGAACCTTCATGGGCTATCGCCGCGCCGACGGCCGTGCCGGCACCCGCAACTTCATCGGCATCATAGCCAGCGTAAACTGCTCGGCTACCGTCTGCCACGCCATTGCCGATGAGGCCAATCGTGTGCTGTTGCCGAAATATCCGGGGATCGACGGCTTCGTGCCGATCGTCCACGGCCAGGGCTGCGGCATGAGCGGCACCGGTGACGGCATGATGGTGCTGCACCGCACGCTCGCCGGCTATACCCGTCATCCGAACTTCGGCGGCGTACTGATGGTCGGCCTCGGCTGCGAGGTCAACCAGCTTACCCTTTACGGCCAGAAGGGTGCTGCGGCCGGAAAACGCCATTTCAACATCCAGGACGCCGGCGGGTCGCGCAAATCGGTGGAAAAGGCGATGGGCGTGCTGGCGGAAATCGCCGAGGAAGTCGGTACATTGCAGCGTGAGCCGATCCCCGTCAGCGAGATCGTCGTCGGTCTGCAATGCGGCGGCTCCGACGGTATGTCGGGCATCACGGCCAATCCGGCGCTGGGTGCGGCCGTCGACATCCTGGCCGGCGTTGGCGGCATCGGCATCCTGTCCGAGACAACGGAGATCTATGGCGCCGAGCATCTGCTCGCCTATCGCGCGGCGACGCCTGAAATCGCCGCCAAGCTCGACGGCTATATCAAATGGTGGGAAGAGCATGTCGCCAAGCATGGCGCGTCGATCGACAACAACCCTTCGCCCGGCAACAAGCGCGGCGGCCTGACCACCATTCTGGAAAAGTCGCTGGGCGCGGTCGCCAAGGGCGGCCAGACGCCGCTCAACGGCGTCTTCGGCTATGCCGAGAAGGTCACCGGCAGCGGCCTGGTGTTCATGGACACGCCCGGCTACGACCCGGTCTCGGCGACAGGCCAGGTGGCCGGCGGCGCCAACATCATCGTCTTCACCACCGGCCGCGGCTCCTGCTTCGGCTGCCGGCCGACGCCCTCGATCAAGGTCGCCACCAACTCGACCATGTATCAGCAGATGGAAGAGGACATGGACGTCAATTGCGGCGTCATCGCTTCGGGTGAAAAGACCATCGCCGGCATGGGCCGCGAGCTCTTCGAGCTGATCGTCGAGACGGCGTCGGGCCGCAAGACCAAGAGCGAGGCGTTCGGCTACGGCGACAACGAATTCGTGCCGTGGCATCTCGGCGCCACGCTGTAAACACCAAAAAAACATGGGCCGCAAAAGACAGCCCGCAGAGCAATTCCAGGAAAAGTGCAATCGGTTTTCCGTCCGGAATTGCGTCAAAACAGTCCGCCGTTTTCTTGAAATGGCGAAATGCTCTCGGGGAGGCTTCGGATGAACAAACGCCGCATCGGCACGACTGCGCTCGAGGTCACCGAGATAAGTTTTGGCGGTGCGGCCATCGGCGGTCTCTACCGGGCCTGCCCGCGCGAGGCGGCGATGGAAACGCTGCAGACCGCCTGGGAGGCCGGCCTGCGCTATTTCGACACCGCGCCCTTCTATGGCTTTGGCCTGTCGGAACGTCGGACCGGCGATTTCCTGCGCTACAAGCCGCGGGATTCCTATGTCTTGTCGACCAAGGTCGGACGGCTGTTCCGTCCCGTGCCGGAAGACCAGGTTCCCGATCACTCCTATGTCGACCCGCTGCCTTTCGCGCTCGACTACGACTATTCCTATGACGGTATCATGCGCTCGGTCGAGTTCTCCTACGCGCGGCTCGGGCTAAACCGGATAGACATCCTGTTTGTCCACGACATTGGCGCCTATACGCATGGCGTCGAGAAGACGAAGCTGCACTTTCGCCAGCTGATGGATGGCGGCCTGAAGGCGCTGGAAGAGCTGAAATCGTCCGGCGTGATTTCCGCCTACGGGCTCGGCGTCAACGAGGTGCAAATCTGCCTCGACGTTCTGCGCGAAGCGCCGCTCGACTGCATCCTGCTCGCCAGCCGCTATTCGCTGCTCGACCGCTCGGCCGAGGCCGAGCTGCTGCCACTTTGCCGTCAGCGCCAGACCACGCTGATCATCGGCGGTGTCTTCAACTCCGGCATCCTCGCGACCGGGCCGGTGCATGGCGCCCATTTCGACTATGCGCCGGCGACGCAGGACATACTCGAGCGTGTCGGCGCGATGGAGAAAATCGCTGATGAGGGCGGCTATCCGCTGGCGGCGGCGGCGTTGCAGTTTCCACTGCACGAACCTGTCGTGGCCAGCGTGCTGACCGGAACGGCCAAAGCCGCCAACCTGACACGCAATCTCGACCTGTTCGACATCAAGGTGCCGCAAACAGAATTCGCCCGCTACGCTCCATACACCATCGTGCAGGAGCTCGGCTGACGAAAAGCCACGCTCACCCGATTCTCAAGAAAGAATGAACATTCCATATTGACTGATCGATGGAATTAATATTCCATAGCGGTCGTGGAGGATCGGGAGCGTCGGAACGTGCCACGGAGGATCGGTAAGGGAGACTTCCTTCGCCGCCGAGCCATGTGCAGGCCGATATGAAACACCGCTTGCGTCGGCTGGGTCGATGCACTATCAAAAAGCGGCAACTGTTTTTTATTGATAAAGTTCCGTTGGGGCCACGCCTATCCGAATGGAGCTTCCGTAACCTTCACCGGGCGATCTAGGGAGGATTCCTAATGAAATTCGTGACCAGCATTCTCAACCGCCGCTCACTTGTTGCGCTTGCAGCCGCCTCGATGCTTGCCGGCGCGCTGCACACGGCGCCGGCTTCGGCGGCGGACGTGACCATTCCGATCATCGTCAAGGACACCACGTCCTTCTATTGGCAGATCGTCCTGGCCGGCGCCCGCAAGGCGGGCAAGGATCTCGGCGTCAATGTGCCGGAGCTCGGCGCCCAGGCTGAGACCGACGTCAACGGCCAGATCTCGATCCTCGAGAACGCCGTCGCCGGCAACCCGGCCGCCGTCGTCATCGCGCCGACCGAAGCCAAGGCGCTCGGCAAGCCGATCGACGAGGCCGCGGCCAAGGTCAAGGTCATCGGCATCGACTCCGGCGCCGACTCCAAGGCCTTCACCTCGTTCCTGACCACCGACAACGTGCAGGGCGGCCGCGTCGCAGCTGACGGTCTCGCCGCCGCGATCGGCGCCGCCAACGGCGGCAAGGTCGAGGGCAAGGTTGCGCTTATCACCGCGCTCCCCGGCGCCGGCTCGCTCGAACAGCGCGCGCAAGGCTTCAAGGAACAGCTCAAGGCCAAATATCCCGGCCTCGAACTGATCGCCGACAAATACGCCGACGGCCAGGCCACCACCGGCCTCAACATCGCGACCGACCTGATCACTGCCAATCCGGACCTGAAGGGCATCTTCGCGTCAAACCTGATCATGGCGCAAGGCGTCGGCCAGGCGATCGCCGAGAACAACCTTGCCGGCAAGGTCGGGCTGATCGGCTTCGACAGCGACGAGAAGCTGATCAAGTTCCTCAATGATGGCGTCATTTCCGGCCTCGTCGTCCAGGATCCGTACCGGATGGGCTATGACGGCATCAAGACCGCGCTCGCCGCCTCGAAGGGCGAGAAGGTGGAGGCAAACGTCGACACCGGTGCCAATCTCGTGACCAAGGACAACATGAAGGATCCCAAGATCGACGCGCTGCTCAATCCGAAGCTCTAAGCAGCCGGTGTTCGAAACCGTTTCCGGGGCGTCGCGCCCCGGAAACATCCGCCGCCACAAGCGGCTTGGCAATCGGCCGGCTTCGGTTAGGCTGTTTGAAAAGACGATCACAGCCTCGCCGGGTGCCAGCCGCGAGGCCAATCTGGGAGGATCGCCATGACGCCGACGGCGCACGAACTGCATCCGGCTCCCGCGCTGGAGCCCGGCAGGACCATCCTCGAATTGCGCGGGCTGGAAAAGCGTTATCCCGGCACTCACGCCTTGAAGCCGGTGGACCTTGCCTTCAAGGCAAGCGAGATCCACGCCATCGTCGGCGAGAACGGTGCCGGCAAATCCACGCTCATCAAGCTTTTGACCGGCGTCATGCCGCGCACCTCCGGAGAAGTGATCTGGGAGGGCCAACCGGCTGCACTGGCGACCCCGCATGAGGCGATGGCGCTCGGCATCAACGCCGTCCATCAGGAAGTTGTGCTCTGTCGTCATCTGACCGTCGCCGCCAACATGTTCCTCGGCGAGGAGAATTCGCGCTTCGGCATCCTGCAGCAGCGCGCCATGGTCAAGGAAGCGCAGAAGATCATCGATGATCTCGGCTTCGACTTGCCGGCGCATGTCACATTGGGCGATCTGACCATCGGCCAGCAGCAGCTGATCGCCGCCGCCCGCGCCACCGTGCGCGGCACCAAATTCCTGATCTTCGACGAGCCGACCGCCTACCTGACCCGTAAGGAGGCCGACCAGCTCTTCACCTTGATCCGCCGCCTGAAGTCCGAAGGCGTGACAATCATCTATATCAGCCACCGGATGGAGGAGGTGTTCGAGCTCGCCGATCGTGTTTCGGTGCTGCGCGACGGCACGCTGGTCGGCACCAGGAACATCAGCGAGACCAATGACGCAGAACTGGTCAAGCTGATGATCAACCGCTCGATCGAACAAATCTACCACAAGGAGCATTTCACTCCGGGTGCCGCGATCGTCGAGGCCAGGAACCTCTCGGGCAAGGGCTTCGAAAACGTGTCGATGACAGTCCGTGCCGGCGAGATCGTCGGGCTCTACGGCCTGATCGGCGCCGGGCGCAGCGAATTCGTCACCACGCTCTATGGCCGGCACAAGAAGTCGGCCGGCCAGGTCCTGTGGGAAGGCAAGGACGTCCAGATCAACTCCGAGCATGACGCGATCAAGCTCGGCATGGCGCTGGCGCCGGAAAGCCGCCGCGACCAGGGCCTTTGTCTCAATTTGCCGGTCGGCCTCAACCTCAACCTGCCGATCTACAAGCGCATCTCCAACAATCTGTTGATATCGAACGCGAAAGAGAAGGCTGAGGCCGACCGCCAGATCGCTGGCCTCAGGATCAAGACGCCGACGCGCCATGCGTTGGCTTCCAGCCTTTCCGGCGGCAATCAGCAAAAGATCGTCATCGGCAAATGGCTGGCCCATGGCGCCGAGCTGTTCATCTTCGACGAGCCGACGGTTGGCGTCGATGTCGGCACCAAGGCGGAAATCTACCGCCTGTTCAGCGCGCTCTTGTCGAAGGGCGCCGGCATCATCCTAATCTCGTCCTATTTGCCGGAGGTCTATGAACTGGCCGACACGCTGCACGTGTTCCGCCGCGGCAAGCTGGTGGCCACGCACGGGTTCCACACCGCCGATCACGAGGACATTCTTTCACAGGCGCTCGCCGAGAAACAAGAAAAGTTGGGAGGAAAGACATGAGCACCGAGGCGATTCCTGCCGAAAAACCGAAGCGCAATTACAACGCCCTGTTCGGACTGACGCTGCTGGCGTTGCTGGTGCTGCTGTGGGTCATCCTGTCGTTATCCACATCGAGCTTCGCGTCGGCCAACAACATCTCGAATCTGCTGCGTCAGGGTTCGATGATCGCCATTTTGGCGGTCGGCCAGACCTTCGTCATCATCACCGGCGGCATCGATCTGTCTGTCGGCGCGGTGGTCGGCTTCGCCACCGTCATCGCCGCGATGTTGATCAATGCCGGCGTCCCGGTCTTCCTCGCCATTCTGCTCACCCTGCTGGTCGGCGTCGCCATCGGCCTGTTCCACGGCTTCGGCATCGTCAAGATGGGCCTGCCGCCCTTCATCATCACGCTGGCGACGCTGACCTCGCTGCGCGGTATTGGCCTTTTGATGACCAACGGCAACTCGATCTCGATCAACAATGATGCTTTCCAGGAATTCTCGCGCAACTCCTTCCTCGGCATCCCCAATCTGTTCTGGATGGTCCTGCTGGTCGGCATACCCGCCTATGTCTTCCTGCATCACAGCCGCTGGGGCCGGTACCTGTTCTCGGTCGGGTCGAACGCCGAGGCCTCGCGCCTGTCCGGCGTCAACGTCCAGCGCACCATCTTCATGGCCTACACGCTCTCGGGTCTCTGCGCGGCATTCGTCGGCGTGCTGCTCGCCTCGCGCATCGGCATCGGCAACCCGACCCAGGCCGAGGGCTGGGAGCTGCAGGCGATCGCCTCGTCGGTGATCGGCGGCACCTCGCTGTTCGGCGCGGTCGGCTCGGTGCACGGTCCGCTGCTCGGCGCCTTCATCCTCGCCACCATCAACAACGGCGCCAACCTGCTTAACGTCAACGCCTTCTGGCAGCGTATCATCACCGGTGTGCTGATCATCGTCATCGTCTACTTCGACGGCCTGCGCCGTCGCGGCAAATAATCCTCCCTGACTGCGCCGGTCCGCTCGACGGACCGGCGCCTTTTTGAACACTGGAATTGCTGAATGAAAGCCGTTATCTGCCGCTCGCCCGGCGATCTTGTCCTGGAAGATCGCGCCGCACCCGGCGCGCCGCCTGCGGGTTGGGCGCTGGTCGCGGTCAGCCATGTCGGCATATGCGGCACGGACTACCACATCTTCGAGGGCAAGCACCCGTTCCTCGCCTACCCCCGCATCATGGGCCACGAGGTGTCGGGCACCGTCGTCGAGGCCGGCGAAGGCGTTGATCTGGCCATCGGTGAACCGGTCGTCATCAACCCCTATCTCGCGTGCGGCAAATGCATCGCCTGCCGGCACGGCAAGCCCAATTGCTGCGTCAAGATCGAGGTGCTCGGCGTCCATCGTGACGGCGCCATGGCCGAGCAAATTCTTGTCCCGGCACAAAATCTCTATCCGACCAACGGCTTGTCGTTGGCGGACGCCGCCGCTGTCGAATTCCTCGCCATCGGCGCGCATGCCGTTCGCCGCGCCCGCGCCGAACCGGGGGCCCGCACGCTGGTGATCGGCGCCGGCCCGATCGGGCTCGGCACGGCCATCTTCGCCGGTATCGCCGGGCTCGACGTCAGCCTGCTCGACATGAGCAGCGAGCGGCTGGCTTTCGCCGCAAACGAGCTCGGCTTCGCGACGCTCGACGGCTCACAAAAAGCGGCAGCCGAGTTGGTGCGGGACGCTACCGGCGGCGAGGGCTTCGATGTCGTCTTCGACGCCACCGGCAACACCGCCTCCGTGGAGTCGGCCTTCGCTCATGTCGCGCATGGCGGCATGCTGGTGCTGGTCAGCGTCGTCAAGGACGACATCGTTTTCTCAGACCCCGAGTTCCACAAACGTGAGATGACGCTGGTCGGCAGCCGCAATGCGCTCAAGGCCGACTTCGACCACGTCGCCGCCTCGATCCGCAACGGCGCCGTGCCGCTAGGCAAGCTCGTCACGCATCGCACGACGCTCGCCGGCACGCCGCGCGATCTGGCTCGCTGGGCGCATGAGAAATCCGGCCTGATCAAGGCGGTCATCGAGGTCGGATAGCTTACCGTCTCGAGCCCTTGGTCACAGAGCCGAGAGCTTCAACTCCACCCGCTCGGCCGGAAACCGCGTTTCTGCAAACTGGATCGGCTGGCCGTCCGGCGTGACATTGACAGCGGTGGCGACCAGCACGATGGCGCCCGGCTGCAGATCGAGATCGGCGAGGTCGGCGGCATCGGCGTGGCGCGCGGACAGAACAGTCGACTGCCGGAGATAATCGTCGATGCCGAAGCGCTTGAGCGAAGCGGTGATGGATCCTGTCTCCGCCATCACGGCATCGATGCCGGCGAAACGCTCTGCCTCGTACCAGCTGGCAGCGCGCGACACCGGCCGTCCATCGGCCTCGCCGCGCGTCTCCAGCCGGATCACCTCGATGCCTCGGGCAAGGCCAAGCCCCTCGGCGACGCGCTGGCTGGCCGGCTCGACCACTGATGTAAGCAGCACGATATGCCGTTCCGACGTCTGTCCTTGCAGGCCCGTCGAAAACCGCGTCCGCGCGCCGATCGGATAGGACAGCCGTTTGCGCGACAGCACAAATGTGCCGCGTCCCTGTTCGGCTCGAAGCACGCCGTCCTGCACCAGGGCTGATATGGCGCTGCGCACCGTGTGACGATTGACGCCGTAGCGTTCGGCCAACGCCACCTCCGGCGGCAGCACGGCATTCTCGGCAAAGTCGCCAGCGGCAATCGAATGCAGGATCTGGTCGGCGATCTGCCGCCACAGCGAGACGCCGCTGCGCCGTTCAATACTGCTCACCATCTTTTGCCCGGACATCCTTGCCCCCGATCACGCCCTGTCATCCACCCGTCATGGACACGGGTTAGATAATAGGTATAATTTGTCTAGTTGTCTATATCACTAGACAAATTTTACATAGTCAGGGAGTTGCTGCATGCGAGGACAGGAAGCGCGCGACCAGGCCGAGCGCAAAGCCGTCATGGCGACGCTGGCGCAGGCCAGCGGCGACGATATCGCCCGGCTCTGGAACGAGGCCGGCCTGACCTCGGAAGCCGAGCTTCTGCGCGGCCCTGAAACCGGCCTGGTCACCGTACGCGGCCGGATTGGCGGCGGCGGCGCGCCCTTCAATGTCGGTGAAGCCACGGTCACCCGCGCCACCGTGCGGCTGCCGAGCGGGCAGGTCGGCCACAGCTACATGCTCGGCCGCGACCGCAAGAAGGCGAGGCTGGCCGCGATCGCCGACGCGCTCTGGCAGGATCCCGCGCAACGCCAGGCGGTCGAGACCGCGCTGGTGTCGCCGTTGCGGGCTGCCCAAGGCGAGGCGCGCAAAAAACGCCACGCCGAGACGGCGGCTACGAAAGTGGATTTCTTCACCCTGGTGCGCGGAGAAGACTGATGGATATCGCAGCCCAATCGATCGACGGCGGCTTCGCCGATCCGGTGTTCAACGCCCAGACAGTCTTCCGTGCGGTCATGGACGCCATGGCGCGGCCGGGCAGCGTGCAGCGTTTGCCCGCCTTCGCGCGCCCGCCGGCGCCGCTGTCGGCGACCGCCGGCGCCATCGCGCTGGCGCTATGCGACAACGACACCCCGCTCTGGCTCGACCCTGCTCTGCAGGCGTCCGCGGCGGTGAAATCCTGGCTTGGCTTCCACACCGGCGCGCCGCTCGCCAACACGCCGGCCGATGCGCATTTCGCTGTGATCGCCAACCCTGCGGAGATGGCAGCCCTCGACGGTTTCTCGCAAGGCACGCAGGACTATCCCGATCGCTCGACGACATTGATCCTGCGGGTCAGCGACCTCACCTTCGGCACCCCGCTGCTGCTCGAAGGTCCCGGCATCGAAACCAGCGCGACCATCGCGCCGGCGCAGATGCCGCGGCATTTCGTCGAACAGTGGAAGCAGAACGTCGGGCGCTTTCCGCGCGGCGTCGACATCATCCTGGCAGCGCCCGAGGGCGTCGCCTGCCTGCCGCGAACGACGCGCATCAAGACGATGGAGGCGTAAAATGTATGTCGCGGTAAAAGGCGGTGAGGCCGCTATCGCCAATGCCCACAGCCTGCTCGCTGACCGCCGGCGCGGCGATCGTTCGGTCCCGGCACTGCGCCTCGACCAGATCGTCGAGCAGCTGGCGCTCGGCGTCGACCGGGTGATGAGCGAAGGCTCGCTCTATGATCGCGAGTTGGCCGCACTCGCCATCGTCCAGGCGCGCGGCGACATGATCGAGGCGATCTTCCTGGTGCGCGCCTACCGCACCACGCTGCCGCGCTTCGGCTACAGCAACCCCATTGATACCGGCACGATGCTGGTCGAGCGGCGCGTGTCGGCAACCTACAAGGACCTGCCCGGTGGCCAGTTGCTTGGGCCCACCTTCGACTACACGCACCGGCTGCTCGACCCCGAGCTTGCCGCCGGCGCCGAAGTCGCCGAACCGTTGCAACGCGCCGGCGAGGCGGAGGCAATGCCGCGCGTCTCGGCGATCCTCGCCCGCGAAGGTCTGATCGAGCCGGATGGCGAGATGCCTGGGGATCATGTCCCCGGCGACATCACCCGCGAGCCACTGGAATTTCCGATGGCGCGCGACATCCGGCTGCAGGCGCTGTCACGCGGCGACGAAGGGTTTCTGCTGGCGCTCGGCTATTCCACGCAACGCGGCTATGCCCGCAACCACCCCTTTGTCGGCGAGGTTCGTATCGGCGAAGTCGAGCTGGAGCTCGACGTGCCGGAACTGCCCTTCGCCGTGCCGCTCGGCAGCGTCCGCGTCACCGAATGCCAGATGGTCAACCAGTTCAAGGGTTCGGCCAAGGCGCCGCCGCAATTCACGCGCGGCTATGGCCTGGTCTTCGGGCAGAGCGAGCGCAAGGCGATGGCCATGGCGCTGTGCGACCGGGCGTTGCGGGCAACCGAACTCGGCGAGGATGTCGTTGCCGCCGCGCAGGACGAGGAGTTCGTCATTTCGCATTCCGACAATGTCCAGGCGACCGGCTTCGTCGAGCATCTGAAACTGCCGCACTATGTCGACTTCCAGGCCGAACTCGACCTCGTGCGCCGCATGCGCGCCGAGTACGAAACCCGTGAAAATGCCGGCGTCCTGGAAGAAAAGAAGGAGGCGGCGGAATGAGCCTAGTCGCCCGACCCGCCATGACCGCCGCCGCTGTCGTGCGAATGGCCGCCATGCCCTCCGCCGTAGCCGCTGCTGCCGCCAATGTTTTCGCCGTGCGCGCCCTCCCTCGGCGCGGGCAGAACCATTCTTCGAAGAACAAAAGCGACCACGCCGACAAACACCAGCAGCAGGATTCCGAGATGCATCCAACCGGTTTGGGTCATCCGATGTCGCCCCTGTTTCCGCGTCCTGGACGCCGATTCGATAGCACAATGTGGATGTGATCGCCATGACCGACATCGCCACCTACAACTTCGCCTATCTCGACGAGCAGACCAAAAGGATGATCCGCCGCGCCATCCTCAAGGGCATCGCCATCCCCGGTTATCAGGTGCCGTTCGCTTCGCGTGAAATGCCGATGCCCTATGGCTGGGGCACTGGCGGCGTCCAGGTCACTGCCTCGATCATCGGCCCCGACGATGTGCTGAAGGTCATCGACCAGGGCGCCGACGACACCACCAATGCCGTCTCGATCCGCGCCTTCTTCAAGAAGGTCGCCAATGTCGCCGTCACCACCGACACGGCAACCGCTACCATCATCCAGACCCGCCACCGCATCCCCGAACATCCGCTCAGCGCCGGGCAGGTGCTGGTCTATCAGGTGCCGATCCCCGAACCGCTGCGCTTTCTCGAACCGCGCGAGACCGAGACGCGCAAAATGCATGCGCTGGAGGAATACGGCCTGATGCATGTCAAGCTCTACGAGGACATTGCCAAGCACGGCCGTATCGCCACCACCTATGCCTATCCGGTCAAGGTCGAGGGCCGCTATGTGATGGACCCCTCGCCGACGCCGAAATTCGACAATCCCAAAATGCACCGCTCGCCGGCCTTGCAATTGTTCGGCGCCGGTCGCGAAAAGCGCATCTATGCCGTGCCGCCCTTCACCGATGTCGTCAGCCTCGACTTCGAGGATCATCCGTTCGAGGTGCAGACCTTCGACCAGCCCTGCGCGCTGTGCGCGGCCGAGAATGTCTATCTCGACGAAGTCATCCTCGACGACCATGGCGGCCACATGTTCGTCTGCTCCGACACCGATCATTGCGAGAAGCGGCGCGAAGGCGGCCATCGCGGCCATCTTGCCCCGGAAATCTCGGAAACCCATTCTACCCCGGAAAAATTGGAGCCGGCGCAATGACCGACGAACCGCTGCTGCGCGTCTCGGCGCTGTCCAAATTCTACGGCTCGCGCGTCGGCTGCGAGAACGTTACCTTCGATCTTTGGCCAGGCGAAGTCCTGGCTGTCGTCGGCGAGTCCGGCTCCGGCAAGACGACGCTGCTCAACTGCCTGTCGACACGGCTCTTGCCTTCCTCCGGCACCGCCAGCTACCGCATGCGCGACTGTCAGTACCGCGAGCTCTACCGGATGAGCGAGGCCGAGCGCCGCTTCCTGATGCGCACCGACTGGGGGTTCGTCCACCAGAACCCGGCCGACGGCCTGCGCATGACGGTATCGGCCGGCGCCAATGTCGGCGAGCGGCTGATGGCGGTCGGCGATCGCCACTATGGAAAAATCCGCGCCACCGCCGTCGACTGGCTGTCGCGCGTCGAGATCGACGAGGACCGCATCGACGACGAGCCGCGCGCCTTTTCCGGCGGCATGCGCCAGCGCCTGCAGATCGCCCGCAACCTCGTCACCGGCCCGCGGCTGGTGTTCATGGACGAGCCGACCGGCGGCCTCGACGTCTCGGTGCAGGCACGCCTGCTTGACCTGTTGCGCGGTCTGGTCACCGATCTTGGTCTCGCCGCGATCGTCGTCACCCACGACCTTGCCGTGGCACGCCTTCTGTCGCAGCGCATGATGGTGATGAAGGACGGCCGCGTGGTCGAAAGCGGTCTCACCGACCGCGTCCTCGACGACCCGCGTGCGCCTTACACGCAGCTTCTCGTTTCTTCCATTCTACAGGTGTGACCATGCCGACGCCCCTCGTTGTTTCCGACGTCGCCAAGAGCTTCACCATGCATCTGCGCGACGGCATTAAGTTGCCTGTCGTCGCCGGTGTCTCCTTCTCGATCAAGGCGGGCGAATGCACCGTGCTCGGCGGCCCGTCCGGCGCCGGCAAGAGCTCGATCCTCAAGATGCTCTACGGCAATTATGCCGTCGACGAGGGCCAGATCATCGTCCAGCACGAGGACGGACTGATCGATCTCGCCAACGCCAGTCCGCGCACGGTGCTTGCCGTGCGCCGGCAAACGATCGGCTATGTCAGCCAGTTCCTGCGCACCGTGCCGCGCGTTTCGGCCCTCGATGTCGTCGCCGAACCATTGGTCGAGCGCGGAGCGGAGCGCGAGGCAGCCAGAGCCAAGGCACGCGCCTTGCTGGCGCAGCTCAACCTGCCGGAAAAACTCTGGGCGCTGCCGCCGGCGACCTTCTCCGGCGGCGAGCAGCAGCGCGTCAACATCGCGCGCGGCTTCATCACCGAGCACCCGATCCTGCTGCTCGACGAGCCGACCGCATCGCTCGATGCCACCAACCGCGACGTGGTGATCGAACTCATCGCCACCAAGAAGGCGGCTGATGTCGCCCTGCTCGGCATCTTCCATGACCACGATGTGCGCGAGGCGGTTGCCGACCGCATCATCGACGTCACCGCTTTCGCTCCGGGAAAAATCGCGGCATGACGAGAAAACTGTCGGAAACGCCGCTGATCCATCCGACGGCGGAGGTCGAGAATTCGACGCTCGGCCGCTGGACCGAGATCGCCGACCGCAGCCGGGTCTCGGAGAGCATTCTCGGCGACTATTCCTACATGATGCAGGATTGCGCCGTCTGGTGCGCAACCATCGGCAAGTTCTCCAACATCGCAGCCGCCGTGCGCATCAACGCCACCAACCACCCGACATGGCGGCCGACGCTGCATCACTTCACCTACCGCGCCTCCGACTATTGGGACGACGCCGAGCACGAGAGCGAATTCTTCGCCCAGCGCCGCGCCAAGCGCGTCACCATCGGCCACGACACCTGGCTCGGCCACGGCTCGACCATCCTGCCCGGCGTCACCGTCGGCGATGGCGCCGCGGTCGGCGCCGGCGCGGTCGTGTCGAAGGATGTCGCGCCCTACACCATCGTCGGTGGCGTGCCTGCAAAACCGATCCGCGAGCGCTTCGACCGCCGAACCGCGGAACGCTATCAGACGCTTGCCTGGTGGGATTGGGACCACGCAAGACTGCGCGCCGCGCTTGACGATTTCCGCGAGCTCGAGGCGGAAGCCTTCCTGGACAAGTACGGCGCGTAGCCCATCACATTGTCGTCATAAGACCAGCCCGATTCACATCTCTGACACAGGAGTCGGACAGGAGGCGGTGTTCCCTTTGGAGATCGCAATGCCCCAAACTATCAGACCCTCGCTCGCCGGCTATTTCGAAGGAACCAACCCCAAACCACCGGTGCATCTCGGCACCCGCTACGACACGTCAGGCAATTTCCTGCCCGAACCCGGCAACACGGTCGTCAGCCATCTCGTGAACGGCTCACCGTCCGAAGCGGTGGTCATCGAGGTGCGCGAGCGCATGCTTGCCATGCCCGACGCCGATCGCCTCGCCTTCACGCCCATATCCAGCCTTCACATGACCCTGTTCCAGGGCATCATCGAATACCGCCGCCGGCTGCCCTACTGGCCGCAGGATGTGCCGCTCGACACCAGCATCGACGACATGACCAGCCTCTATCTGGAACGCCTGAAGGGCTTCGAGGGCCTCGCCCCGTTCAACATAAAAGTGATCGAGGTCGTGCCGACAGGTCTCACCGTAGCCGGTGCGACCGATGACGACGTGCGCGCCATGAGCGCATGGCGCGACGCGCTGTCGGTGCCGTTCGGCTATCGCCATCCCGATCACGACAGCTATGCCTTCCACATCACCTTTGCCTACCAGATCCGCCGTCTTGCCGACGACAGGGCGGCCGCATGGCAGGATCTGTTCGCAGACTGTCTCGCTCGGTTCTCCCGGCAGGCCCCGGTGATCGAACTCAAGGCCCCGGCATTCTGCAGCTTCAGGGACATGAAGCATTTCGAGGAGCTGCTGGTGCTGGGCTGACCATTGCGCACCAGTCACCCGTCGCCGACGGGCCTGTGGGTGGTAACAAAACTGACATCAATCCGACACCGCAGGTTCATGCGGCTGCGCTAGCGAGGGTTAACAGACCTTCAAACTGCGACTGGACTGGAAGCTACGCCATGTCAGCAACCCTCGAAATCCGCGGCGTCTCCCGCCGATTTGGCAAGAACACCGCCGTCAGCGCTATCGACCTGTCGATCCCGCAGGGCCAGATGGTCGGCATCATCGGCCGTTCCGGCGCCGGCAAGTCCACCCTTCTTCGCATGATCAACCGTCTCATCGACCCCAGCCAGGGGTCGATTTTTTTTGACGGCGCCGACGTTTCCCGGCTGCGCGGCTCGCCGCTTCGGCGCTGGCAGCGCGACTGCGCCATGATCTTCCAGCAGTTCAATCTTGTGCCGCGCCTCGATGTGCTGACCAATGTTCTGCTCGGCCGGCTCAACCATCGCTCGACCTTCTCCAACCTGCTCGGCATGTTCACCCGCGCCGAATGCGCCGAGGCGATCGCAGCGCTTGAACGCCTCGACATTGCCCGCACCGCATTGCAGCCGGCCGGCACGCTGTCCGGCGGCCAGCAGCAGCGCGTCGCCATTGCCCGCGCCATGATGCAGCAGCCCAAGGTGCTGCTCGCCGACGAGCCGATCGCTTCGCTCGACCCGCTCAACGCCAAGGTCGTGATGGACTCTTTGCAGGACATCAATCTGCGCGAAGGCATCACCGTCGTCACCAATCTGCACACGCTGGACACCGCCCGCACCTATTGCAACCGCATCATCGGCATGGCCGCCGGCAAGGTCGTCTTCGACGGCCCGCCGGAGGAACTCAACCGCGAGGCGGTGCGCCAGGTCTACGGCGCCGACAGCAATGGCGCCGAAATCTCCGAGGCGATCACCTCGACCAGCATCGCCTACAAGCAAAAGATCGAAGCATCCGCCAGCCCGCTCGAACCCGCATTCCCGGGCTACTGAGCGGCTGGGATCGCCAGCCCGCGTCAAGGGCATCTGTCAAGATCAAGAACGCTGCCGGCGCGGGGCCGGAACTTACAGGAGAGATATCAAATGTTCAGGAAGATGGTTCTCAGCGCCGTTTCGGTGCTCGCCATGGCAACCAGTGCCGCTCATGCCGCCGACATGAAGGAATTCCGCGTCGGCATCCTTGGCGGCGAAAACGAAACCGACCGGCTGCGCAACTACCAGTGCCTGGCCGACCATTTGAAGACCGAATTCGGCTTTGAAAAAGTGTCGCTGTTCCCGGCCGCCGACTATGACGGCGTCATCCAGGGCCTGCTCGGCGGCACGCTCGATTTCGCCGAGCTCGGCGCTTCCGGCTACGCCAGCGTTTATATCAAGGACCCGAAGGCGGTCACCCCGATCCTCACCACCCAGCAGACCGACGGTGCCACCGGCTATTATTCGGTCGGCCTGGCGCTCAAATCTTCCGGCATCACCGACATCAAGTCGGCCAAGGGCAAGAAGCTCGGCTACGCCGATCCGGATTCGACCTCGGGCTATCTGATCCCGCTGACCCAGATCCCGAAGGACACCGGCGCCTCGAACGAGGCCTTCTTCGCTTCGACCCAGTTCAATGGCGGCCATGAGAACAACATTCTCGCCGTCCGCGACGGCAAGGTCGACGTGGCGGTGGACGATTCCTCGGGCATCGGCGACTTCAAGAATGGCTACACCTCCGGCACCTTCCACAAGGAAGTCGCCAAGGGCGCCGTCGACCCCAACGACTTCGTCGAAGTCTGGCGCTCGGGCCTGATCCCGAACGGCCCGCTGGTCGTGCGCACCGCGCTCGGCGACGACATGACCGCCAAGCTCACCGCTTTCTTCACCGACCTGCCGAAGAAGGACAAGGCCTGCTTCGAGGGCGTCGAAGGCGGCGACTTCACCGGCTACGTTCCGGTCAAGCCGGACTTCTACAGCGTCATCGTCGAAGCCCGCAAAGCTGCCATCGGCGGCTGACGGCAAAATCGAAAAGGGCGGCGTTGCCAAGCGCCGCCCTTTTTGCATGTCCACGATCATGACCATCTCAGCCACAATCCGCTCTGACACGAACCTGCAGCTTGCCTCCTCCTGGCAGCGCCAGACGTCGTTGCGGCGTCTTTACACGGCGCTCGGCGTCGGCCTGCTGCTGGCCGCGGTGTTCGGGTCGATGTGGTTTGCCGACGAGGCCAATGCCGGCCACTTTTTCGACCGGCTACCGCATATCCTCGATTTCCTGAGCTGGCTGATCCCCAAGGACTGGAACGACGTCTGGCGGGCGCTGTTCGACGTCGCCTCGCCGCATGACACCGGCACCCAGGAATTCAATTTCCCGCTCGGCCGTGTCTATATCTGGGGCGGGTTCTACATCCCTGAATATTTCGAGCTCATGCTCACCACGGTGAACGTGGCGCTGGTCTCGACCTTCATCGGCTTCATCTTCGCCGTGCCGTTCTCCTTCATCGCCGCGCGCAATCTGACGCCGCACCCGGTGCTGAGGCTTGTCGTCAAGCGATTCATGGAATTGCTGCGCGCCTTTCCCGAGATCGTCATTGCCGGCCTGTTCGCGGCCATCGTTTCGACCGGTCCGATCGCCGCCATCATCGCCATCGGCCTGCACTCGATCGGCGCGCTGGGCAAACTGTTCTACGAGATCAACGAGAACATCGACATGCGTGCCGAGGAAGGTTTGAGGGCGGTCGGCGGCAACTGGTTCGAGCGGGTGCGCTTCGCCGACCTGCCACAGGTACTGCCCAATTTCATGTCCTACACACTGCTGCGCGTCGAGATCAACGTGCGCGCGTCGACCATCATCGGCGCCGTCGGCGGCGGCGGCATCGGCGAGGAATTGAAGCTCTCGATCTCGCGCGGCTTCGGCGCCAAGACGTTGGCGCTGGTGCTGCTTCTGTTCACGACGATCTTCATCGTCGACCAGTTCTCCGCCTGGCTGCGCCGCAAGCTTGTCGGCGAGCAGGCTTTTTTGATGAGCGCCTAGATGACCGCCTTGACAGCCGATCAGGTCCAGTCGATCGAGGAACGCTATCCCCACGTGTTCCGGCGGCCGGCGTACAAGCGCTTTGGGCCGCTGCTCCTGTTCGCCGGGATCGTGCTCTACCTCGGCTACGCCTTGTGGTTCTTCAACCTGCCGCAAGTGATGCGGGACTCACATTGGGAGCGCTTGCCGCTCTTCCTGTCGCAGTGGATCAGCTACGACCTGCAGCCGGAATTCCGCCTCGACCAGCCCGAGATCACGCCGAGATATCCGCGCTTTTCAGCACTCGGCGACAATCCCAATCCCGACTGGGTCGTCAAGAATGCCGACGGCACTTTCACCGTCCTGATCGACGGCCCCGGCAAATCCGTCACCTTCGACAAGACCAAGGCGACGATCGTCGCCAATGGCGAGACGGTGCCCATCGCACTGACCAGCGGCAAGCCGGTGATATCAGGCCCGGTGCCGGACTGGATCACCGCGCATGACGACGAGATCGTCGCCAAGATGGGCTTTGTCGGC
This sequence comes from Mesorhizobium sp. 128a, assembly GCF_053848025.1. Taxonomy (NCBI): domain Bacteria; kingdom Pseudomonadati; phylum Pseudomonadota; class Alphaproteobacteria; order Hyphomicrobiales; family Phyllobacteriaceae; genus Mesorhizobium; species Mesorhizobium sp. 128a. The sequence continues at coordinate 102,194 of NZ_JBSPKY010000003.1, read as the reverse complement.
GAAGTACGCGTCACCGTCGATCGCGTGAAAGTCCGCAAGCGCTTCCTTGGCTGGGCGAATTTCGTCTTCGACACGCGCTCGCCCTTCTTCGGCAAATCGGCCGGCGAAGTGATCTCGCTGATTGTGTCGGGACCCGAACTCAAGCCGGGCACCTCGAACCTTGCCCTGGCGGGTGACAATATCTGGAACAATGCGCAGTGGCAGCATGGCGACGTCTGGACGAAGCTCTTGCAGACCATCGTCATGGCGTTTCTCGGCACGCTGCTCGGCGGCGTCGTCGCCTTCCCGCTCGCCTTCTTCGCCGCCCGCAACATCACGCCGAGCGGGTTGCTCAGCCAGGTGCTCAAGCGTTTCTTCGACTTCATGCGCTCGGTCGACATGCTGATCTGGGCGCTGTTCTTCACCCGCGCCTTCGGCCCCGGACCGTTGGCCGGCAGCGCCGCGATCTTCTTCACCGAAATCGGCACGCTCGGCAAAACCTATTCGGAAAGCCTGGAGAACATCGACGACAAGCCGCGCGAAGGCATCAAGTCGACCGGCGCCAACGGCTTGCTGGTACAACGCTACGGCGTCATGCCCGAAGTGATCCCGGTCTTCATCAGCCAGACGCTCTATCAGTGGGAATCCAACACAAGAGGTGCCACCATCATCGGCGCCGTCGGCGCCGGCGGCATCGGCCTGAAACTCTGGGAAGCGATGCGCACCAACTCCAACTGGGCCAACGTCTTCTACATGGTGCTTTTGACGCTGCTTGTGGTGTTCATCTTCGACAACATCTCGAATTTCCTACGGCGGAGACTCAGCCGGACGATCCATGATTATAACAGGATCCAGGCTGAGCAGGGGTAGTTGGGACTGCTGCCCTCGTACGAAAGGTCGGCGGGACAGCACCCCCTCTGGCCTACCGGCCATCTCCCCCGCAAGGAGCGAGATTGGCAGTTCCGACAACGGCACGTCCCCTTTCGACCTTGGTCATTAGCGAAAGACGCGAAGACATCTGATCTCCCCCCTTGCGGGGGAGATGTCCGGCAGGACAGAGGGGGGTGTGGCGGAACGCGGCGAAAACAACGCTACGCCGCCTTCTTCCACCCATCCCGGATATGCCTATACCCCTCCCGATAAACCGCTTCCGGGCTCTCGGCAAAATCCCGCCACACCTTGGTCGCCGCCGCCAGATCCTTTAGCGAACGCCCGAACGCTTCAATGGTCAGCCAATCATCGTAGCCGCTCTTGCGGATCGCCGAAAACGTCTCTTTCCACCGAATGTTGCCGCGCCCCGGCACGCCGCGATCGTTCTCCGAAATATGGATGTGCACGACATTCCGGCGGTGCTTGGTATAGGCCCCGATCGGGTCGGCCTCCTCGATATTGGCGTGGAAAGTGTCGTACATCGCCTTGATGTGCGGCCGGTCGATGGCGTCGACGTGCTCGGAGAGGTCGGCCATCGTGTTGAGCAAATAACATTCGAAGCGGTTGAGCGCCTCCAACCCGATGGTAACCCCCCGCTTGCCGGCATGATCACCAATCGCGCGTTGGGAGGCGACCGAGCGCTTCTCCTCGGCCGCCGTCGGCCCGCTGCCGGAAAAGGCGCCAAGCGTCGAATGCAGGGGCCCGCTTAGCCTGTCGGCACCGAGCGCCACGCTGCAGTCGATCGCCCATTTCATGTAGTCAATGCCGGACCTGCGGGTCGCGGCGTCGGGCGAGATCAAATTCATCGCCGGATCGCCCATTGCTGTGACAGCCGTGCGCTCCAGCCCGATGCGGTCGAGAAGGTCGCCGAGCCTTTTGTAGTGGTCAGGCAGACCGGCAAAGACCGGGATCTCGACGCCGTCGAAGCCCGTCGCCTTGATATCCCTGAGCAGCGCTTCGTGCTTCTTCGAGACGCTGGTCGTCCACAAGAACATGCACATGCCGATTTTCATCGACACTCCCTCCCCATGTGACGGCGCACTGGCTGTTCCCGCCAGTTCGCGCCATGCCCCCTCATCCGGTCGCCTCGCCCTCGTTGACCGGCGGCGCGCTTAAAGTTTCGTCCACGCCCCATTCTTCTTCGACGACTTCACGCAGGCCTCGATGAACGCCATGCCTTCGACGCCGTCCTCGATGGTCGGAAACACAACGTCCTTGCCCGGCTTGCCACCCTTCTTGCGGGCCGCACGGATCGCCCGCGCGGCTTCCTGGTAGATGTTGGCGAAGCCTTCGAGATAGCCTTCCGGATGTCCCGACGGTACCCGGCTGACGCGTCCGGCGACCGGCAGCGCGCCGGCGCCGTTGCGCGTGAGTAGCTGCTTGGGCTGGCCGAACGGCGTGTACCAGAGATAGTTCGGATCGGCCTGCACCCATTCCAGCCCGCCCTTCGAGCCATAGATGCGCAGCTTCAGCCCGTTCTCATGGCCGGGCGCCACCTGGCTCGCCCAGATCATGCCCTTGGCCGGATGCGTCTTGCCGACCGGCTTGAAGCGCAGCATCACGTTGACATTGTCGTCGAGCTGTCGCCCCGGCACGAAGGCATCGAGATCGGCCGACAGGGAATCGAGTTCCAGTCCCGAGACGAAGCGCGCCAGATTGTAGGCATGCGTGCCGATATCGCCGAGCGCGCCGCCCGCGCCCGCCTGTTTCGGATCGGAGCGCCACGCCGCCTGCTTCTGGCCAGTGGCGGCAAGGTCTTCGGTCAGCCAGTCCTGCGGGTACTCCGACTGCACGATGCGGATGTCGCCAAGCTGCCCCTTGGCCACCATCTCGCGCGCCTGTCGGATCATCGGATAGGCGGTGTAATTGTGCGTCAGCACGAACACCTTGCCGGTCTTCTCGACGATCGCCGCAAGCTTCTTGGCCTCGACCAGTGTCGTGGCCAGCGGCTTATCGCAGATGACGTGGATGCCTGCCTCGAGGAAGGCTTTCGCCGCCGGCACGTGCACATTGTTAGGCGTCACGATCGCCACCGCCTCGATGCCGTCCGAACGCTTGGCCTCGGCCTTGGCCATCTCGGCATAGGAGGCATAGCTGCGTGAGGGATCGAGCCCAAGCTCGGCGGCGGAAGCCTTGGCGCGCTCGGGATTGGCCGACAGCGCGCCGGCTACTAGGACGAAGTCATTGTCCATGCGCGCCGCGATCCGGTGCACCGCGCCGATGAAGGCGCCCTGGCCGCCACCGACCATGCCATAGCGGATCGGGCCGCCTCCTGCTTCCGACTTCGATGCGCCGACCATTTTTCTCTCCTCGTTGTTTGCCTCCCCTCGAGGGGAGGTCATCGGGTGGGGTCGCCGGACGTGCAGCTCGGCATGAACCGACCCCACCGGCACGTCGGGCCACCCTCCCCTCGAGGGGGAGGGAAATCGCGCTAGATTCCCATCATCGCGCGCAGCAGCTTCTTGTCCGTCGTGCCACTGGCGAAATCATCGAAGGCCCTCTCCGTCACCCGGATGATGTGGTGCTGGATGAAAGGCGCGCCTTCGGCCGCGCCGTCCTCGGGATGCTTGAGGCAGCATTCCCACTCCAGCACCGCCCAGGAATCGTAATCGTACTGGGTGAGCTTGGAGAAGATGCCGCCGAAATCGACCTGCCCGTCGCCGAGCGAGCGGAACCGCCCGGCGCGGTTGGTCCAGCTCTGGTAGCCGGAATAGACGCCTTGCCGCCCTGTCGGGTTGAACTCGGCGTCCTTGACATGGAACGCCTTGATCCGCTCGTGGTAGATGTCGATGAATTCGAGATAGTCCAGCTGCTGCAGCAGGAAATGTGACGGGTCGTAGTTGATGTTGCAGCGCTTGTGGCCGCCGACCGCCTCGAGGAACATCTCGAAGGTCGCGCCGTCGAACACATCCTCCGAGGGATGGATTTCGTAGCCAACATCGACGCCATTGTCCTCATAGACGTCGAGGATCGGCTTCCAGCGTTTGCCGAGTTCGCCGAAGGCTTCCTCGATCAACCCGGCCGGCCGCTGCGGGAAGGGATAGAGGTAAGGAAAAGCCAGCGAGCCGGTGAACGACACCGAAGCATTGAGCCCGAGATTGCGCGATGCCTTGGCGCCGAACTTCATCTGTTCGACCGCCCATTTCTGCCGTGCCTTCGGATTGTTGTGCACCGAAGGCGGCGCGAAGCCATCCATCTGCGCGTCATAGGCGGGATGCACCGCCACCAATTGCCCCTGCAGATGCGTCGACAGTTCTGTGATCTCTACACCGGCGTCGGCGCAAATTCCCTTGACCTCGTCGCAATAGGTCTTGGAAGACGCCGCCTTCTCAAGATCGAACAGGCGTGCGTCCCAGGTCGGGATCTGCACGCCCTTGTAGCCGAGGCCGGCCGCCCATTTGGTGATCGAGGCCAGCGAATTGAACGGCGCGGCATCGCCTGCGAACTGCGCCAGAAACAGCCCCGGACCCCTCATTGTCGACGGCATCGGCATCCTCCCAATTCATTTTCCAGGGACCAAGCATAGCGCCTGACGAAAGCAGGGCCAGCCTCTTTGGTCTTTTGTGATGTGCATTCTCGTATTGCCATTCTGGTATTACCAAATACCGAAAATGGGTCAAGCCATTTGACTCGCGAGCGCAGCAGCCGACGCACCCCGAAATCGGGAATATATGCTAGCATAATCAATACAGTAAATGGGTACCGCGCTCGCACGTCGGCAGTTCTTGCCGCGCGAAGAAAATTGCTGTAGACCTCCATTCAGGCCCAATTGGTCGAACCAGTTTGCGTAAAAATGCTGGAGCGCCTTGGGGAGGAATCATGAGACGCGCTTCGGTGAGGCGCATCGCAGGCGAACTGGCACAGACGAATTCTGGGAAGGATAGACCATGCATCTTTCGACGCACAACTGGATGCGCGCGGAACCGTTGGAGGTGACGCTGAAGCGCATCAAGAAATTCGGCTATGAGTCGATCGAGATTTCCGGCGAGCCCCAGCAGTACAAGACCAAGGAGACCCGCGCGCTGCTGAAGGAACACGGCATACGCTGCTGGGGTTCGGTGACGCTGATGCTGGGCGAACGCAACCTTGCTGCCAAGGACCAGGGCCAGCGCGAACGCTCGGTACAGTATGTGAAGGATGTGCTGACCATGGTCAGCGAACTTGACGGCGAGATCATCACGTTGGTGCCGGCGACCGTCGGCAAGGTGGTGCCGGACGGTACCGAGGAAGAGGAGTGGAAGTGGGTGGTCGACGCCACTCGCGAGTGCTTCACCCACGCCAGGAAGGCCGGCGTCAAGATCGCGGTCGAGCCCCTCAACCGCTTCGAGACCTATCTGTTCAACCGCGGCGCGCAGGCGCTGGCTCTGGCCGATGCGGTGAGCCCCGAATGCGGCGTCTGCCTCGACGCCTACCACATCCACATGGAAGAATTTAACGTCCATGACGCCATCCGCCAGGTCGGCAAGCGCCTGTTCGATTTCCACGTCGCCGACAACAACCGCTTTGCCGCGGGACTCGGCCAGATCGACTGGCCACGGATCGTGCAGACGCTGAGGGAAGTCGGCTATGACGGCGCGCTGACCAACGAGTTCGTCGCGCCCGTCGACCGCACCCCGGCCGCACCCTATCCCGACATGGTCGAGCGCCACCCGGTCGACATCTCGCCCGAACAGCTGAAGTTCATCCAGGATCACGGCTCCAGCGTGCTGACGGAGAAATTCTACACCGACCAGATGCGCATCACCGCCGAAACGCTGCTGCCGCTGATCAAGTAGCCGATCCGATTTGGAATGCGCCCTTCCGCCTATCGGCGGCGGGGCCGGGGATGACCATGCGCATCAGAAATGTCCAGGCCTGGTGGGTCCGCATACCGATCGAAGCCGCGAAGCAGCATCGCAGCGACTTCGGTCAGGTGACGACGTTCGACGCCGCCATCCTGCGCATCGAGACCGATGACGGGCTGGTCGGCTGGGGCGAAGGCAAGAACGCCGCCGGCAGCGCCGGCAGCTATGGTGCGCTGGTCCATTTGCTGAACCACGAGGTCGGGCCGCAGCTGATCGGCCGCGACCCGGCCGATATCGGCATCATCTGGGAGATGCTCTACAACGGCGTGCGCCACGAGACCGCCGCCCATGCCGGCCACGCCATGCCGCAACTGGCACGGCGCGGCATGAACGTAGCGGCGATCAGTGCCGTCGACATCGCGCTCTGGGATATTTTGGGCAAGTCGCTGGGGCAGCCTGTGTGGCGGCTGATCGGCGGCCGCAAGCTCGACCGCATGCAGGCCTACGCCTCCGGCGGCTGGGCCGCCGCCGATGCCATCGGCGAGCAGTTGAAGTCCTACATCGCCAAGGGCGGCTTCAAGGCGCTGAAGATGCGCGTCGGCGCCATGGACGGCGCCCCGCACATTTCCGCCGCCCGCGTCCGTGCCGCACGACAGGCGCTCGGCCCCGATGTCGAGTTGATGGTCGACGCGCACGGCACCTATACGGTGGCCGAAGCCAAGCGCTTCATCAGCCTGGCCGGCGATCTCGATCTCGCCTGGTTCGAGGAGCCGGTCATCGCCGACGACAAGGCCGGTATGGCCGAGGTGCGGGCCTCGGGCTCGATCCCGATCGCCACCGGCGAAAGCGAAGCGACGCGCTACGCCTTCCGCGATCTCGCCGTGCTCAAATCCGCCGATATCTTCCAGCCCGATCCGGCTTTCTGCGGCGGCATCAGCGAAGCCATGAAGATCGGCACCATCGCCAGCGCCTTCAACCTTCGCTTTGCACCGCATCTGTGGGCCGGCGCGCCGTGCTTCTTCGCCGGCCTGCATGTGTGTGCCGCTTCGCCGGCCAGCTTCACCGTCGAATATTCGCTCGGCGCCAACCCGATGATCCACGATCTTATCGAAGAGACTGTCGAAGCAAAGGACGGTATGATAGCGATCCCTGAAAAGCCGGGTCTGGGATTCACCATTTCGGAGCGGTTCCTGGAGGCGCACGCGCTACGCGGTTGACGATGAAAGAAAAGAACCTTCTCGCCGAACTCGCCGCCTATCTGTTCTCCCATTCGGACAACGAGACCGGCCGCACGCCCTCGGAGCGCGAACTGGCCGAGCATTTCAGCGTCAGCCGCGGCCAGATCCGCGAGGCGCTGGCCATTCTCGAAGCCATGCGCATCGTCGAACGTCGGGCCAAATCCGGCATCTATGTCGACACCCGGCAGGCCAGTGTCGAGGCACTGGCGCTGTTCGCACGCGCCGGGCTGCCGCTCGATCCCGTGCAAATCTACGAGACCGTGGAGCTGCGCAAGATCCACGAGATCAAGGCCGCCGAACTTGCCTGTTCGCGGGCCACTGAGGAGAATTTCGAGCGCCTGCGTGAGATCCTGAAAGCGTCGGAGGAGCGCATCGCCGCCGGCGAAGGGCTCGCCAAGGAGGACCGCGAATTCCACCTCGAAATCGTGCGGGCGACCAGGAACGGCGTCTTCCACAACATCTGCAGCGTCTATTATCTGATGGGCGAGCAGCGGCTGCCGATCTACTTCAACGATCCCGAGCGCTCAGTGCGCTCGCATGCCGAGCACATCCAGATCTACGAGGCGCTGCTGCGCCGCGACGGCAACCTCGCCCAGGCGCTGATGAGCGCCCATCTGCAAGGCGCGGAAAGCTACTGGAAGGGGATCATCGAGGGCCGCGGTGTGGAGCAGACAAGCGCCACGCTTGAAAAGGTCTGAGCATTCCGGAAAAGTGTGAAACGGTTTCCTTGGGAATGTAGTGCTTTCCCTTGGGAACTGCGCCTTAAAGGAACAGGAACCCGATGCCCAAAATCCTGACGACGCACACGCTGCATCCGCGTGCTTCCGCCATGCTGGCGGGTGCCGGCGAACTGGTCGTCGCCTCGGCGCTCGATGCCGCCACGCTGACCAGCGAGGCGAAGAACGCGGACGTCATCATTGTGCGAGCGCCACTGCCGCCGGCGCTGTTCGAAAACGCGACCAAACTTCGGGCAGCAGTGCGCCACGGCGCCGGCCTCGATATGGTGCCGATGGAGGCCGCGGCCGCGGCCGGTGTGCTGGTGGCCAACGTGCCGGCGGTCAATGCGCGCTCGGTTGCCGAATATGTGATGTTTGCAGCCCTCGCGTTGCTTCGCCGCTTCCGCTCGGTCGACCACGACCTGCGCGCCAGGGGCTGGAATGCCGGCCGCGACCACGCCAGCCATGCCAGCGAGCTTGCCGGCAAGACGATCGGCATCATCGGTTTCGGCGCTATCGGTCAGGCGGTCGCCCACATCGCCGCACACGGCTTCGGTCTCAACGTGGTGGCGACGACGCGCAGCATGCAGCCGGCGCCTGACCGGATCGGCTTCCTGTCGATCGACGCGCTGGTCGAACAGAGCGATATCATCGTTCTCTCCTGCCCGCTGACACCGGAGACGCGCGGCCTGATCAACCGCGAACGCATTGCCAGCATGAAGCCCGACGCGCTTTTGATCAACATTTCGCGCGGGCCGGTGATCGATGACGACGCGCTGATCGAGGCCTTGCGCAAGGACCGCATCGGCGGCGCCGCGCTCGATGTCTTTGCCACGCAGCCGCTGCCGGCAAATCACCCCTATTTCGATTTCGACAATGTCATCGTCACCCCTCATATGGCCGGGATTACCGAGCAATCGATGATGCGCATGGGTGTCGGTGCCGCCGGCGAGACCTTGCTGGTGCTGGCCAACCGGCTGCCGGTCAATCTGCGCAACCCCGATGTGGTCGAGCACTACCGCAGGCGGTTTCCCGCCGACTGAGGTTTCCCAAGCCGCCTCAATTTTCCCGGATTTGACAACGACCTTCGCTGCATGGTCAGAAACGTCGCAAGAATTCTTGTTCTGATTGTCGGCGTCTGCGCAGCATTGGCTGAGGCTCGGGCCGATGGGCAAGACAGCTACGTGCCCTGCGACAATGGCCTGCGTTGCGTGATGGCGCCCTGCCCGTCCACCAGCGCGCTCGACCTTGCCACTGGCAAGGTCGTCAAGGGCGTGTGGGTCGACACTGACGGCCTGCCGCAGCAGGACAAGGCGCTCGAGCTCTCCGACAAGCTCTATGCCGGCAAGCTCGTTGTCACGGGTACGATCGAAAACCGGCAGCACAGCTTCGGCGGCAAGCAGTACAGCCTGCCGACATTGGTAGCGACCGGTATCTTGCGCACCGCCAAGGACAGCGAACGCAAGCACTGTTCGTCGCGCTGAGACCTGACGCCGGTCAGCGGCCAAGCAGTCCTTCGACTTCAGCCGCAATGCGCAGCAGATGATGGTCATGGCCATGCTTGGCGACCAGCATCAGTCCGGCCGGCGGCGTCATGCCGGGCATGGGCAGCGAGATGGCGCAGAGGTCGAATTGGTTGGCGACCTGGGTGTTGCGCAACAGCAGCCCTTCCGTCTTGTCGCGCAGCGCCTCGTTGCCGGCCATGGCGGCGATGGATGGCGCAACCATCGGCACAGTCGGCAAGGCGAGCACATCGATCGCCTCCAGACGATGCGCCATGGCAGCGACAAGTTCGCCGCGACGACGGATCGTCCTGATGTAGACAGAAGCAGGCACCGCCAGCGCGCGCGACAATGGCCCGGCCACATGCGGATCGACCGGCACGGACGCGCCGGTGGCCAGCCATTCCGCATGCACCTCCGCGCCTTCTATCGATGCGATGGTGCCGCGCTTCGTTGCCGCGCGCATCCCGGCGATGAGATCGTCTACCGACAGATCGGCGACGCGCGCGCCGGCCTGTTCGATCCTGCCGATGCACGCCTCGAAGGCGCTATCGACCTCGGCCTGTGTTTCGCGGAACAGTACGCCCCGCGGAACGCCGACGCGCAGACCGGCAAGCGAGACCGGCTGAACGGCAACCGGTTCCTCTCCCGCCATGACTGCATCGGCGATGGCGCATTCGGCAACACTGCGGGCCAGCGGGCCGATCGAATCGAGCGTCATCGACAGCGGGAAGGCGCCGGCCAGCGGCACGCGCCGCGCCGTCGGCTTGAAACCGACCACGCCGTTGAGCGATGCCGGAATGCGCACCGAGCCGCCGGTGTCAGAGCCGATGGCGATGTCGCACGTGCCCTCGCCAACGGCGACGCCAGCGCCCGAGGACGAGCCGCCGGGGATCAGGCTGGCATCAGATGCGTTTCCGGGCGTGCCAAAATGCTGGTTGTCGCCGATGGCGGTGAAGGCGAATTCGGTCATGTTGGTCTTGCCGATAATGACAGCGCCGGCCTGCCGCAGACGGTTGACGATGGCCGCGTCGACTACCGCAGGCGTGGCGCTTCTCAGCATCAGCGACCCGGCGGTGGTCGGCTCGCCGGCGACATCGAACAGGTCCTTGATCGATACGATAGTGCCGTCGAGCGGCCCATGCGACACGCCGGCCCGTTTGCGCGCATCGCTGGCATCGGCGGCGGCGCGCGCTGCTTCGGCATAGACCTTGGTGTACACCCTCTCGTCTGCCGCACGATTGGCAAGACGTGACAGGATGATTTCAAGGCGATCGCGGATTGATTGCATATCGATGTCGGACTCCGCCAAGGTAGAGCATCTTTAAAGCAGTTCGAGGAGAAGCGCGTAGCGGTTTTCCCCTGAGGGACTGCGCGGCCTCGAGGGCAGCGGAAGGGATAACCCGGCAAGCGTGCCTTTGCACCTGCCAACCACAGGAAGATGTTGATGCTATACAAAGGCGGTTGCCACTGCGGAAAGGTGGCGTTCGAGGTCGAGGGCGAGCTCAGTATGGCGGTGCGCTGCAACTGCTCGATCTGCCGGCGCAAGGGCGCGCTGTTGTGGGCCGTGCCACATGCGAGCTTCAAGCTTGTCGCCTGGGGCGACGACCTCGGCCGCTACACCTTCGGCAAGGCTTCGATGGCGCATCGTTTCTGCCGAACCTGCGGCATCCATCCGTTTGCGGAAGATGTCACACAGGGCGCCGAGCGGACGGCCTACATCAACATCAACTGTCTCGACGGCATCGATCTAACCGCCATCGAGGTCTTCGGCTTCGACGGCCGCTCGGCCTGACGCTTGTACGTCACCGCAACAAACGCCACACGCCGACCTTGTCGCCCATCGACATCGCCTCGATCTGGTCGTGGGTGACGAACAGAAAGGTGGCGCCAAGCTGTATCTGCAGGTTCTTCAGTTCCGTGCGAAGTGCCTCACGCAATTTGGCGTCGAGCGCGGACAGCGGCTCGTCCATCAGGAACACGCGCGGCTTGCGCACGATGGCGCGACCGATCGAGACACGCTGCATCTCGCCACCTGACAGACGGTCGGTCTTGCGGTCAAGCAGATGCTCGATCCGCAGTGTCTTGGCGGCTCGGGCAACGCGGTCCTTGATCTCGGCATCGGGTCCTCCGGTCAAGCCGGAGGATGACGGCGTGAGAGTTGAGAGGGCGACGCACACCGACCGGCGCGGACCGGCGCGAGCGCGACCTGCCGGATAGCGTCAGCTGCTGATCATCGCGCTGTCTTGTTGAGAGCGGTGACGACCAGCGCGAGAATCACCGCCGCGGCGGCGATTTCCCACACGAAAGCCTGCTTGTAGAAAGGCGGCGTGGCGAGCTGCGCCTTGCCGGCGAGAGTGTTGGGGTCCGGTGGATTGAGGAAGAAGACGCCGTAGAGATGCGCCGCCGTGATCGAAACCAGCAGCGCAATGCAGAAGACCAGCGCCACGACCAGCGCTACGGTCACCACACTGCGCACCTTGACGCCCGGCTGGGCCAACGGCAGCAGGTTGTTGATGAGTCCGGCAAGCACCACGAGACCGCTGCCGACCGCGTACAGGCCGATGGAAAAGGGTTGGAAGATCAGCACCAGCGCCATGACGCCGAGGCCAATGATGAAGACCTCGAGGCGGAACGCGCCGGCGCGGCTCATGCCGGAAGAACGGTCGCTCATGACCGCACCGCCTTTCCGACGCCATCGAAGACATGGGTTTGCCTGGGATCGGGGCGTAGATTCAGCACCTCGCCGACTTTGACCCGCTGGCTTCTCGTCACCACGACGCGGATGTCGGCGCCTGCCGCCGTGCGGGCATGAATAAGGGTTTCGGCGCCCATGGGCTCGATGAGCTCGGCCCGGGCAGAAATGGTGCCACGGTCCCCCGTATCGGTCACGGTGAAGGCGCGGGGGCGGACACCGATCGTCACCTTGCCGGGCTGCAGGCGCGCGACCGCCGCGTCCGTGCGGATCGCCAGACTAATGCCGGCCACGGTCATGTCCGCCGTGGCATCGGCGAAGGTCTTGAGGTCGGCCTCGAGAAGATTCATCTGCGGCGTGCCGATGAAGCTCGCCACGAAAGCATTGGCGGGCTTGGCAAATACCTCGTGCGGTGAGCCGACTTGCTCGATCAGGCCGTCCTTCATGATGGCGATGCGGTTGGCCATGGTGAGCGCTTCGAGCTGGTCATGCGTCACGATCACGGTCGCTTTGGAGAGGCCCTGCAGCACTTCCTTGATCTGGCCGCGCATGGTCTGGCGCAGTTCGACATCGAGACGCGACAAGGGCTCGTCGAAGAGGAAGCAATTGGGGTCGCGGACGATGGCGCGGGCCATGGCGGCGCGTTGCTTTTCGCCCTCGGATATTTGGTTCGGCAGCCGGTCGAGAACGTGCTCCAAGTGGAGGATCGCGGCGACGCGGTTGACGCGGGCAGTCCGCTCAGCCCGGGAAATGCCGTCATGATAGAGCGGGAAGGCGATGTTCTCGGCGATCGATGCTGACGGGTAGAGCGCGTAGAACTGGAACACCATGGCGATGTCGCGCTTTTCGGGCGGCAGGTTGTTCATCACCTTGCCGGCGACGACGACCTCGCCGTCAGTGACGCTTTCCAGCCCGGCAATGACGCGCAAGGTCGTCGTCTTGCCACAGCCGGACGGGCCGAGAAGGCAGACGACCTCACCGGCGGCCACCGACAGGTCAACGTCCTTGACCGCGGTGAAGGAGCCGAAGCGCTTGGTGACTTTGCGGAGTTCGATGGTTGACATCTCAGCGCTTCACCGTGCCGAAGGTAACGCCGCGCAACAGATGGTTTTGCAAGAAGAAGGTGACCAGAAAGACTGGGACGAGGAACAGGGTTTCGATGGCGGCAAGCAAAGTCCAGTCGGTGCCGCGTCCACCCGACGACACGGCCTGGTTCATGGCGACCGGGACCGTCCTCGTGTCGGGCCCCGAGAGCAACAGGGCGAAGAGGAACTCGTTCCAGGTGAGGATCAGGCCGAACACGAACGTGGCGGCGAGCCCGGCAATGACCTGGGGCAGGCAAATCTTGAAGAACACCCGCATTCCGGACGATCCGTCGAGGCGGGCGGCATCCTCGACGTCTGGCGACAATTCATCGAAGAAGCTCTTCATCATCCAGATGGTGAAGGCCAGGTTGAAGGCGGTGTAGAGCATGATGATGCCGAGATACGAGCCCGACAGGCCCACTACGCGGAACATCAGGATCACCGGAATGATCACCACAATCGCCGGCAGCATGCGCGTGGTCAGGATGATGAACAGGTAGGTGTCATTGCCTTTCAGCGGATAGCGCGAGAAGCCGAAAGCCGCCAGGGTGCCGATGACCAGCGCCAGCAGCACCGACGCCGAGGCGATGAAGATCGAGTTGAAGAAATAACGGTCGAATCCTGTCGCTTCCGGGGCACCGCCCGACGTCATCGAGCGGGAAAAGACGGACCCAAAATTTTCGAGCGTGGGCTTGAACACAAAATGGTCCGGAATCAAGCCGAACAGCGACGTGGGCGACAGCGTCGGAGGCACCAGGAGCGCGTCGCCCTGCGGTTTGAAGGCGGTGAATATGATGAACAGCACCGGCAGAAAATAGATAAAGGCGACGACGGCCACGGCGAGCGTCCGCCCCCAGCCGGCCTCGTCTACTCCGCTGGCCCTGCGGAAGCCGAGCTTTCCCAATATCGATTCGGTCACGGGTTAGGCTCCCTGCGTACGGCGGTTTGCGAGGTACAGGTAGAGGTTGGTGAGAACGATCACCATGAACAGCATCAGATAGGAGATCGCGGCGCCCTCACTCGTCTTGTTCTGCTCGTTGGCGATGCGGATCAAGTGATAGGAGATCGTCAGTGTGTCGTTGCCGCCCTTGGTGAGGAGGATGACGAGATCCGCCAGCTTGAATGCCTCGATGGTGCGGAAGAGAAGGGCCAACATCAGAAGGCCGCGGATGTAGGGGAAGGTGATCATCCAGAATTGCCGCCAGCTGGAAATACGGTCGATGGCAGCGGCCTCGTAAAGGTATTTCGGCACCGAGACGAGGCCCGCCAGCACAAGGAGCATGACGAAGGGCGACCACATCCATGCGTCGGCGAAAACGATTCCCGCCACGGCACCGACTTTGTTGCTCATCAGGATGAACTGGTTGCCGGAGATGGAATTGATGACGTAGCTGAGAATCCCGAATGTCGGGTCATAGTAGTAGGTGAAGAACACGCCAGAGGCGACAACCGAAAGCATCATCGGTGTCAGCACCAGGATCAACAAATACTTGCGCAGCGGAAACTGCTTGGCGAACAGGATGGCCAGCAGAAAGCCGACGATCATCTGCGCGGAGACGGTGAACACGACGAACATGGCGGTATTGATCAGCGCGCCCCAAGTCGCGTGAGCAGCGAGATCGTTGGTAAGGATACGGACGTAGTTCCCGAGTCCGACGAAGCGGATCGTCTGCTGGTTTGCCTGGTAGGCGAAGAACGAAAGGCCCAGCGACCACAGCAGGGGGAAGATATTCATCACAAACAGAACGGCGATTGCCGGAGCGACCAGCAAGGCGCCGAAGTAGTGGCGGCGATATGCGTTGACGGTAAATGCGGCCGCGACCAACGCCGCCGCGGCGCCCACCACCCAGAAGGAGACAGCCGCAGGCAAGCCCGCCATTGATATGGCCGACACGACGACAGCGACAGCGATGGCGAGTTTCCAGTTGTGGGCAACAACCGCGGTAAGGCGTGGTGTCAGCAGCGTGCTTGAAACAGCGGTCATGGGAGTCCGAAATATGGAGCGCCTGAAGTGGCAATGACGGGGAGCGGCTTTGGCCGCTCCCCGCAGCTATGTCGGAAGGTTACTGGATAAGGCCATCGTTCTTCAGGAGGTCCTCCTGGAACTTGGCGATGTTATCCAGGGTGGTCTTGGCGTCCTGCTTGCCAGTGATGGCCAGGTCGTACTGGTCCTGCTGCTGGGTGAGCAGTTCGAAGAACTGCGGCACGTGCCACATGTCCTTCTGCCAGTCGAGCGAGTTCGCCCAAGCGCGGTCCCACGGACGATAGGTCACATACTTCGGATCGCTGTAGACCGACTTGATCGCGGACTGGCCGCCGCCGGCCGCGAACTGGTGCTGGATATCAGGCGAGAGCCACCACTTCACGAAGCCCACCGCTTCCTTGATTTGCTCAGGCGTCGTCCAGGTGGTGAGAACGAAAGGCTGTCCGCCGATCTGTGACGTACGATTCACCTTGCCGTCGGGGCCGCGCAGGCCTGGCGCCAATCCGAACACCAGCTTGTCGGCAACCTTCGATGTCTTGGGATCTAGCGAGGCTTCGCCGAGACCGATCCAGTCGATGTTCATGGCCACCTTGCCTTCACGGAACAACTGGTCCGAGACGAAGATGTCCATGGTGCCGGTCTTGACCACCGGCGGCATGAACTTCAGCAATTTGAGGAAATGCTCCATGCCCTCGATGGACTTCGGGGAGTTTACGACGCCTTCGGCATGTCCGGTCGGGGCCTTGGTTTCATCCCAGATGCCGCCGCCATGCTGCCAGACGAACGAGTGGACCGAGCTCGTCGAGAAGTCGTAGCCTTTGCCTGCCTGATAGGCGATGCCGTAGAAATCGTCATCCAGCACCTGGCCGGCGAGCTTGTCGCCCTTCTTGCGCTGGAAGAATTCGCCAACATGCTCGAACGTGTTCCAGTCCATGGCGTCGATTTCTTCGCCGGTGCAGGGCAGCTTCTCATTGTACTTCGCCTTGAAGGCGGCCTGCTCGTCGTCGTTGCAGAGCACGTCCTTGCGGCCGTAGGTGACCAGCACGTCCGGGAACTGCGGGAAGCCGTAGTAGTTCGGCGTGCTGTTGGGATAGGTCGAGTAGGCGTTGAGCACGGCGGGATGCATCGACTCCATCGTCGCCTTGAGTTCCGGGTCGGCATCGATGAGATCGTTGATCTTGCGGAAGTAGCCGCCTTCGACGAAGGCGCCCAGCCATTGCGAGTCCGACACGATGAAATTGTACTTCTTTTCGCCCGAGGTCAACGAGGCGTTGACGCGGGTGTAGAAATCCGGCCACGGAATGAAGTCGACATCGAGCTTCACGGTATTGCCAGACTTGGGCTTGTACTGCTCGTCGAAGAACTTCTTCATAATGCGGGTCGGGGGCCAATCCGGCACCGCCATCGTCAACGTCACTTCTTCGGCGGAGGCATAGGTCACGCCTCCCACCAGTAGCGTGGCAGCGAAGCTTGCGGCTGTCGCTAGCCTTTTCACTTTGGTCATCGCCGTCATTCGCGTTTCCTCCCTTGGTTAACCGGATTGCTTCTCGCCGTTCGCGTCAGGTCATTGCCTGGCCGCTCGCGGCGCGGAAGACGTGGATTTTCCTGTTATCGATGGCGATCGATGCCGAATCGCCGGTCCTGATGCTGGCGGCGATCGCTTCCGGCAGCACCATGCGCAACATCTCACCGCCGGCCACGACGGAGACGATCGTGATGTCGCCGAGCGGTTCGACCAGATGCACCTTCGAGGCAACCCCTGCTTCGCCCTTGGCGGCGAGCCGAATGTCGCTCGGGCGAATGCCGATCAGCGCGGCCTCGCCGGCATCGGCAGCCTTTGGCGCCGTCGCCGGAACGAGAGTCCCGAGCGGCGTGTCGAAAGACCTGGTGTCGGCGCGCACCGAGGCCGTGAACAGATTCATGTGCGGCGAGCCGATCTTGCTGGCGACATAGGTATGGATCGGCTGCTCGTAAAGCTCGTCCGGCGTGCCGATCTGGACGATGCCGCCATCGCGCATGACGGCGATCACCTCGCCCATCGAGAGAGCCTCGAGCTCGTCGGGCGTGGCATAGATCACGGTCATGCCGAACTGGCGGTGCAGCCGCTTCAGCTCGGCGCGCATCTCGTGCCGAAGCTTGGCGTCGAGATTGGTGAGCGGCTCATCGAGGAGAAGAATCTTTGGCCGGCGGATCAGGGAGCGGCCGAGCGCGACGCGCTGCTGCTCTCCGCCGGACAGGGTTGCCGGCTTGGCCTTCAGGCGGTGTGTCAGCTTCAGGATCTCGGCGGTCTCTTTCACCCGCTTGTCGATCTCGGCGCGCGCGGCTTTCTCCTCGCGCAGCGGATAGGCGAGATTGTCATAGACCGTGAGGTGGGGGTAAAGCGCGAAAGACTGGAAGACCATCGAGATGCCGCGGCCGGCGATCGGCGCATGGGTCATGTCGCGGCCGCCGATCTCAAGCGTGCCGGAGTCGGCCTGGACGAGGCCGGCGATAGTGCGCAGCGTCGTCGTCTTGCCAACCGAGCTCGGCCCGAAGAGTACGAAGAAGCGGCCTTCATCGACGGCGAAGCTCAGGTCGTTGATGGCGCGCACGGATCCATAGGCCTTGCTGAGCCCATCGAGGCGCAGCGCAATCCCCTTGCCGGCACTGTCGCGAGGCGACGTCTGCATCACGATGCGCCACCTCGTGCGGACGGAACACGCGCCATCCGTATGATCCTCCTCGCCCTGCCGAAATGGACTGCGGCTGTCATTCCCGATCCGCCTTTTCTTTCCTAATCTGGTATTACCAATTTAAGATGCCCGTCAAGCGCTTTCTTGAAATTCGCCGTCAGCAAAATAAGCTGAAAACGTCCGCTATATGTTCGTATTTCCTTCATTTTTGGCAGTTCTTCACCTTCATCCCGTTCGCAAAACGCCAATCTCCAAAATTACTGAAATCTCCGACCTTCAAATCTGGTCGAACCAGATTGGCGCTATTTTGCCGCTGCCGCCGGCCGAACCGCATCCGCTTCTGTCATCGATTCCGCCACCGCGGCGCGCACCAAGGCGGCCGCTGCCCATTGCGAGACCGACCGCATTCCACGGCTGTCGAGCCCCCATATATCCTTGAGCACGATCAGCAATTCGACGCCGAACATCATCGACAGCGCCTGCGCCAGGCGCTTGAATTCGCGCGGCGGCAGCTGCCCCTTGAGCGGCGCAATGGCATCCTTCAACAGCTGGACGCGATGGCCTCGGGTGAACTGCGGCTCGCCTCCCAACGTGCCCGCCTGGCGCTGTGCCCACTGGTCGAGCGACAGTTTCAGCGCTGCCTTGAAGGTTGCCTCGAAAGCTTCGATGCGCGGCATGGCGGTGTCGAACAGTTCGGCGACGCGCCGCTGTGGATCTTGCGAAGCCGATTGCCAGGTCAGGATAGGACCTAGCCCCTCGTCGACGACCGCCTGCACCAGGGCTGCCTGGCTCGGGAAATAGCGATAGGCGGTGGCGCGCGACACCTCAGCCGCTTCCGCGACTTCGCTCACTGACGGATTGACGCCCGCCTGCATCAGCCGCGTCGCCGTCTCCAGCATCAGCCGTTTTGTGCGGGCACGTGGGCCGCGTTCGGCAGCCTCCTTGGCGTCGTCGTTCATTGCGGCTTGTTGACGTGAGACACTCATGTCAATACGATACGCGCGTCTCAAAAAATTGCAATGGCCTTCGCGGCCAGACCCAGCGCACACCGAAGACGGGGAAACGCGATGAAGCGCATCTATGTGGTGGGCACCGCCGACACCAAGGGCGAGGAGCTTGCCTTCCTGGCCGATGCGATTGCCGCTACCGGCAGTTCGGTTGCCCGCGTCGACATCGGCACGCACGGCGCCACTGTGCCGGTCGATATTCCGGCCGGCGAGGTCGCGGCACATCATCCCGGCGGAGCCGGCAGCGTGCTCGGCATCGACGATCGCGGCACGGCGGTGGCCGGCATGGGCGCAGCCTTCACCAGCTTCATCCAGTCGCGCGACGACGTCGCCGGCGTGATCGGCATTGGCGGTGGCGGTGGCACCTCCATCGTCACCTCAGGCATGCGCGCACTGCCGCTCGGCCTGCCCAAGATCATGGTCTCGACGCTCGCCTCCGGCGACACAGCGCCCTATGTCGACGTCTCCGATATCATCATGATGCCGTCGGTGACCGACATGGCGGGACTGAACAGGCTC
This sequence comes from Mesorhizobium sp. 128a, assembly GCF_053848025.1. NCBI lineage: Bacteria > Pseudomonadati > Pseudomonadota > Alphaproteobacteria > Hyphomicrobiales > Phyllobacteriaceae > Mesorhizobium > Mesorhizobium sp. 128a. The sequence goes on along the minus strand of NZ_JBSPKY010000003.1, from coordinate 83,083 downwards.
TCCCGCACGGTGCTCCACAATGCCGCGCAGGCCATCGCCGGCATGGCCGCAAAGCCGGCGCCGGCCGCAACCGGCAAACCGGCGCTCGGGCTGACCATGTTCGGCGTCACCACTCCTTGCGTGACGGCCATCGCCGACCAGCTGCGGGCAAACTACGACTGCATGGTTTTCCACGCCACCGGCACCGGTGGCCGCTCGATGGAGAAGCTCGCCGACAGTGGCCTGCTCGCCGGCATCATCGACATCACCACGACGGAGGTCTGCGACCTTCTGTTCGGCGGCGTGCTGCCGGCCACCGAGGATCGCTTCGGCGCCATTGCCCGCACTGGCCTGCCCTATATCGGCTCGGTCGGCGCGCTCGACATGGTCAATTTCTGGGCGCCGCCGACCATTCCCGAGAAACATCGCGGGCGGCTGTTTTATGAGCACAATCCCAACGTCACGCTGATGCGCACAACCGCCGACGAATGCCGCAGCATCGGCGAATGGATCGGCGGGAGGCTCTCCCGCTGCGAGGGACCGATACATTTCCTGATCCCCGAAAGAGGCGTCTCGGCGCTCGACATTGAGGGCGGCGCCTTCTTCGACCCCGAGGCCGACGCCGTCCTGTTCGACGCCATCGAGCGCACCATCAGGCCGAACGCCACGCGCCGCGTCACGCGGCTGCCGCTGCACATCAACGATCCCGAATTTGCCAGGGCCGCAACGGCGGCCTTCCTCGACATCGCCAGACAGTGAGAGCCCAGACATGGCCGCCATACCGCGCAAGGACATACTGAAGAAGTTTAGGGCGATGATCGCCGACGGCGTGCCGATCGTCGGCGGCGGCGCCGGCACTGGCCTCTCGGCCAAGGCCGAGGAAGCCGGCGGCATCGACCTGATCATCATATACAATTCCGGCCGCTACCGCATGGCCGGCCGCGGCTCGGCCGCCGGCCTGCTCGCCTACGGCAATGCCAATGAGATCGTCAAGGAAATGGCCTATGAGGTGCTTCCGGTGGTGAAGAAGACGCCGGTGCTCGCCGGCGTCAACGGCACCGATCCCTTCGTCATCATGCCGCTGCTTCTCAGCGAACTGAAGACGATGGGCTTTTCCGGCGTCCAGAATTTTCCCACCATCGGCCTGTTCGACGGCAGCATGCGGCAGAGCTTCGAAGAGACCGGCATGGGCTTCGGCCTTGAGGTCGACATGATCGCCGAGGCGCACAAGCTCGACCTTTTGACCACGCCCTACGTCTTCAACCCGGACGAGGCTCGCGCCATGGCACGAGCCGGCGCCGACATCATCGTCGCTCACATGGGGGTGACGACAGGCGGCTCGATCGGCGCGACGTCAGCCAAGTCGCTCGACGACTGCGTGGTCGAGATCGACGCCATCGCCAACGCCGCGCGCTCGGTGCGCAAGGATGTCATCCTGCTTTGCCATGGCGGGCCGATCTCGATGCCGGATGACACCCGCTACATACTCGACCGCTGCAAGGGCCTGCATGGCTTCTATGGCGCAAGTTCGATGGAACGGCTGCCGGCCGAAGCCGCAATTGCCAGGCAAACGGCTGATTTCAAGGCCGTCACGCTGCACGACCAGAAGAAAAAGAAGGGATAAGAGAACATGGCCGACAAGAGCAAAGTGTTCGTCTATCCGAAGGACGTCAGCGCCTTCGGCTTCGACTGGGGCAAGCTGGCGCTGACGGTGGCGCCGGAAGTAAATGGCGCGACCCGTTTTTCCGGCGGCGTCGTCGACCTGCCCTCAGGCAAGGGCCACACCCGCCACAATCATCCCGGTGCGGAAGAGATCATCTTTGTCATCTCGGGCCATGGCGAGCAGATGGTCGAGGACGAGAACGGCAATCCGGTGGTGCCAAGGTCGGGCCTGGCTGCACTATCTATGTGCCTGAGAGCCGGTTTCACTCGACGCTGAACACCGGTGACGGACCGATGCAGTTGTTTGTGGTCTATTCGCCTGCTGGGCCGGAACTGGTACTACGAGAATTGCCGGATTTCAGGCTGATTCCGGCGGGGAAGTGATCCGCTCACTATTTTTCTCCGTCAGCGCTGCCCCTCATCTGCCTGCCGGCATCTTCTCCCCGTTGAACGGGGAGAAGGGAGCAGCGTCGATGACAGCCTCTTTCTCCCCGTCACTATACGGGGAGAAATGTCCGGCAGGACAATGAGGGGCAGTGCCAGCGTTCGACGTTAAAGCCCGCCCCTGTTCCACCCCCGCGCCCGATCCCCAAACATCACATAGCCCGTCTCGGTTACCGCCAGCGTATCTTCCAGCTTGATGAACCCCCGCGTCGGGTGAAGCATTGTTGTCTCTACCGACAACACCATGTTCTTCTCCAGTGGCTTGGCCGCATAGGTGCCTTCATAGGTCACAGGATGGTTGGTCATCAGGAACGGCGCTTCATGCGTGATCAGCCCCATGCCGTGGGCGAAGAAATCCGTGTAGGGCGCAACCTTGGAGGCCTTCAGCACGCGCTCCGCATGCGAGATCATGTCGCCGCCGATGGTGCCCGCCTTGACCTTGGAGAACGCCGCCTGCTGCACCGCCTCGACCTCGGCCAGCAGATCTTCCAGTTCGGCATCGGGTTCGCCCAGAATGCCCATGCGGCAGAGGTCGCCGATATAGCCGTGATAGTTGCCGCCGGAATCGATCGACAGCACCTCGCCCTTTTTCCACGCCTGCGGCGACGCCGCGCGGTTGTGGCTGGCCCCCAGCGTCAGCAGGCAATATTCGAAATGCGCGCCGCGATTGGTTTCCTCGCGCCTGATATGCTCGATGATGTCGGTCTTGGTCGTGCCCTCGCGCGCCCACTGGATGGTCGCCAGCATGGAATCAGTGATCAGCTCGGAGGCGATACGCAGCTTTTCCAGCTCCGCCTCAGTCTTGATGGCACGCATGTTCTCCAGCATGCCGGTCGCGTCGACCAGCTTGGCATCCGGCAACGCCTTGCGGATCAGCGCATAGGCGTCGGATGGCAGGAAGGCTGGTTCGATGCCGATGCGGGCGCCGGCCTTGCCGATCTTTCCGATATGCTCGACCGCGAGATTGGCGGCGTCGAGCGTGCCCCAGCAGGCGGTGTGCAGGGTAGGCGTCCAGAACGGATTGTTCTGATGCTCGGCGCCCTCCATCCGGTTGCCAATATAGGCAGCATGCTCCGGCCCACCCTTTTCATAGACGACGACAGGCAGATAGCGGCTGTGGCCGATCGCATCCATGGCGGCAAAGAAGATGAACTTGTAGCCGCCGAGCAAATATTGCGTGTTGTGCTTGGACGTCGCGAGCAGCACATCGATACCGGCCTCTTCCATCAGCCGGTCCACCCTTGCCTGGTCGAACGGAATATTGCTGACGGCAGTCTTGCCCGGAGCGATGTTCATTTCTTTCTCCCTGAATTGCCTAGGGTCTCTGTCGCGCTGCGCCCGGTCCCTTGGCTGGTCGATCAAATCTGTACCATTTCGCCCGCTCTGGTCCAGCCAGAAACACGGAAAATAGCTTCAGCAGGCGGTCACCAAGTCGTCATTGCTGCATCTTCGCCAAATCTGGTCCTACCAGGATGACCGAATAAAAGGCCACCTTTTAAAACTGGTCCAGCGGACGAAAATTTCAAAGCCAAGCAAGGATGCGCCAATTCCGTCTCTGGCGAAACCCTTGGCAAGGGCCATAATCGCCGCGAGGATGCCGGCAGACCTGCCGGCGTCTGAGGGGATTGGCGCGCCCGGCAGGGTCGCGGAGAGGACGGAGTTCGATCATGTCAGATTTCACGATTTCCAGACGCAGGCTGCTTTCGGGATCAGCCCTGTTCCTGGCCTCCACCGCCATGCCGGCGATTGGCTGGGCGCAGACGCCGAAGAAGGGCGGCCGCCTGGTGGTCGCCGCCGATTCCGAGCCGCGCAACCTCAATCCGGCCATAGTCGCCTCCAACGGCGTCTTCTTCATCTCCAGCAAGATCGTCGAAACGCTGGCCGAAGCTTCTTTCGACGGTAAGGATGGGTTGGATCCGCGCCTGGCGCTCTCCTGGGAAGGTGCCGCCGATGGGCTCTCAGTGACCTTCAAACTGCGCGAGGGCGTCAAATGGCATGACGGCAAGCCGTTCACCTCGGCCGACGTCGCCTTCTCGGCGCTGCAGATCTGGAAACCGCTGCAGAATCTCGGCCGCACCGTGTTCAAGGATCTGGCCAGCGTCGACACCCCTGACGATCTCACCGCCGTGTTCAAGTTCGCCAAGCCGACGCCGTTCCAGCTGATCCGCAACGCCTTGCCGGCGCTGTCGAGCGTCGTGCCGAAGCACGTCTACGAGGTCGGCAAGATCGAGGACAACCCGGCCAACAATGCACCGATCGGCACCGGCCCGTTCAAGTTCGGCGAGTACAAGGCCGGCCAGTATTACAAGCTGACCAGGAATGCCGACTACTGGGGCAAGGACGAGCCCTACCTCGACGAGATCATCTATCAGGTGCTGCCCGACCGCACGTCCGCTGCGGCCGCGCTCGAGGCTGGAGAGATCCAGCTCGCCACCTTCTCCGCCGTGCCGCTGGCCGACCTTGACCGCATCTCCAAGGTTCCGGGCCTCAAGGTCATCTCCAAGGGCTATGAGGGGCTGACCTATCAGCTCGTCGTCGAGATCAACCACCGCCGCAAGGAACTGGCCGATGTGAAGGTGCGTCAGGCGATCGCGCATGCCATCGACAAGGATTTCGTCGTCAAGACGGTGTTCCTCGGCTATGCCGCGACCGCCACCGGCCCGGTGCCGAAGAACGACCCGCAATTCTACACCGCCGACGTGCCGACCTATGCCTTTGACGTCGACAAGGCCAACGCGCTGCTCGACGAGGCCGGCTACGGCAGGAAAGACGATGGCAAGCGCTTTGCGCTGAAACTCCTGCCGGCGCCCTATTTCAACGAGACAAAACAGTTCGGCGATTATCTGCGCCAGGCGCTGGCCGCCATCGGCATCGACGCCGAGATCGTCAACAACGACTCCGCCGCGCACATCAAGGCCGTCTATACCGACCACGCGTTCGACCTCGCCGTCGGCCCGCCGGTGTTCCGTGGCGATCCCGCGATCTCGACCACCGTCCTGGTGCAGAGCGGCATTCCCGACGGCGTGCCGTTCTCCAACCAGGGCGGCTACAAGAACGAGGCGCTCGACGCCCTCATCGCCAAGGCATCGGAGACGCTCGACACCACGGCGCGCACCGATCTCTACAAGGAATTCCAGAAGGAGGTGGCCGCCGACCTGCCGCTGATCAACGTCGCCGAATGGAGCTTCATCAGCGTCGCGCGCGATACGGTGGGGAATATCGCCAACAACCCACGCTGGGCGGTGTCGAACTGGGCGGACACGTATCTGGCGGGCTAAGCGCGATCCACACGGGATGCTTGCGCATCGTTTGAGCGAATGCTCATCATCAGGGATGAGAGTTCCGTCGCGCCCCCCTCTGTCCTGCCGGACATCTCCCCCACGAGGGGGGAGATCAGCTGTCATCACGGCCTTCGCTAATCGCCGGCGTTGCCGCAGCGAGCGCGGCGTGGGAACTGCCAATCTCCCCCCGTGTGGGGGAGATGTCCGGCAGGACAGAGGGGGGCGCCGTAGAGCGCAACTTCAAATGCCTGCGCGCGCTCCCTTTTCCCCATGACCCGCGCCCTCACCCTTATCCGCCGTCGCCTCGTCGGCAGCATCTTCGTGTTGCTGATCGTCATCATCGGCACGTTCCTTTTGCTCGAAGCCGCTCCCGGCGACGCGGTCGATGCCTACATCGTCTCGACCGGCGGCGATGCCGGCATGATCGAATTGCTGCGCCATCGCTGGGGCCTCGACCAGTCGGAACTGACACGGCTCGCCAACTATCTCTGGGCGCTGCTGCATCTCGATCTCGGCCAGTCCGTCACCTTCTCGCGGCCGATCCGCGACGTCGTCCTGGAACGCCTGCCGACGACACTGCTCCTCATGGTCAGTGCCACCGCGCTCTCCTTCGGTTTGGGCTCGGCGCTCGGCGTCTATGCCGGCGCCAAACCTGGCAGTCTGCGCGACCGCTTCCTGTCCATCGGCTCGCTGGCACTTTATGCCGTGCCGGGCTTCTGGCTCGGCCTGGTTCTGATCGTCGTCTTTGCCGTCGACCTGCGCTGGCTGCCGATCGGCGGCATCGAGACGCTGGCCTCGGACAAGATTGGGCTTGCCCGCGCCGCCGACATCGCCGTCCATCTCGTGCTGCCGGTTTCCGCCCTCGGCTTTATCTATCTCGCGCTCTATCTTCGCATGATGCGCGCCGGCATGGCCGAAGCCTGGCGCCAGGATTTTGTGCTTGCCGCCCGTGCAAGGGGGTTGTCGCACCCCCGCATCGTGCTTGCCCATGTCGCCCGCAATGCGCTCTTGCCGCTGGTCACCATGCTCGGCCTGCAATCGGCGCAGATGCTGGGCGGCAGCGTCGTCATCGAGAGCGTCTTTGCCGTGCCCGGGCTCGGCCGGCTGGCGCAGGAGGCGGTGGCCGCGCGCGACACGCCGCTGCTGCTCGGCATCATCCTCACCAGCGCTGTGCTGGTCATCGCCATCAACCTTGCCGTCGACATCGCCTACGCCTTCCTCGACCCGCGCGTCGGCGCCAGCGAGGCCGGCGCGTGAGCGCGCTGCAGCGGTTCCTGCGCCGGCCGGAAGCGGTCGTTGGCGCGATCATCCTGGGCGTGCTTTTTGCCATGGCGCTGTTTGCATCGCTGCTTTTCCCCGGCGATCCGCAGGCCATTGCAGGCCCCGCACTGCTGCCGCCGTTTCAGGACTGGTCGCTGCCGCTCGGCACCGACCGGCTCGGCCGCGATGTGCTGGCCGAACTGTTCCACGGCGCCCGTACCTCCCTGGCGGTCGGTCTGGCGGCAGCGGCCGCCGCGCTCTTCATCGGCGCGGTCGTCGGCACACTGGCCGGCTTTGCCGGTGGCCTCATCGATGAGGTGCTGATGCGCATCACCGATGCCTTCCAGACCGTGCCCAGCTTTCTTCTGGCGCTGGCCTTCGTCAGCGTCGTCGGCCCGTCGTTCGGCATCGTCGTCGCGGCAGTCGCGCTCGGCGCCTGGACCGGACCGGCACGTGTAGCGCGCGCCGAAGTACTCTCGCTCCGCGAGCGCGATTTCGTCGCCGGCGCCCGGGTCATCGGCATGCATCCGCTTGCGATCGCTTTCCGCGAAGTGCTGCCCAACGCGCTGCCGCCGGTGCTGGCGCTGTCCTCGGTGATCGTCGCCGCCGCGATCCTCACCGAAGCAGCACTGTCCTTCCTCGGCCTCGGCGACCCCAACCGCGTCACCTGGGGCGGCATGATCGCCGAAGGCCGAACTGTGCTCCGCACCGCGCCCTTCCTGTCGATCGTCCCGGGCGTAGCCCTCGTATTGACCGTGCTCGGCGTCTACCTCGCTGGCGAAGGTGTGGTCGAGACGACGGCTGTGCGAAGGAGCCTGTCGTGACCGCACTGGCTTCGATCCACGAACTCTCGGTGCGCTATATCAGCGATGGCAGCAAGGTGACGGCGCTGAACGGCATCAGTCTTGATGTTCTTGCCGGCGAACGGCTGGCGATCATCGGTGAGAGCGGGTCGGGCAAGAGCACGCTGGCGCTGGCGATTGCGGGGTTGTTGCCGGGGAGTGCCAAGGTCGACGGTTCAATCGAGTGGAACCTCCAATCGCCTCATTCCTTCGCGCCCCCCTCTGTCCTGCCGGACATCTCCCCCACGAGGGGGGAGATTGGCAGTTCCGTTGCCGGCTCTCGGTTTGCGACGTTAGAGACTGGCGAAGGCAGAGGCGACAATGCGATCTCCCCCCTTGTGGGGGAGATGTCCGGCAGGACAGAGGGGGGCGCGACAGAACGTCTACCTCTCCATCTTCGCGGTGGACTCCCCCTCCCCGGCCGCGACATCGGCTACGTCTTCCAGGACCCTTCCGCCAGCCTCGACCCCGTGATGACGATCGGCAAACAAATCGCCGAAGTCGCCCACACCCATCTCGGCGTCGACTGGCCGCAGGCTTATGCCAAGGCAAAGCAGTTGCTCGCACGCGTCCGCCTGCCTGACCCGGACTCGGCCATGCGCGCCTTTCCGCACCAGCTCTCCGGTGGCCAGAAGCAGCGCGTGGCGATTGCCGCCGCCATCGCGGCCGGGCCGAAACTGCTGATCGCCGACGAGGCGACCAGCGCGCTCGACACCATCGTGCAAGCCGAGATCGTCAGCCTCATTCGGCAACTGGTGGCAGAGGACGGCATGACGCTGCTGTTCATCAGCCACGACATCGCGCTTGCCGCAGAGCTTGCCGAACGCATCGCCGTGTTCCGGCACGGCGGGCTGATCGAGCTCGGCACGACGCAGCAAATCGTCAACGCCCCACGCCAAGCCTATACGCGGACGCTGCTCGACGCTCATATCGGCCTCGACGCCGAACCGCTGCTGCGGCAGGCGCCGGCATGAGTGTGCTCACCGTCTCCGACCTCACCAAGCGCTACCGCCGCGGCGGCACGGCCATCGCCGCCGTCGACGGCGTCTCCTTCACCATCGAACCCGGCGAGACACTGGCCCTGGCCGGGCCTTCCGGCAGCGGCAAGTCGACAATCGCGCGGCTGGTGCTCAGGCTTATCGAGCCCGATGCCGGAACCATACAATTCGAAGGCGATGACTTCCTTGCCTTGAAGGGTGCGGCCCTGCGCGCCCGGCGCGCGCGGCTGCAAATAGTGTTCCAGGATCCGCTCGCCGCCTTCAATCCACGCGCCACCGTGGCGCGCGTGCTAGACGATCCCTTGCGCATCCATGCCATCGCCTCTCGCGCCGAGCGCCCCGCCCGCATTGCCGCCTTGCTCGAACGCGTGGGGCTCTCCGCCGATCTCGCGCCGCGCGCCATCCACGAAATCTCCGGCGGCCAGCGCCAGCGCGTGGCGATTGCCCGCGCCATCGCAACGAAACCGTCGCTGATCGTGCTCGACGAAGCGGTGTCGGCGCTCGACGTTTCGGTGCGCGGACAGATTCTTGAGCTGCTGCTCGACCTGCAAGCCAGGGAACGGATCGCCTATCTCTTCATTTCGCATGATCTCGGCGTCGTGCGGGCCATCGCCCACCGCGTCGTCCTTCTCGACGCTGGGCGGATTGCCGAGAGCGGCGACGCCTGCGCCGTCATCGACGCACCGCAATCGGCGATCGGCAAGGCGCTGGTGGCGGCGGCACCAAGATTGAACAGAAGACACAGGCTGGTACCATGACCGACCCAGAAGCCAGAGCCGAAAAACTGTCGCGCGAACTCGATTCCGCCTTCCGCAACCGCGCCGATCTCTACCGCCTGTTGCTCGATGAACTGACCAGCGAGCTGGGCGCGGACAAAGCCGAGGCGATCATGGTCCGCACCATCGAACAGCGCGGCAAGGAGGTGGCGGCGACCGCCTTTGCCCGCTTCGGGCCCAACGACGCGCCGGCCATTGGTGAAGCATTCCTGGCCGTCAGCCCGGACGGCGGCCTGATGTATCCGACCGACGTGGAGCGCGGGCCGGACCACATCGCCTTCAAGGTGAAACGCTGCCCGCTGAAGGATGCTTGGGTCGAGGCCGGTGTCGGTGACGAAAAACTTGCCACGCTTTGCCGCATCGCCGGCGCTTTCGACCGCGGCCTGTTCGAGGCGACGGGCGTGCGCTTCGACAACGTCACCTGGTCGCCGGGCCACGGCTCGGGATGCTGCCACATCGCGCTGACCAACCGGGATGCTGCCGGATAGGTAGCGGCGCCCCCATCAGTCGGCGGGAAACACATGCAGCTCCGTGCCCGCCTGCTTGGTGGCAGTGCGCAGGTCGGCCTTCGGTTCGCTGTCGGTGACGATATCGGCAATGTCGTCAAGTCCGCAGATGCGTTCCAGGCTGGAGCGGCCGAACTTGTCGTGGGTCACAACCAGCACCGTCGACAGGGAACGCGATATCATAGCACGCTTGACTGCCGCGGCGCCCGAGATCATGTCGCTCGGACCGTCGGCGCTTAGTCCCGAGGCCCCGATGATGGCGACGTCGGCATTGTAGCGGCGCACGAACTCGACAGTGTCTTCGCCCAGCACGCTACCTTCCCGGCTGTCATAGGTTCCGGGGCAGAGCAGCACGCGGAAGGTCGGATTGGCGCCAGCCACCGAGGCCACGCCGGTGGAATTGGTGATAATAGTCAGGTCGCGCTTCAGCTGGGAAAGGTTGCGCGCCACCTCGTAGGTGGTCGAGCCGCCATCGATCATCACGATCTGGCCTTTCTCGATCAGGCCTGCGGCGCCGCGGCCGATGCGGGCGCGCTCCTCGACCAGGGTCAGGCCGCGCTCGGAGATTACCGGTTCGGACGTCACCAGCGAGATCGTCGCGCCGCCATAAGTGCGGTTGATCAGCCCGGCATCGCCCAGCTCGATGAGATCGCGGCGGATGGTCTCGCCGGCGACGCCGATGCGGCGCGCAAGCTTGGATATGCGAATGGACGCCGACCGGCGCACTTCCGAAAGGATAAGCGCGTGCCGCTCCTTCTTCGTCAGTCGGCCATGATCCATGATTATTCCATTCCCTTTGCAGCAATCAACGCGTCGGCAAGCTCGGCAAATCCGTGCGCGCCGCGCCCGCTTGTGACGAAGGCAGGAGATGCCGGAAGTTCGCCGGCGAAGTCCAGCACATTAGCGACGCCGACGCTGTTGGGGAAGAAGCCGAACATTGGTGCATCGTTTGGACTATCGCCGACGAAGACAATGCTGTCCTTGTCGTGGTCAATATCTATACCGAAACAGTCGCGCAAGAATAGCCGGCTTGTTGACAGTTTGTCGTATGTGCCGAACCAGCCATTGACATGGATGGACGAGATTTTCGCCGTCGCACCGAAGCGTTGGAAGATACCGACGATCTTCAGCACTTCGGTTTTGGGCAGCGGTGCGACGTCCTCGCAGAAATCGATCGCAAGGTCGGCCTCGCGATAGGTCTGGTCGGCAGCGACCGCCGCACCCGGGACATCGCGCAGCACGGTCTGCTCTATCTCCTTGAGGCGTGCGGCACCCGCCTGCCGTTCGGCAGCGCTTCTGGCGTAGTGGCGGACCATCCGCTTGGCAGCGTCGTCGTAGCGAAAATAAAAGGCGCCGTTCTCACCGATCACGCCGTCCACCGGCCATTGCCGGGCGATCAGGTCGCACCAGCCGGCAGGCCGGCCGGTAACCGGCGCGACGATGAACCCGGCCTGCTTCAGCCGTTCCAGCGCCGCATAGGCCTTTGCCGGCAGCCGCCCCTTATCGGTCAAGGTGTCGTCGATGTCGGTCAGAACGACGGCGATCCTGCGACGGTCCAGGCCGGTGAAGTCGGCGAGCGGAAGCAGCACTCGCTCAGGCTCCCGCCGCGACCGTTTCGAGCGAGGCGGCCGCGACGTCGAGCATCGTGAACCTGTCGCGGATCAGCCGCGCATTGGCTACCGCCTCATCGTAGAAGGCGGCGGGTATGGCCACCTGCTGCGGCGTGGTCGGCGCTCCGGCGGCATGCAGTGCTGCCGCGATCTCGCGCGCCGGACGGGCCACGCGGGAAAGCCTTTCGCGATACGAACGCCATTGCTCGGCCAGCATGGTGTTGATGGCGGTCGCCCGCTCATTGTCGAGCAGCTTGGGCTTGAACGCTGCCCAGCAGGAGCGTCCGAGGGTTTCGCCAAAGATCTCGATGAAACGGTCCGGTGTATCTGCAGACGGCGCAAGCTGCAGTTCCGGCAATGCCAACACCCGCTCCTGCAGCCGCGCCATCGTCAACGTCGTCACCGCTATGTGTTCGCCGTGATGCGCATCGGGCAGTCCCTGGCCGCGCATATCGATGTAGTGGGCGATCAGATGTTCGCCCTGGCTGGCCGGATAGGAGCCACCGCACAAAGTCATGCCGAGCCCCGACATGACCAGCGTGCGTACCAGCACTTCCATTGCCGCGAGGTCGCCGGTCCTGAGTTCGCCGGCCTTGGCGATGAGCGCCTTCTCGTCCTCGGCCAGAAGCATGAACGGCGCCTGCCTGTAGGGCGTACCGAGGAAAAGGTGCGCCATCAGCCAGTCGGTCTGCGCGGTCGGCCGCGCCATCGAATCGCCGAAGCCGGCTGCGATCAGTCGGTGCGGCGCCCGTGCCATCACGTCGAGGTCGAGGAATACCCCGACCGGCAGGCTCGCCGTCAGCGATTTCTTCAGACCCTCCTCGGTGATCGCCGCCGACAACGAGGTGTAGCCGTTCATCGACGGCGCGGTGCCGAACACCGCATAGGGTTTTTGGGTCAGATGCGCAGCATATTTGGTGATGTCGTTGATCGAACCCGATCCGACCGCGACCAGTCCGCTGGCATTCTGCGTGCGGGCGATCACCGATCGCACGGCGTCCATGTCCGGATGCGGATGGCGCGGCAGGATGATATTGTCGACATCGCTGGAGCCGCGTAGCGCGATCGAGACCCTCTCGCCCAGCGCCAGGCGGGTGTCCGGATCCATCACCACCGCAAGCTTGCGGCCGAGCGGCAGCGGCTTGACCAGCGCATCGGCCTCGTCACCAAGACCGCGCCCGATGACGATGGTCTTCAGCGGCACCGATAGCATTCCCTCGTCATCCGGGTCGGGCAGGGTGCCGGCAATGAGGCTATCGAGCATTTCCTTGGACATCGGGATTGTCGTCCAATCAGTCGCTATGAAGCGGGGTCAGGGCATCGAACAGGGTCCGATACCGGCGGTAACTTCTGTCGTAGGCGGCCATGGCCGAAGGATTTGGGTCGATCGTCTCGATGCCGCCGCCCAACCTTTCGGCCGCCTGCTGCACCGAGGACGCAAGGCCGATGGCGGTGGCGGCAAGGATTGCCGCGCCGATCGGCGAGGCATCGGCGGCACTTGCTCTCTCGACCGGCCTGCCGCTGACATCGGCACGGATCTGCGCCCACACCGGGCTGCGGGCACCGCCGCCGGAAAGCCTGATGCGCCCGGTGGCGATGCCAAGCTCGTCTAGTCGGTCGACCACGTCGCGCATGCCGAAGGCACAGCCTTCCAGCACTGCACGGGCGCAGGCCGCTTTGCCGTGGAAGGATGTCAGCCCGTAGAAAGCACCGCGCGCCTCGGCAATCCAGCGCGGCGCCATGGCGCCGGACAGTGCCGGCAGGAACAGCAGATCGTCGCTGCCGGCAACGACCGTCGCCGCCAGCTCCGACATCGCCGCCGGCGAATCGACGCCGAAGGTAGACTGGAACCAGGTCACTGCGCCGCCCGAAGGCCATCCGGGATTGGAGACGAAATAGCGGCCGCCGAGAAAACCATGCGTCTCGACCAGGCCGCCGGGATCGAGGCGAAGCGTGTCCGACACCGCACCGACCACTTCTGCCGTGCCGAGATTGCAGGCAACGATACCGGGCACGACAACGCCGGCGCCGATGGCGGCGGAAAAATCATCGCCGGTGCCGACTGCCAGCGGCGTGCCCACAGGCAGGCCTGTCAGTTCGGCGCCGGCCGCAGTCAAGACGCCGGCGGCCGCCGATGCATCGTCGATGCCCGGCAGCTTATCCGCATCGATGTCGAAGGCCGCCAGCAGATCGCCGGCATAGTTGCGCTCGTTCAGCCCATAGAGCATGGTCGTCGAGGCAAGTGCGTGGTCGATGACGGCACGACCGCACAACGCAGCGACGACGAACGAAACCGGCTGGTGCCAGAGCGCCACGCGACGCGCTTCGGGCACGTTGCGCGCTGCCCAGCGGATTTTCGCCGCCATGTGGGTGGCGTCGAGGACGAGACCGGTGCGCTCACGGATGAAACCTGGATCTATGCCGGCGATCTCTCCCGACGCCCGCCGATCCATCCAGATGATGCAAGGCGCCAGGGCCTGGCCACTACCGTCGACCGCGACGCAGCCGTCGAGTTGGCCGGCAATGGCAATGCCCTTGATGTCGGACGGTGCAAGCCCAGCCTTGTCGAGTGCGCCGGCAATAGCCGGCTTGAGCGCCGCCAGCCACAGCGCCGGATTCTGTTCGGCCCAACCCGGAGCCGGGAAGGCCGGCTGATAAAGCACAGCGGCCTCGCCACGCAGCCGCAATTCGTCATCGACGACGATCGCCTTCAGGCTTTGTGTGCCCAGATCGAGGCCGATGACTGGCATTAGACACGCTCGCAATCCGCGAGGACATCCCGCAGCTGCGAGAGGATAGAACCTTTCGTCGGCGAATAGGAACCGTCGAAAACCGCTGTGCCAATGGTAAAAGCGTTGGCGCCGGCCTGCTTGATTGCCTTGATCCGATCGGCCGAGGCCACGGCGCCGGCGACGATCAGATGCCGCGACGGCCCAAGCCCGCGCCGGGCGGCGCGAACCAGTTCGGCCGGGTCGGCCTCGGTGGCGCGATAGGCGAGGATGTCGCATCCCGCACAACCCTTTTCGGCGAAGGCGCGGCAATCGGCCTCCACCTCTCCAGGGGAGCCGCCGAGCTTGGTCGGATGCCCGACGGGCCGGCCCGGAAAAGGGTAGTATTCGGTATCGCTCCCTTCCAGCAGCGCCATGATCTCGTCGACCTGGGTGCCGCCGAGCAGCCGCTGGATGCCGAGATCCCTGGCGATGCGCGCCGAATTGAGGCAGGCCTCTGCTGTCGTCGAGACAACTTCCATGTAAGTGGTGGCGCCTGTCCGGCGAATGGCGCCGGCGAGCTTGCTCAATACATCCGGCGCCACGCCGATGTCCTTGAAGCCGACATGCTTCAGGCCGACCGGCTCGATCAACTCGACCAGGTCGAGACAGTCCTCGACCGTGCGATCGTTACGCGTCAGCATGAAGATGAAGTCCATCCGAAAGGTCCCTCGCCTGGTCGGGAAAGCCGGTTTACTGCCGGTCTGTTAACATCTTCCAACCATTTGTTGCAAGGTGCCACATTTTAATTTGCAGTACCACACATTTTATGACAGAACGGGCGCCGGCCCGCCAGGCACGACTTCTAGGGAGAGGGAAGAATGCTCAAGCCGCTGAGACGTGGGAGTACCGCATCCGGACTGCTCGTCGTCGCCGCCCTTATGTGGCAAATCACACAGGCTGCTGCGTGGGACCTGAAGGAGGCGTCGAAGCCCTACAGCGGCCAGACCATCCGCATGGTCGGCGAGGCGCTGCCGCCGCTCGAAGCGCTGAAGAAGATGGCGCCGGAGTTTGAAAAGCAGACGGGCATCCATGTCGAAGTCGAGATGTACGAGCATTCGGAAGCCGTCAACAAGGTGCAGCTCGATCTCAATTCGCACCGCGGCCGTTACGACGTCATCATCCAGCCGCACCGCGAGCTCGGCAAGTTCGCCACCAACAACCATCTGATCGAAATCGCCAAGATGATGGCCGACCCGGCTTTGCGCGATCCGACCTTCGAGCCGGAAAAGCAGCTCTACCAGACTGCCTGGCACGAGATCTCCTGGTATGACGGCAAGGAGTACGGCTTCCCCTTCACCGTGCTCAACATGTTCATGTGGTATCGCTCGGACCTGCTCGCCGATCCCAAGGAGCAGGCCGGCTTCAAGGCCAAGTATGGCTACGACCTGGCGCCCGCCAAGGACTGGAAGCAGTATCGCGACATCGCCGAATGGTTCTACCGCCCCGACCAGGGCTTTTACGGCACTGCCCTGCAGGGCAAGCGTCATGAGGCGCTGTGGTACGAGTGGCTCAACTTCCTCTATTCCTTCGGCGGCGACGTGCTCGACGTGAAGAGCGGCTCGGCCTGCGGCCCGGTCATCGTCAACAGCCCCAAGGCCGTCGCCTCGCTCGAATATTACAAGAGCCTGCTGCAATTCTCGCCGCCGGACAGCCTCAACTATTTCTGGGACGACGTCATGGCGCTGATGCAGCAGGCCAAGGTCGCCGAGCTGATCATGTGGAACGACGCCACCTATGCCGTGTCGGTCGACACGACGGCCTCCACCGTCGTCGGCAAGGTCGGCTTCGACCTCGTGCCGCAAGGCGAAGGCGGCAAGATCGGCCAGGTCGAGGGTTGGACCTATCTGATCCCAGTCTATTCGAAGAACCAGCAGGCCGCCTTCCTCTTCGTCCAGTGGATGATGGGTTATGACCGCCAGCTCGAACAGCATCTCAATGGCGGCGCTTCCGGCCGACCCGATGTCTATGCTTCGGCGGAGGTGCAGAAGCTGCCCTATGCCAAGGCCTCGATGGAGGCCAACGAGCATGCGGTGCCGAAGGCGACACTGCCGCAATCGGCCGAGATGACCGACATACTGGTGCGCGAGCTGTCGTCCTATCTCGCCGGCGAGAAGGAAGCGCAGGCTGCCCTGGACACCGCCGCCACCGATATCTCGACATTGCTCGGTTCTTGCGCACCCATGACCTATCCGGCACGATAGGTCTCGAATGTCGCGCAGAGGCTACCCGCACAAGCGGGTAGCCATTCTTGTCCGCAGGAAATGCCCGTGACGAACCGCACTCCATCGCCGCGCGGAATGCCGCTTCTCGACCGTGGGGGTGGACCGCTTCTGATGCTGCCGGCGACGCTGCTTGTCGTCGTCTTCCTGGTCGGCCCGTTCTACTACATGGTCTATACCGCGTTGACCGACCTCAGTTTCGCCGATGCCAGCCATTCCGGCGCGTTTGTCGGCTTCGACAATTTCCGCAAGCTGATGCGCAACGATCCGTTCTTCTGGGCGTCGTTCCTGCTAACGCTGAAATTCGTCCTCATCGCCGTAGGCCTCGAATTCCTGCTCGGCTTCGCGCTGGCCTTCCTGATCTTCCGCTTCGTCGCCAGCCAGCGGCTTTTGACCACGCTGCTGCTCATCCCGATGATGATTGCGCCGGTCGCCGTCGGGCTGATCTGGCGCCTGCTTCTGCAGGGCGATTTCGGCATGCTCACCTTCTACATGCGCAAGGTCGGCCTGCTGGCGCAGAACGCGGCGGTGCTTTCGGCACCCGACCTCGTCTTTCCGACCATCGTCGCCATTGACGTCTGGCAGTGGACACCTTTCGTCACCCTCATCATGCTGGCCGGCATGATGAGCCTGCCGCGCGCGCCGTTCGAGGCGGCGATGATGGACGGCGCAAAACCGTTCCAGATTTTTCGCGACGTCATGCTGCCGCTGCTGCGGCCGGTCATAGCGCTGGTGCTGCTCTTGCGCGGCATCGATGCCTTCAAGGAATTCGACAAGGTGTTTTTGATGACTGGCGGCGGTCCGGGAACGTTGACCGAGCTGGTGTCGATCTATGCCTACCGCGTCAACTTCCGCAACTGGGACCTCGGCTACGGCGCCGCGGTCGCCTTCATGATCTATCTCGTCGTGCTGATCCTGTGCTCGGTCTTCTACAAGGCCGTCTACTGGTCGAGCCGCAAGCCGGCGGCGGCGTTTTGAGGGCGCGGCGATGATCGACCAGTCCACCAATCGCGCCTGGAAAAGCCTTGCCTGGGCCGTGCTGCTCGTCGCCGTCGTGGTCGCCTTGACGCCTTACGTCTGGATGGTGCTGGCCTCGTTCAAGAACCGCGTCGACCTGTTGTCGTCGGTGCCTAAATGGAGCTTCGCGCCGACGCTCGCCAACTATCCGGCCGTCTTCATCGACAAGGAATACTGGCCGCTGGCGATCAATTCGGTGCTGATTTCGGTGTCGTCGACGGTACTTTGCATCCTCATCGGTGCGCCGGCAGCCTATGGCTTCGCCCGCTCCGATTTTCCCGGAAAGGAAGACCTTTTCTTCTTCTTTCTGACGACGCGCATGGCGCCACCGATCTCGATCGCCGTGCCGCTGTTCCTGTTCTTCACCTCGCTTGGCCTGATCGACACCATCTATGCCGTGGTGATCGCCCACACCTCCTTCAACCTGTCGCTCGTCGTCTGGATGATGCGCGGCTTCTTTGCCGAAATCCCCAGGGAGATCGACGAGGCGGCGATGATGGACGGCCGCTCGCGGCTCGGCGCCTTCTTCTTCGTTGTCGCACCGCTGGCCGCGCCGGGCATCGGCGCGACGGCGGTGCTGTGCTTCATCCTGTCGTGGAACGAGTTCCTCTATGCCTTCATCCTCGTCGCCTTCGACGGGCGCCCGCTCACCGTCGGCATACCCGGACTGGTGACGCCGCATGGCACGCTGTGGGGACAGGTCGCGGCGGTCGCCATCGTGGCGACGCTACCGATCGTGCTTTTCACTTTCCTTGTCCAGAAACAGCTCGTCCGCGGCCTGACCTTCGGCGCGGTCAAGGGTTGAAGGGATCTTGCATGGCAATTGTTTTCGACGGCGTCACCAAGGCCTTCCCGGACGGAACGGTGGCGCTGCAGGCGCTCGACCTCGCTTTCGAGCCCGGCGAATTCCTCGTGCTGCTCGGCCCCTCGGGCTCCGGCAAGACCACAGCCTGCCGGCTGCTTGCCGGCCTTGAACGTCCGACCGCCGGCCGTATCATGGTCGAAGGCCGCGATGTCACCGACCTGCCGCCACGCCTGCGCGGCATGGGCATGGTGTTCCAGAACTACGCGCTCTACAGCCACAAGAGCGTCTACGAGAACATCGCCTATCCCTTGCGCATCCGAAAAATGCCGGCCGCCGAGCTCGACCGCTTCGTGCGCGCCATGGCCGAGCTTCTCGAAATCACGCGTTACCTCGACCGCCGTCCTTCGCAATTGTCGGGCGGCCAGGCGCAGCGTGTCGCAGTGGCCCGCGCGCTGGTCTGGCAGCCCAGCCTTTGCCTGATGGACGAGCCGCTGTCCAACCTCGACGCCTTGCTGCGGCTCCACATGCGCACCGAGCTGAAGCGCCTGCATCGAGAGTTGAAAAAGACCTTCGTCTTCGTCACCCATGACCAGGAAGAGGCGATGACGCTGGCGACCAGGGTCGCGGTGCTGCGCGAAGGCGCACTGATCCAGTACGACGACCCGCGCGAAATCTACCGGCGGCCGGCCAACCGGTTCATCGCCGAATTCATCGGCCGTCCGGCGATGAACACGTTCGAGGGCGATGTCCGCGGCGGCATCTTCCATGCCAGCGGCTTTGCCTGCCCTTTGCCGGGCCGGCCCGACGGTCCCATCGTCCTAGGCATCCGCCCGGAACAGGTTCAGCTTGTCGACGCGTCTGCCGGCGATGCGATCCTATTTGCCGTCGACGTCGTCGAACCGGTCGAGCCGGACGTGCTGATCTTCGCCAAGAGCGAGGCAAATGCGTTGATCGTCAGGACAGTGAATGACGATCGCGCCTACCACCCTGGCCAACCGCTGCATCTGCGCTTTCCGCCGGCAGCGCTGCACACGTTCGATGCGGTGTCGGGAGCGCGGCTGCCGTGAGCACGCTGCTCGCTCTGGCGCCGTTGGCCGCCGCCGCTCTGGTCTGGCGGCTGTTCTACAGCTTCAACCGGTCGAGGCGCTGGTTCTCGACCGGCGAGCTCATTTTCTGGGACGCCATCGCTCTGGTCGTCCTGCAGCTTGTCTGGTTGATCTGGTTTTAGGAACATGCTCCGGAGAGTAGGCGTCCAGCCCGATCAAGACGGCTGTCGGTGACGATCATCGCTTAAGCGGTTTGTAGAGCGAGCCACGTTCCACTGAGTTGGATGGTTGCACCGGCCCGAACCATCCTCGGTTTCAGTCGACACCGAACCGGTTGCCGAGCCACTCCATTTGCCGGCTTTCCTGGTAGCCTTGCCCACCTTCATGATTGTTGAATTCATACTCGATCATGGTTTTTTCGCCCGCATACGCATTGAATGCGCCGTAGACTGTGGAAGGCGGGCAGACTTCATCCATCAGGGCCACGGAAAACAGCGCCGCCGCCTGGGACTGCCGGGCAAAGTTGACGCAGTCGAAATAGCCGAGCGTTTCAAAGACTTTCGCCTTCTTCTCGCGATGCTGCGCCAGGAAACGGACGATCTCCAAATAGGGATCGCGCAAGGCAGTCCCCAAAGCGCGCGGAAAGTCGCAGAGAAATGGCACGTCGGCCATTACGGCCTTGACGCGCGGATCAATCCCGCCGACGGCGAGCGAGATGCCGCCGCCCTGACTGTCACCGCAAACCGCGATGCGCTCGGGATCGATGAAGTCCAGCCCTAGGAGAGCATCTATCGCCCTCACAGCATCGGTGAACACGCGCCGGTAATAGTAGTCATTCTTGTCCAGGACGCCACGCGTCATAAAGCCGGGAAACGAAAAGGTCGAGCCGACCGGATCGGCAGTCTCGCCTACGCTGTAGTCGCTTCCCTGCCCGCGTGTATCCATTCGAAAATAAGCAAATCCTGACGCCGCCCAGTGCAGTTGCTCATGTGCCAAGCCGCGCCCGCCGCCATAGCCGATATACTGCACGACAAGAGGAAGCCGCCCCTCATGACGCGTCGGCAGGATCAGCCACCCTTTGATCGGATGGCCGCCAAATCCTGGAAAGGTGACGTCGAAAGACTGGACCGCCTTCAGCGTTGTCTGTTCCGGAACGATGCGAACCTCGCCGCCGGCGTCGCGGGCCTCGGCGATGGTCGAGGCCCAGAACTGGGCAAAGTCGCCTGGCGTGGCCACTTTGCTGACATAGGCGCCTAGTTCAGGCTGGATCAGATCTTGGAATGGCATTTGTTCCTCGCAGTTGAATTAGAAGCAAAATTGGCGATGTATCGCTCCGCACGCGAGCGTGGATTTGCGCGTTACCGGTCCAACGGACGACCGCATCCCCCGCCATTCTTTCGCGCACGGCCATAAGATGGCGGCAGACCTTCGCCAGGGGGGGCGCCAAAAAATAGGCCAGTGACCGCCCATCCATGTGCCGTTTAGCTGCCAGTCTTGATCTGGGTCCAGAGACGGGTGAGGACGCGCTGCTCCTTGGACCCATACGAAGAAATCGTGAAAAGCTTCTTGAGCGTTTCCTGCGTCGGATAGACCGACGGGTTCTTCAGCACTCCCTCGTCGATGAACTTCTGCGAGGCGAGGTTGCCGTTGGCGGTTTGGACATAGTTGGTTGACTTGGCGATGACTTCCGGCCGCATCAGGTAGTTGATGAAGGCGTGCGCCTCATCGACATGCCTGGCGTCGGCAGGAATAGCCAGATTGTCGAACCACATGTAGGTGCCCTCCTTCGGGATGAGGTATTCGACCTTGACCCCGTTGTTGCCTTCCTTGGCCCGGTTCTTGGCCTGCAGCACGTCACCCGACCAGCCGATGCTGATGCATTTATCGCCATTCGCCAGGTCGTTGATGTAGGCAGAGGAGTTGAAGGTGCGGACGTAGGGCCGGATTTTCGTGTAAATGTCACCGCCAGCTTCGAGATCCTCTTTCTTCTTGCTGTCGCCGTCCTTGCCGAGATAGTTCATGGCAATGGCCATAGTCTCCTCCGGCGCATCGACGATATTGATGCCGCAGTCCTTCAGTTTGGCCGCATTCTCCGGCTTGAAGAGCACATCCCAGCTGCCGATCGGCATGTCGCCGAGTGCTGCCTTCACCTTGTCGACATTATAGCCGATGCCGGTCGTGCCCCACATGTAGTTGACGGCATATTCGTTACCAGGATCGTATTTGGCCAGGCGCGCCATCACCTCGGGCCACATGTTCTTCAGATTCGGCAGTTTGGATTTGTCGAGCTTCTGGAATACTCCGGCCTGAATCTGCCTTGCCAGAAAAGGTCCGGTTGTAACCACCACGTCATAGCCGGACCCGCCGGCAAGCAGCTTGGTCTCAAGAATTTCGTTCGAATCGAAGGTGTCGTAGACGACCTTGATGCCGGTCTCCTTGGTGAAATCCTCAAGGATGGAACTGTCGATATAATCAGACCAGTTGTAGACGTTGACGACCTTGTCCTGCGCCAACGAGACACCTCCGGAAAACAAGGCAGCCGTCATCGTGATAGCCAGTCCGAGTAGCTGTTTTTTCATGCAGATTCTCCTGTTTGATCCGGCCTGCCATTCTGCTGGCAGGTCTGCTGCTCCATTCTCGAGGGCAATGAGAGCATTATTGACCTGACGATCGTTCCCGATTGTCTGAAGGCCAGCTTGTCAGTTATTCCAGGTAATTCCCTGGCAGGGTTCATTGCTGTCCTCTCAAGCTGTCGTCAAAAGCGCTGACGAAAATGTCGACCTCGTTTCGCGACCAGATCAGTGGCGGGCGTAGCTTGAGGGTGTTAGACGTGCCTTTCCCTATGAGGATGTTGCGGGCAAGCATGTCTTCAACAAGCCGCTCGGTTTCTGCCGGGGCCGGTTCCTTTGTGAGACGATCCGTCACCAGTTCAACGCCAGTCATCATTCCAAGTCCGCGTACGTCGCCAATGATGGCGTGCCGTTCAGCCAGACGCCTAAGCTCCTGCCGCAGATAATCTCCGATGGCAGCGCCCCGCTTGATCAGCTCTTCTCGCTCAATGACGTCGAGCACAGCCATGCCCGCCGCGCATGCGACGGTGTTGCCGCCGAATGTGCTGAACAACAGTGGATAGGTGCCGTCGAGGAACCGCTTCATAAGTGTCGAACCGAGGATGACGACGCCGAGCGGATGGCCATTTCCGACTGGTTTGCCCATCGTCACGAAGTCGACATTGTCGTCGCAGAGCCCGTTCGCCCTGAACCCCCAGAAGGTTCCCATGCGGCCGCAGCCGGCCTGCACCTCGTCGGCGATGACGAATCCGCCCGCCGACCGGACGGTTCTCGCGACGAGATTGAAATAGTCGTCAGGCGCCCGCAGCACGCCGCTCGAGCACAAGGCCGTGTCGACCATGAATGCCGCCGGCCTGTGCCCTCTGGCGCGCAAGGCGGCTATCGCCCGGTCGGCATCCGCAGCGTAGTTTGCAGCTGCCTGCGGGTCGTTGGCGAAAGGGCCCCTGTACATATCCGGGGCAATCAAGGTCTCGATCTGCCTGGGATGCTCGCCGGCGGGCAAGTGACGCCAGCTTTCATTGGAGAGCGCCGTCGTGAGTTCGGTGCATCCATGGTAGGCCTGGTCAATGATCAGACCACCGTCATGCCCGCTGAGCGACATGGCAATCTGCATCGCCAGATCGTTGGCTTCGCTGCCTGAATTGACGAAGATGCAGGTGTCAAGATGATCAGGCAGATCGGCGGTCAATCGCGCCGCATACTCGACCGCCGTGTCGCACATGTATCGCGTGTTGGTATTCAACGCGCTGGCCTGGCGGTATATGGCCCTCGCCACGTGCGGGTGACAATGACCAATTTGGGGGACGTTGTTGTAGACGTCGAGATAAGCCGTCCCGTCGGCGGCGTACATCCAGGCCCCCTGAGCGCGCGTGATGTGCAGGGGCTGCTTGTAGAAATGCCATATCGGACCAAGATGGGCGTCACGCTCATGCTTCACCCAGTCATAGTCCTGTGCGAGGGGCCCGCCGCCGTTCGTTGGATGATAGACCGGAAACCGGCACGCCTGTCGAAGCCGGCGCACCGCCTCTGCGCGCCCCTGCCGGCTCAGCAACTCCATCATTCGAGGGTATTGGCCGGCGTTTTCGATATGGGGA
Source organism: Mesorhizobium sp. 128a (assembly GCF_053848025.1). NCBI lineage: Bacteria > Pseudomonadati > Pseudomonadota > Alphaproteobacteria > Hyphomicrobiales > Phyllobacteriaceae > Mesorhizobium > Mesorhizobium sp. 128a. The sequence continues at coordinate 59,702 of NZ_JBSPKY010000003.1, read as the reverse complement.
ATGCCGGATTCAATCGTGGCTTCCCTCGCCTCGACGATCACGGTGGCCAGTGCGAGGCGCAGGAGCATCGCGTCGAAAATGACATCGATCTCATTTTCTTCGAGCGGATATGTCGAATCGAAACCCGACGCCACATCGCAGAGGTAGGCGATCGGATCATCATCGGATTTCGAGAATGTCTCGCAAGCCGTCACAATGTCCGCAACGATGGAATTGTAGCCGATATCGCCAAAATCGATGATGCCGACCGGCGATGTGCTGTCGTTGGGATCGACAAGGACGTTGCCGCCATGGGAATCCTGATGGACGACTTGCCGGCGCGTTTTCAGCAATTGAGGGATGGTAAAGCGTTCGGCGCGCTCGAAGATTTCCAAGCATAGCTGTCGAAGCCCAGGATCGGAAACACTGGCTATCTGAGGACGCAGGACCAGGGCGCGCGAGAGGTCCCAGAGGTGCAGATTGCTGTCGGCGTATGGATGGAAGAAATCCCGCAGCGCGTGGGCGAGACGTCCCACCATGGCGCCTGTGTTGAAGCGGGTGCGCGGGGAAAACGCTTCCTCGACCTGCTCCATGACCTTGCCCGGCAGGAAGGTCAGCACCCGCACCATGTGCCGGGAGCCACGTTCGTCCTCGATCCACTCATAGAGATTTCCGGCGAGGGAGAGAACGATGCGGGGCACGGGCAGGGCCGGATCGCGCGCGAAGATGTGGTTCAGGGCCTTGACCTGCATATCCACCACGCCTTCGGGCTCGCTGACATTCGATATCTTGACCACCACGTCGCGGCCATCGGCGCCTTCGATGCGCCAGGATAGATCCCGCTCGGAAGCCAGTTGGCGATATGCCCCCTCGATCCCGTATCGGGCAGCGACCAGACACCTTGTCGCTTGCAGCGAAAAATCGGGAAGGTTGCGAAGCAGCTGGTTGTCGGGGCTCATTCGGTTCCTCTGAAGCAACGCCGACGCGCCGGCCAAGCCGTTTGTGGACATTTCGGCCAAGACAACCGCCGGGGGTGTTAACCTGCGAACCGCCTGCCGTAAGAAAGCCTAGACCTCGGCCAGCACGGCAGGAATATCATTCCGGGAACCCATACATTGATTTTCACAAATGCATGGAGTGCGCCTTGATGATGGCATCGCGGACGTAGCCGATGTTGGCAGCCTGTTCGCCGGCGCGCGTGGCGACCTCAATATCGGCGAAATAGACTTCATCGGTCATGGGGAGCCGGCGCAGACGCCCCTGCCGTTCGAACAGGCCGGCATAATGGACAGGCAGGACCCCTAGATAGGTGCCCGAGAGAACCATCAACAGCTGCGCCTCTATATCGAGGGTTAGCCGGTTTGCCGCCGAGCCGTCGAAGCCATGTCGCCGGAGCCCAGACCAGTAGCCCCTGTGCACCCAGGGATGGCCGTAGCATTCCGCATTCGTGATCGCCTCGTCTTTCAGGCGAAACAACGGGTGCGCCGATCCGCAGAAGACCGCATGCTCTTCCTGGTAGATGATCTGGTATTGAACGCTCGCGACCTTTATGTCGGAGCCGCCAATTCCAATGTCTATATCGCCCTCGGCTACTGCCTTGGTGATATCGTTGGGCCGCATGATCTTGAGGTTCAACTCGATTTCCGGTGCGGCTTTGGAGAGTTCGGCAATCGCGTCGGCAATTCTGAAACTTGGGTCGGTCGCCATGCAGTCGACGATACCAACCTCGACCTTTCCCGCCAGAACGCTTCTGAGGCAGGAAAGCCGGGCCGAGTTGGCGTCCAGCATCCCGGTGATCTCCATACTGATCTGGTAAACCCTGCGCCCCTCTTCCGTCAGCGCGAATCCACGGCGCCCCCTTTCACACAATTTGACGCCAAGGCGCTGTTCGAGAGCGGTCAGATGATTGGAGACCGTCGGTTGGCTAAGCGACAGCTCCATCTGCGCTGCGGACATTCCGCCATTGCGGGCCACGCTTTCAAAGACACGAAAAAGATGGAGATCGGAGCCCGATATCTTCATGACGGCAGATTGCACCAAACGCGAGGGAAGGCAATTCAGCCCACATAGTGTGCCTGCCCGCGTTGGGGAACGACGTTGACGCGAAGCCTGTAGCGAGCGACCCCGACGGATTCTTGCAGGTCCTTCCGCGCGACCGAACGAGCCTCCCAGCTCGATTGCAGTCGGGATCCCAGCATGAATCTTGAATGCTTTGACACGGGGATAGGAAGGCGTGCGGCTATCGGATTTCCATGCGGTCGTCGCCGTGTCACCGGGGTATTGACGATCCATCAAAATGCGGATTTGATGATACGTGGATACAAAAATACTTTTTGAGGCCCCATGCCGGCGAGCTTTCCAGAGATGTCCGCCACAGCGGAGGAAGAAGCGTACAGGCACATTCAGCGAGCCCTCCGCGTCGGTCGCTACAAGCCGGGCGAGAGGCTCATTCCCGAGGAGATCGCCGCCGAGATCGGCATGAGCCGCATGCCGGTCCGGGAAGCCTTTCGGCGCCTGGCTTCCGACGGCCTGGTGGTCCTGCGCCCCAATCGGGGATGTGTCGTCGCTGGCCTCACGGTTGATGAGCTTTACGAGATCTTCGAGATACGTTCGGTTCTGGAGGGACTGGCCGTCAGACTGGCGATGCCACGGATCGACGAGGAGGAGCTCGAAGAGTTCGAGCGCCTGCTCGATCGCATGGAACGCGCAGGCCAGACCGGCAGCAGCGACTGGGTGGCCCGCCATCAGGAATTCCATGGCCGAATCTGTGCGCTTAGCGGAAGGCCCAAGCTCATCCACCAGATCTCGGCGCTGCACGTGGTGATAGAGCCATACATGCGGATTTGGTTCGATGACGCTCACAAACCGCATTCTGCGCGCGAGGAGCATGCCGCCGTGATCGCGGCCTTGCGTTCAGGCGACCAACTTCACGCGGAAAGGGTGATGCAGGAACATATTCTCGGCACGGCACCGCTGTTGGCCGAGTTCGTGAGTCCCAGCCGGTGACGAAAGCCGGCCGGGCAGGAATGGCCTCGAACCGGCAATGCGGCCGGGCGTGGGAGCAGTTCAATCAGCCTATCAAAAAAAGGGGAACCAAATGAAATTCAATCGTTTGGCCGCAGTTGCGGCCGCACTCAGCATGTTCGGCTTCATGCACACAGCGTTGGCCGAGGACGCGCCCAAGTCCATAACCATCGCCACGGAGGGCGCCTACGCTCCATGGAACTTCACCAACGCCGACGGCAAGCTCGACGGACTGGAGATCGATCTCGCCAACAATCTTTGCGAGCGGATGAAGATCAAATGCACCATCATCGCTCAGGATTGGGACGGACTTATTCCTTCGCTGAAGGTCGGCAAGTTCGATGTGATCATGGCCGGCATGTTCATCACACCGAAGCGCCTCGAGACCATCGACTTCACCCAGCCTTATGCGATCGACCCCGGTGGTTTCGCAGCCGCCAAGGATAGCGACCTGGGGAAGCTCGGCGCTTCGACCGAGAAATTCAAACTGGACGATGAGGCTGCTTCCAAGGCCGCGATCGAAAAGTTGAAGCCATTGCTGAAGGGCAAGGTGGTCGGCGTCCAGGCGGCCACAGCCATGCTCGAATTCGTCAAGAAATACTTCGGCGACACGGTGGAGATCCGCGAGTACAAGACGACTGAGCAGCATGATCTCGATCTGGCCGCGGGCCGCATCGATGCGATATTCGCTCAGAAGACGGCGCTCGCCGCGACGCTCGCAAAACCCGAATTCGCGGGCTTCACGGTAGCGGGGCCGGGCTTTGTCGGCGGCCTGTTCGGCGCCGGAACCGGTGCGGGCCTGAGGAAGGAAGACACCAAGCTCAAGCAGATGCTTAACGACGCGATCAGCGCCGCGATCGCCGACGGCACCATCAAGAGCATCTCGGAAAAATGGGTGAAAACGGACGTGACGCCGGTCAAGTAGCCACTTGGGACCTGTTCGGCCGGTCGGCGTCGGCCGATCGGCCGGACGCCCACCGATCAACCAGGTTTCACATGACCGACACTCTCCATCTCCTGTCCCTGGGCAAGGGCGGCTGGGGCGGCGCGCTGCTCTTGGCAGCAGGCGTGACGTTTGCGCTGTCGGCCCTCGGCTTCCTGCTCGGCGCCCTCTTCGGCGCAATGGCTGCGGGGGGCCGGCTCTCCGCGAGATCTTTACCGTCATGGGTCGCCAAGGCCTATGGCACGGTTTTCAGGGGCGTGCCCGATCTGTTGACGATCTACCTGCTTTACTATGGCGGCAGCATCGCCTTGACCGAGATCGGAAAATTCTTCGGGAGCGCCGGCTTCGTCGGACTCCCGACATTTGCGACCGGCGTCCTGGCAATCGGCATCATTTCGGGCGCCTATCAAGCCGAGGTCTATCGCGGAGCATATCTCGCCGTCGATTCCGGCCAGTTCGAGGCCTGCAAGGCTTTGGGCCTGTCCCGGTTCCAATCGCTACGCCTCGTCATCATACCACAATTGATGCGGCACGCCCTGCCGGGGCTCGGAAATGTCTGGCAACTCGTGCTCAAGGATTCAGCCTTGATCTCCGTGATCGGTCTCGTGGAATTGATGCGGCAATCTCAGATCGGCGCAGGATCGATGAGGGAGCCCTTCGTCTTTTACCTGGCGGCTGCGGCGCTGTATTTCCTCATCGCCGCGGTGACCGGATCGGTCTTCCGCTACGGCGAGGCACGAGCGTGGCGAGGCATGGTCCACGCATGATCGACCTGCATTTCTTTGTCGAGATCATTCCAACCCTTCTCTCCGGCTTGCCGCTGACCTTGCAGCTTGCGGGGCTGTCGATCGCAATGGGCTTTGCCTTGGCCCTGTTGCTCGCACTGGCGCAGCAGGGAAACCATCGGATGCTGGTCTGGCCCATACGCGCCTTCGTCGCAGTCTTTCGCGGCACGCCATTGCTTGTCCAGATATTCCTCATCTATTACGGCCTCGGCCAGTTCCGTCCCACGCTTCAGACCGTTGGGCTCTGGTGGGTGTTTCGCGAGCCCTATTGGTGCGCCATTATCGCACTCAGTCTCAATACCGCTGCGTATGGCAGCGAGATCCTGCGGGGTGCAATACAAGGCGTGCCGCGCGGCCTGGTCGAGGCCGCTTCCGCCTTCGGGATGACAAGAATCCAGACACTGCGCCTCCTCGTTCTGCCTTTGGCGCTGCGCCAAGCCATTCCAAGCTACAGCAACGAGATCATCCTCATGGTGAAGGGTACGTCGCTCGCATCGATCGTCACCCTGATGGAAGTGACGGGCATCGCCCAGGGGCTGATTTCTCAGACCTATCGCGCGGTGGAAGTTTTCGTGGCTGCCGGCGCGATTTACCTCACCATCAATTTCACGATCATCTCGGCCCTGAATGCCCTGGAGACCTGGCTGACGCCCTATCGGGTCCGTGCATGAAACATGACCGGCGCATAATCAGGAGAATTGATATGGGCTGCGCCGACAAGCCGAAACGATCTGCTGCCGTGTTGTGTTACGCGATGGTGGAAACGTCGCATCCATCAGACCAAGGGATACAAAGACAGAATGCGTGATTTCCAGTTTCCCGGCCGCTCGCCGGTTCGTGCCACCGAAGCGGTCGCAGCGACTTCGCACCCGGTGTCGACGCTTGCGGCGATCGAGATGCTGCGCGCCGGCGGCAATGCCATGGACGCGGCAATCTGCGCCGCCGCCGTGCAGGGCGTGGTTGAGCCGCAATCGACCGGCATCGGCGGCGATTGTTTCGTGCTCTATTGCCCGGCGGGACAAGGTGAGGTGCTGGCCTTCAACGGCTCAGGCCGCGCGCCGGCGGCCGCGACCGTCGACTGGTACCTGGATAAGGGTTTCAGCGAGCTTCCAAAAGAGGGGCCGCACGCGGTGACGGTGCCGGGCGCCATCGATGCCTGGTGCCGGCTGCTGCAGGACCATGGCAGCAAGGACCTCGCCGAGGTGCTGGCGCCGGCCATTCATTATGCCGAGAACGGCTATGTCGTGCATGACCGCGTCGCCTTCGACTGGGCCGAACCGGAGACCGACCTTTCCGCCGACGAACACGCCGCGCGCATTTTCCTGCCCGGCGGCAAGGCGCCCAGGGCCGGCGACGTCCACCGCCAGCCGGAACTCGCCGCCACTTTGCGCATCATTGCCAAACAGGGCCGTGCCGGCTTCTACGAAGGCACGGTTGCCGACGATATGGTGCGCCGGCTCAAGGAATTGGGCGGTCTGCATAGCCTAGAGGATTTCGCGGCGACCGAGGGCGACTATGTGGCGCCGGTCAGCACCTCTTACGGCGGCTACGACATCCACCAGATGCCGCCGAACAACCAGGGGCTGACGGCACTTCTGATGCTGAATGTGCTGTCGGGATTCAAGCTCGGCGGGCTCGACCCCAATGGCGCCGAGCGGCTGCATCTCGAGATCGAGGCCGGGCGGCTGGCCTACCAGGACCGCGACCGTTTTGTGGGCGACCAGGACCAGGTCCCGGTGCCGGTCAAGCAGCTCTTGTCCGCCGCCTATGCCGACCGGCTGCGCGCCGAGATCGACCCCGCGCGGGCGATGACGCATCTGCCGAAGCTGGACCTGCCGGGCAGCGACACGGTGTACATCACCGTGGTCGATCGCGACCGCAACGCGGTCTCCTTCATCAACTCGACCTATTATTCGTTCGGCAGCGGCGTGGTCAGCCCGAAGACCGGCGTGGTGCTGCAGAACCGCGGCTCAAGCTTCCGGCTCGATCCCGGGCATCCCAATGCGATCGCACCCGGCAAGCGGCCGATGCACACGATCATGCCCGGAATGGCGACCCGGAATGGCCGCGTGGTTATGCCGTTCGGCGTCATGGGCGGCGGCTACCAGCCTTTCGGCCATGTGCATCTTTTGACCAACATGATCGACTTCGGCATGGATCCACAGCAGGCGCTGGATGCGCCGCGTGTGTTCTACAATGACGGCATGGTGGAAGCTGAGCGCAACGTGCCCGCCGGGGCCATCGCCGGCCTGCGCCGGCGCGGCCATGCCATTACCGAGCCGCACCATCCGCTCGGCGGCGGCCAGGTCGTATTGATCGACTGGGACAAGGGAACGCTGACTGGCGCCTCCGATCCCCGCAAGGACGGAATGGCGCTTGGCTACTGAGCGGATCCACGCGGCAAGGCCAGCCGCTTGCCGGACTCCGGCGCCGCCATAAGTGCCGAGCCCGAATCGTCCGCTGGACTTTCACCAGCACTCGTTTGAAACATAGCCGGTGACCATGACCCAAAATCACCCAGATCTTCGTCGCGTGCGCCGATGATGCCGCGGCGATCTGGCGCCCGACAAGGCCGCGCTGACATCCGCGGATCACGCAACAACATCCTTCGTTTGCTGCAGGCAAAATCCGACTACCAGACCTTTCTTGCCCGCGCATCATAGCGCGGTGCAAACCTCTCCATCGTCTCTCCGCAGCCTCAGTGCTTGATGCGGTCGCGCATGGCGTACCACAACATGCCCAGCACATAGAGCGGTCCGCGCAGCGCCGTTCCGCCGGGGAACGGCAGCGGGGTCAGCGTCGAGAACAGGTCGAGCCGCGTGGCATCACCGGTGATCGCTTCGGCGAGCAACTTGCCCGACAGCGTCGACAGGATGACACCTTTGCCGGAATAGCCATGCGCGAAATAGACCTCGCCATAGTGCCCGACATGCGGCAGCCGCGACGTCGTCACCGATACCAGGCCGCCCCAGGCGTGATCGATGCGGCAGCCCTTCAGTTGCGGGAAAGTGGCTTCCATATGCGGCCGCACGAAGCCGGCAATGTCGGCCGGCGGCGATGGCGTGTAGCGCTCGCCGCCACCGAACAGCAGCCGACCATCGGCCGACATGCGGTAGTAGTTGACGACAAAACGCGTGTCGGAGACCGCGACATTGGCCGGGATGACATTGCGCTTGCCCTCCAGCTGTTCGGTGGCGACGATGTAGTTGCCGACCGGCATGATGCGGCTGTTGACGCGCGGCTCCAGCCCATGCAGCAGCGCGTCGCCCGCCAGCACGACATGTTTGGCCCTGACCGACCCCTTTGCTGTCGCGACCCGGATCGACGGTTCCCGCTCCAGTTTCACCGCCACGGAATTTTCGTGGATGACGACACCGGCGGCAGTCGCGGCACGGGCAAGCCCGAGCGTGTAGTTCAGCGGATGCATGTGGCCGCCTAGCGGCTCATACATGGCGCCGAGATAGGGCGTGTCGACTTTGGCTCGAGCGTCGGCCGCAGACAGGATATCAACGTCGCGGAACTTCATCGCGCTGTCGAGGCATTTGGCCTCTTCTTCCAGGTCCTTGAGATCTGAGCCGTTGACCGCGCCGACCAGATGGCCGGTCAGCCTCAGGTCGCAATCGATGGCATGGCGCTCGATGATATCGAGCACCAGGCCACGCGCCTCGAAGGCGAGGTCGAACAGCGCCTTCGCCCGCTCCGGCCCGAAAGCCTTGACCAAGCCCTTGGCTCCTTTGCGTAAGCCCGGGATCATCTGCCCGCCATTGCGGCCTGACGCGCCCCAGCCGATCTTGCCGCCTTCAAGCAGCACCACCTTCAGGCCGCGCTCGGCGGCATGAAGGGCGGCGGACAGGCCGGTGCAGCCGCCGCCGACCACCACCAGGTCGGCGTCTATATCGCCGACAAGCGCCGGATGGTCCGGCGCCGGATTGGCGGTGGCGACATAGTAGGATTTGCCAATATCGAGACCGGAATTGAAACCTGTTGGACTGGAGGCCATGATCACACCTTCAGCAACAGGTGGTCGCGTTCCCAGCTCGTCACCACGCTCTGGAACAGGTCGAGTTCGACGCTCTTGACGCGCAGATAGGTCTGGAAGAAATCCTCGCCGAGCAGCGCCCGCACCGGCTCGCAGGCGGTGAAGCGGTCGAGCGCCTCCTCCATGGTTTTCGGCAGCGTGCTTTTGATCTTGTAGGCATTGCCCGATGCCTCGGCCGAGCGCGCGAGCTTCTGCTCGACGCCGAGATAGCCCGCAAGCAGAGAGCCGGCGAGCGCCAGATAGGGGTTGCTATCGGCGCCCGGCAGACGGTTTTCCACCCGCCTTGCGGCGCGCCCACCGGCCGGCACGCGCAACCCGCAGGAGCGGTTGTCATACGACCATTCGATATTGGCCGGCGCGCTGTGGTTTGGCCGGATACGGCGGAACGAGTTCACGTTCGGCGCAAACAGCGGCATGATCTCGGGCACGTACTTCTGCAGGCCGCCGATGAAGTGGCCGAACATTTCGGTGTCGGCATCGTCGGCGCTGGCAAACAGCGCCGCACCCGTCTTCTCGTCGACCACAGACATGTGCAAGTGCATCGAGCTGCCGGCCTGTGTCGCATGCGGCTTGGCCATGAAGGTGGCGTGCATGCCGCTCTGTTGCGCGGCCTGGCGCGTCAGGCGCTTGAACAGCAGCACCTGGTCGGCAAGCTGCACCGCATCGCCATGCAGCAGGTTTATCTCCAGCTGCCCCGGTCCGGATTCATGGATCAGCGTGTAGAGCGGCAGCCCGGCCGCCGCCGCATACTCATAGATGCGCCGGATGACCGGCTCGTATTCCTCGAGTGCGACCATGTCGTAGGGATGCTGCGAACCCTCAGCGCGGCTATTGCCGCCCACCGGCGCGGTCAGCGGTTGATCGGGATTGGGATTGTGTGCGGTCAGGTAGAATTCCACCTCCGGCGCCACCACCGCGCGCCAGCCGCGCTGCCGATAGAGATCGAGCACGGCACGCAGGACATGGCGCGGCGAGGCCATCCACGGGCGGTCGCTATCCATGTGGAAGGCATCGGCGAAGACGTAGGCTTTGCCGGCGCCGCCGCCTGGCGCCAGGCAGAGCGTCGAGACATCGGGCACCATGCGCATGTCTGGATCCTGATAGGCAAAGCCTTCGTCGATCGAGCCGGAATAGCGGCCATCAATGCTGACCAGGAAAGCGCTACTCGGCAGGAACAGTGCGCGGTCCTCCAGCGCCTTGAGGAATTTCGCCGTCGGCAGCGCCTTGCCGCGCAGCACGCCGTTCATGTCCGGCACCAGGCATTCTACTTCGTTGATGCCGTGCCGGGCGAGCCAGCTCTTGGGGTCGATGCCGTTGAAGGTCGTCGCGGTATCCGTATTTTTGTCCATTTCGTTCACGTACCTATGAGAGAGAGTATGGCTTGCGCGGCCACATCCGTTCCAGGGGTCAGCGCCATCCGGGCTGCATTCTCCCTGAGGCGGGCGCGCATCGCATCGTCGGCCAGCAGGCCGAGAATGGCTTTCTCCAATCCCCCTTCGGTCCAGGCATCGCGGCCGATATGGTCGCCAACGCCCGTCTCTCCCGCGCGTTGCGCATTGTCGTGACCGTCCCAGCAATAGGGCATGATCAGCGACGGCACGCCGAAGCGCAGCGCCTCGCAAAAGCTGTTGTTTCCTCCGTGGTGAATGAAAAGGTCCGACTTCGCCACCACCGAAGGCTGCGGAAACCAGGCGTCGAGATAGACATTGTCCGGCACCGCGCGATAGGCGTCGCGCAAGCCGCCGGCATTGACGATGAAGCGCGCCGGCAGCCGGTCGAAGACAGCGAGCATGCGCTCGATCAGCCCGACATCCATGGCGCCGAGGCTGCCGAAGCTGACATAGACCAGCGGCCCGCCATTGCGCGGAAACACCGGCACATCGAAGGGCCCTTCCGAGCGCACGCAGCCTTCGAGATAGACGAAGCGGGCAGGATCGAGCGGCTCGGCGCGCTCGCGCCGCACGATCGACGGCGTCAAAAGCAGGTTGAGGTCGGGCGACGTTTCGAGGAACAGGCCGCTGGGCAGCGGCGCCAGGCCGGCATCCACCCGAAAACGGTTGAAGCGATCATGCGCCGGCGCGCAGGCCAACAGGTAGCGCGCTTCGAACGCCTCGCGCTGCGGGTCGTTGGCGGCCATCCCGGACAGATAAGGTGGTACCTCGGCATCCGGCAGCTCGGTCTCGGCGCAGGAGACGACACGCACCCACGGACAGCCGGCCGCTGCGATGGCCGGGAACATGATGACATTGTCGAGCACCACCGCATCCGGCTTCAGCCTTGCCAGCAATTGCCGCAGCGGCGCTTCTGCGTTGACCGCAGTATCGACGATCGCCTGCCAGGTCGGCGCGACATAGGTTTCGAGCTGGTCGATCGGGCTCAGCCGGAAATGCGGCAGATGCCGGCGCACGAAGGCCTGCCAATAGCTCTGGCGCTCGCTGTCGCTCAGCGGCTCGTCGGTCGGCAGTTGGTATTCCTGGAAACCATAGTCGGCAAAGACGCCGGAGAAACCGGCATGGCAGATGAAGACGGGGCGAGCGCCCCGGGCACGCAATGCCTGCGCGATACCAACGCAATTCAACGCGGCCCCGAAACTGGCTTCGGGAAACAGCGCGATGGTCGGGCTGGCTTTACGCGTCAATTATTCCTCTTCAGTCCGGTTCAGTCCGGTCGGCTGATCATGCCGAACAGTGCGGGGGCCCCGCGGCTGGCTGCTTGCGGTCGCTGGTTGCGGGAGAGCCGCAGATGGATGCGAAGCAGATCGGCAGCCACCTCATACTGCCGGTTTTCAAGATGGTCGAGTATATTCAGATGTTCCAGCAGCGATTGCCGCAGGCGAAAGACATTGACACCGGTATAAATGCCGGGCAGCCGGCGCAGGCGGAGATGATCGGCCAGCGCGTCGGACACAAAGCGGTTGGCGCAACCCTCGGCGATCATGCCGTGGAAATCCATATCCAGCCGTTGGAACTCGCGCGTGTCGAAGCTTGCGTCTGGCAGTACCGATAGCGATTCCATGCCCTGGCGCAACGCGGCAGCCCGCGCGCCGTCCAGCCGGAAGCCGGGCGCCAGGATCGCCGCGGGCTCCAACAGCAAGCGGAATTCATAGCTTTCGCCTTGCGCCTCCGGATCGTCGGGCGCACGGCGGAAAAGCCAGGACTGGCCGGGCGCTCGGTCGAGCAGATTCTCATCGGTCAGTTTGTTAAGTGCTTTTAGTACCGTCTTTCGCTCGGCATCGTACCGCCGCATCAACCCCGCGACGGTCACCGTCTGGTCCAGCCGGCGCGCCGAGCGGTCGCGCAGGATGGCTTCGGCAAGTTCGTCTTCCTCAGCGCTTGGAAGCTCGGCCGCGATGGCCGGCTGCGCTGCGAGATCGATCGCCAGGTGATAACCCGTGTCGGCCTCCCAGCGCACCACGCCCTGCCCGGCAAGCAGGCTAAGCGCCGCGCGCACCGGCGTGCGTGAGACATTGCAGAGCGAGGCGATCTGCTGTTCGGGCAGGCGGGCGCCGGGCTCGAAGCCGCGCTGGCGCGCGACATCGAGGATGCGCTGCGCCAGATCAAGGTGGTTGGTGCGAGGTCGTCGGGCTGCTGCTTGCATGACTGGTCTCGGCGGGCGGATGTGACCGCATTGGTTTGGCCGATCGCCGGAACGGACGCAATCGGCCAGATTCCTCGGTCGGCTGGCAAATTATGGATTGACGTACTTTTTTCTGCAATAGTACTGTCAGCACAATCGGCGAGAAAAGACCGAGGGAACAGGATCGAGGCAACGGCGCGGATCGCCGGCTCGGTCCAGCGAATGAATTCGACGATCAACCCGAATGGGAGTCTGCCATGACCGCTACCAGCCTGCGGCGCCGTGCGCTCAAAATATCTTCAATCGCTCTCGGCCTCGCTCTGACGCTCTCGGCGCCGGGGATGGCCGCCGACCTCGTCATTTCCAACTGGGACGGCTACATGGCGCCCGACGCCATGGCCGCCTTCAAGACCGCCACCGGCGTCTCCGGCGAAGTGGTTGTGCACGCCACCAATGAAGAGATCATGGGCAAGCTGATTGCCGCCGGTGGCAAGGGCTATGACGTGGTGTTCGTCTCCTCGCCCTTCGCCGAGGTGCTGAACAAGCTTGGCCTGACCGAGCCGGTCGACCCCGCCAAGATCCCCAACCTTGCCAACCTCTACCCCGAAGCGACAAAGCTGCCGCATGATGTCGGCAACACCTTCTCCGTCCCCTACACCTGGGGCACAACGGGTCTCTGCTACCGCTCGGATCTGGTCAAGACGGCGCCCACCAGCTGGAGCGACCTGCTCGCGCCTTCCGACGAGTTGAAGGGCAAGACCACCATGCTGGCGACCGACCGCTGGCTGTTGGCCGCCGGGCAGCTCGACAAGGGCTATTCCGTCAACGAGACCGACCCGGCCAAGATGGCCGAGGTCAAGGACCTCTTGATCTCGGCCAAGAAGACCCTGCTCGCCTATGACGATACCACCTTCTACTCCAAGCTGGTTTCCGGCGAGGCGCTGATGGTGCAGGCCTGGGACGGCTGGTGCAATTACGGCATCGCCGACAAGCCCGAGATCAAATACGTCATCCCCAAGGAAGGCTCGGACCTCTGGGTCGACACGATGGTGGTGATGAAGGCTTCCGAGCACAAGGACGACGCCTTCAAGTTCATCAACTTCATGCTCGACGCCAAGAACCACGCCTGGGCGGCGCAGAACATCGATTATAAAGTGCCGAACAAGCCAGCGATGGAAAGCCTGCCTGCCGATTTCCTAGCCAAATTCCCCAACATGGGGATGCCGGTGGCCGACCTCGTCAAGTTCGAACAGCTGCGTGATGTCGGCGAGGCCCAGCGCGACTATTCCAAGATCGTCAGCGAGATCAAGGCCGCGCAGTAAGCGGCGCAGACATCGCGGCCGGCGGCGCTTCTGTCGCCGGCCCTGAGCGGTACCTGAAGAATTGTCCCAGACCCGACTTCGCTCCTCTTTGCTGATGGCCCCCGCGCTGGTCTGGCTGACCGCGCTGATGGTGGTGCCGTGCGCTCTGGTGCTGGCTCTCGCCTTCTTCCGGCGCGGCATCTATGGCGGCATCGACTACACCTTCACGCTGGAGAATTTCGGCCTGGTCTTCGACCCGCTCTATGCCGGGATATTCCTGAAGTCCGCGCGCATCGCCGGCACGGCAACCATGATAGCGGTGGTGATCGGCTATGCCGCCGCCTATGCCATCGCGGCAGCTCCGCGCCGCTGGCAGCCAATCTTCCTGTTCTTCGCCGTGCTGCCGTTCTGGTCAAACTATCTGATCCGCACCTATGCCTGGATCGTGCTGCTCAACCGCGAAGGCCTGATCACCCAGTTGCTGCGCTGGTTCGGCTATACTGGCGAGCCGCCGTCGATGCTCTACACCGAAGGCGCCGTCATCGCGGGTCTCGTCTACAACTATCTGCCCTTCGTCATCCTCGCCTGCTACGCGCCGCTGTCGCGCCTCAACCCGGAGCTTGCCGAAGCCTCGCGCGATCTTGGCGCTTCGGCCGCCACCACCTTCCGCCGTGTCATCCTGCCGCTGACGGTGCCTGGCATCGCCGCCGGCGCGGTCTTCGTCTTCGTGCTGTCGATCGGCAATTTCGTCACCCCGGCGCTGCTCGGCGGCGGCCGCTTCCAGATGATCGGCAATCTCGTCTACGACCAGTTCCTGACTGCCAATGACTGGCCGTTCGGCGCAGCGCTCGCCATGGCTTTGATCGCCATCATGCTCCTGGTGCTGATGGCGCAGGCGCTGGCCGCCGACCGCGCCGCGGGGCGTGCGGCAGAGGCAAGCCGGTGACGCCGGTGGCTGAGCGCTCTCCCGCAACGCGGCGCACGCTCTGGCTCGTGCTGGCCCTCGTCTTCGCCTTCCTCTACATCCCGATCGCCGTGCTGGTGGCGCTGTCCTTCAACGAAGGCGGGCTGCCGACGGCGTGGTCGGGCTTTTCACTGAAATGGTACATTTCGCTGGTTTCGAACAGCGCCATCCTCTCAGCCGCGCTCAACACGCTGATCGTCGCGCTGGTCTCCACGGCAATCGCCACGCTGCTTGGCACGCTGCTGGCCATCGGCGTCGAGATGCGCCGGCAGTATGGCAAGGGTCTCGAGGCACTGATCTTCGCGCCGATGATCATCCCCGACATCGTGCTGGCCATCGCACTCTTGTCGTTCTTTTCCATGCTCAATCTGACCATGGGTCTGCACACCATCATTCTCGCCCATGTCGTCTTCAACCTCGCCTTCGTCTGCTCGGTGGCGCGTGCAAGGCTGAAGAGCTTCGACTGGTCGATCGTCGAGGCTTCCGCCGACCTCGGCGCCTCCGCCATCACCACCTTCAGGCGTGTGACCTTACCGGTCATCTTGCCGGCGGTGATTGCCGGCGCACTGCTTGCCTTCACGCTCTCGGTCGACGAGTTCATCATCGCCTTCTTCACATCAGGCGCCGGCCGCGCCTCGACCACTCTGCCGATGCAGATCTACGCCATGATCCGGTTCGGCATCACGCCGGAGATCAACGCGCTGGCGACCATCGTCATGGCTGTAAGCATCACCGCGCTGACCCTGTCGCAGCGGCTCAACCGTGGGATGATCGGTCAATGAGCGAACCGCGCACGCTGCTCGCCATCGATCAGGTGACGAAGAAGTTCGGCCGGGTCACCGCCGTCGACGGCATCTCGGTCGACATCAGGGAGAACGAGTTCTTCGCGCTGCTCGGCCCCTCCGGCTGCGGCAAGACCACTTTGCTGCGCATGCTGGCCGGCTTCGAGACGCCTACGGACGGGCGCATCCTGCTCGACGGCCGTGACATTGCGAGGACGCCGCCCAACAAGCGGCCGGTCAATCTGATGTTCCAGTCCTACGCGCTGTTCCCGCATATGAGCGTCCGCGCCAATGTCTCTTACGGGCTGGAGATGGAACGTTTGCCGGCGTCCGAAATCCGCTCTCGCGTCGACGCCATCCTGGCGACCACCGAACTCGTCCCCTTCGCCGACCGCAAGCCGGAGCAATTGTCGGGCGGCCAGAAGCAGCGCGTCGCGCTCGCCCGCGCGCTGGTCAAGCGGCCTCGCCTGCTGCTGCTCGACGAGCCGCTCGGCGCGCTCGACAAGAAACTGCGCGGCGCCATGCAGCTGGAGCTTAAGCGGCTCCAGCACGAAGTCGGCATCACCTTCGTCATCGTCACCCACGATCAGGAGGAATCGCTGGTCATGGCCGATCGCATGGCGGTGCTGAGGGACGGCAGACTGCTGCAATGCGACACGCCGCACGCGATCTACGAACATCCCGCCGACCGTTTCGTTGCCGACTTCATTGGGGTGATGAATTTCGTGGCCGGTAAGGCGACAACCGATGGCGTGATCGCGTCGAACGGCGCGCGCATTACCGGCAAGGTTCCTGCCACGCTCACATCGGGCGCATCCGCAGTTGCCTCGGTGCGGCCCGAACGCATCCGACTGTTCCCGGAGGCTCAGGCTGCCAACCGCACAACCGGCACAGTCGAGGCACTGGCTTATCACGGGCTCGACCTGCAACTGCATGTCCGCACACCACTATCGCCAAAACCCTTCCTGGTGCGTGTCACTGCCGACGCCGCCGACCGCCGGCCGGTCTCCTCGGGTGACCAGGTCGAACTCGGCTGGGATGCCGCCGATGTCAGAATTTTTGAGGAATGAGAGGAGAAGCCTGATGGCGCAGAAGACGATCGCGTTTTTTCCGGAAGCAGCCTATGGCCCGGCGCTCAATTCCGTCGGCATCGCGCAAGCGGTCGAAGCGCGCGGCCACAAGGCTGTGTTCCTGTCCGACCCCGGCTTCGTCGATGTCTACAAGGGCTACGGCTTCGAGGCGCATCCGGTGAACCTGTCGGAACCGATGCCGCCCGAGCAGATGGCGAAATTCTGGGAGGATTTCATCAACGGCCACATCCCGAACTTCCGCAAATCGCCCTACGACCAGGTCGACAATTATGTGAAGGATTGCTGGACGGCGATCATCGACAGCGCAAAGTGGGCGCAGAAGGATCTGCCGCGCGTGCTGGCCGCCATCAAGCCGGACGTGATCTGCGTCGACAACGTCATCCTGTTCCCGGCGATCAAGCAGTATGGCAAGCCGTGGGTGCGCGTCATCTCCTGCTCGGAAAACGAGATCGAGGATGAGGACATCCCGCCGCATCTGTCGGGCTGCGGCGAGAACGACCATGTCGGGCATCAGCGCTACCGCGATCACTTCAACGCGGTGATCAAGCCGATCCATGACGACTTCAACGCTTTCCTCACTGCCAACAATGAGGCGCCCTACCCGATCGGCCAGTTCTTCGAGGCCTCGCCCTATCTCAACCTGCTGCTCTATCCTGAAGCGGCGAAGTTCAAGCGCCGCGATCCACTCGATCCGGCAAAGTTCCAATACCTCGAAGGCTGCGTGCGGCAGGAAAAGCCTTATACCGTGCCAACCTTTGTCGAGAACAAGGACGGGCCGCTGCTCTATGTCTCCTTCGGCAGCCTCGGCGCCGGCGATGTCGATTTGTTGAAGCGCATTATCGCGACGTTGGGCAAGACCCGCTACCGCGCGCTGGTTAATGTCGGTGGCTACAAGGATCAGTACACGGATGTGCCCGGCAACGTCATTGTCGAGAGCTGGTTCCCGCAGCCTTCGGTGATCCCGCAGGTCGATGCGGTGATCCACCATGGTGGCAACAACTCGTTCACCGAGTGCCTCTATTTCGGCAAGCCGGCCATCATAATGCCCTATGTCTGGGACGGCCACGACAACGCCACCCGGGTCCAGGAAACCGGCCACGGCTTCGGCATGCCGCGCTATGACTGGAGCGATGCCCAGTTGATCAGCCGGATCGAGACCTGCCTGACCGATCCGACGATGAAGGCCAAGCTGGCGAAGACCTCGGCGCAGATGCAGGCGCAGAACGGTCCGGAAAAGGCGGCCGGGTTGCTGGAGGCGCTGCTGTGACCTCCTCCGCACCGCACCTCTACCGGGCCTCCACCCGCACCGACCTCGTCGACTGGGGCGCCCAGCCTGACGCGCTGGACGGCGCTTCCCACTCCACCGGCAAACTCGTGCACAAAGGGCCGAACAACCAGCCGGAATCCGGCATCTGGGTGTGCACCCCGGGCCGTTGGCGCCTCTCGATCCCGCGCGATGAATTGTGCCATTTCGTTGCCGGCTGCGCGACCTACCGGTCGGATGTCGGCGAAGTGGTGGAAGTCTCCGCCGGGACCGTGGTCATGTTCCCTGCCGGCTGGACGGGCGAATGCACGGTCCACGAGACCATGCGCAACGTCTACATGCTGGCCTGAACAGCAACGGAGCTTCGCAACATGCCGACACCGCATTGGCCGCAGGCCTCAACCGTGGATCTGGAGGATTGGGGCGCGGGCTCCAACACCATATCGGGGTCTCCGCGCGCCTCGGGCAAAATCCTGTCGCAGAATCCCGACGGTTCCAGCGAATGCGGCCTGTGGTCGTGCACACCGGGCAGCCGCAAAGTTACCTTTGCCGCCGACGAGTTTTGCCATTTTCTGTCCGGCCGCGGCAGCTATGTGCACGAGAATGGGGAAGAAATTCTGGTCGAGGCCGGCACGCTGGTGTTCTTCCCCGCCGGCTGGACCGGCACCTCCACCATCACGCAAACGCTGACCAAGGCCTTCATGTGCCACTGAGCTCCAAGGAAATCGCTATGACCACGCCCATCATGCAATCCCCGCTTGCCATCACCGACCTCGTCGACTGGGGCGTCATCCCGACCATGATCGAGGGGCAATCCCACACTTCGGGCAAGTTGCTCTACAAGGGGCCGGAAGGCCGCTCCGAATGCGGCCTGTGGGTCTGCACCCCCGGCAAATGGCATTGCCACGTCACCCGCGACGAGTTCTGCCACTTCCTCGAAGGGCGCTGCACGTATGTCCATGAATCCGGCCAGGTCATTGAGATCGAGCCAGACACGGCGGCATTCTTTCCGCAGGACTGGAAAGGCGTCTGCACCGTCCATGAGACGATCAAGAAGGTCTACATGATCCGCTGAGCCTTTCCAATAATTCTACCCTTCCGGACACCTGACGCGGCTTTCTGCGCTTCCGGTGCTCACGGACCCAAATGTCCGCTGCGCTCCGGTTCTCGAAAGCCACGCCATCTGCCTCGGCAGGGCGAATTTTCAAAAAGGCTCCATACGTGGAGGAGGACGAAAATGCATTTCTCCGCCGACCGGCCGACCCTCTTCGTCAACCCTGACTACCGGCCGATGACCGGCCCGGCAAAACCGGTGATCGATCCGGCGACGCTGGAAACCGTCGGCGCAATCGCTTCAGCCAGCGATGGCGAGATCGACGCCGCGCTGACCGCCGCGACCACGGCGCAAGGCGCCTGGAAGAAGCTCGACGCCAAGAGCCGGGCCAAGCACCTGCATGCGGTCGCCAACGCCATCGAGGCGGCGGACTTCACGCGCTGCGCCGAACTGATGGTGCGCGAGATGGGAAAACCCTATCCCGAAGCGATCGGCGAGATCGCCAATTGCGCGTCGATCTTCCGCTACTATGCCGAGATGGCGCGCGACGATGCAGGCAAGATCGCCGGCACGACGCAGGCCGGCTCGTTCCAATATGCGCGCTACGAGCCCTACGGCGTCTCCGTCCACATCATGCCCTACAACTTCCCGATCCTGTTGATGTGCTGGACCGTTGCGGCATCGCTTGCCGCTGGCAATGCCTGCATCATCAAGCCGGCCGAGGCGACGACGCTATCGACGCTCGACTACATGAGCGTGTTCCGCTCGCTGCCCGAAGGCATGGTGTCTTGCCTGCCGGGCGGGGCGGCGACTGCGCAAACGCTGATCGCGTCCGACCGCACTCACGCCGTTGCTTTCACCGGCTCGGTCGCCGCCGGCAAGGCGGTGGCCGTCGCCTGCGCCGAACGCATGAAGCCTTGCGTCATCGAGGCTGGCGGCAGCGATCCACTGATCATCAGCCAGCACGCCCCGCTGGACGTGGCGGCAACCGGCAGTGTCACCGCCGCCTTCCACCTCACCGGCCAGGTCTGCACCTCGGCCGAGCGCTTCTTTGTCGTGGACTCGGTGCATGATCGCTTCGTCGAGCTGTTCGCCGAGAAGACGCGAGCTCTGCGCATCGGCAATGGCATGGACAAGACCGAAATCGGCCCGCTGGTCAGCGAGGCCGCCCGGGCGAAAGTGATGCGGCTGGTCGACGATGCCATTCGCAACGGCGCCAAGGCAGTCACCGGCGGCCGTATCCCGCCGGCGCACAGCACCGGCTGGTTCTACGAGCCGACGATCCTGACCGGCGTCACCCCCGACATGGCGATCGTGCGCGAAGAGTGTTTTGGGCCGGTCGCCGCGATCTGCCGTGCCAAGGATTTCGACGAGGCGATCCGGCTTGCCAATGACAGTCCGTTCGGGCTCGGCGCCTCGGTGTTCACCACCGACTTCGCCGAGGCGCACGAGGCGGCCGAGCGGCTCGAAGCCGGCATGGTCTGGGTCAACAACCCGCTGATCGACAATGACGCCCTGCCCTTCGGCGGCTGGAAGGCCTCAGGCCTTGGCCGCGAGCTCGGCCGCCAGGGGCTCGACGCCTTCCGCCGCTCCAAGATGGTGATCATCGACCACAAGCCGGCGATCCAGGACTGGTGGTACCCCTACCCCGACAGCTGGTTCCGGGAAACCGGCGGCCGCAAGCACGTATGAGATGATCTGTCAGGGCTTTGCGTCAGCCGATGCCATGCCGCCCGCTCGCCTTGAATTGCCTGCCTTGCCAGCCAATGCCGCCGCCTTGACGCGTCCTCGCTTAGCCCAAGGGGTCGATGACCGCGATCGCATCAATTTCTATGAGGTAGCCAGGAGACATCACAGCTATCCCGACCACCACGTTTGCTGGCTTGTGATCCCCGAACAGCTCGATCTGGGCCTGTTCGATGATCGGCACGTGTTCGTCGCGTTTGTAATCGACGACGTAAATTGTGATCTTGCAGACTTGGTCAGGCCGAGCGCCGGCGGCAGCAAGCGCACGGCCAAGGTTTCCGAACGACAGGCGCGCCTGGGCGGCGAAATCACCATGGCCAACGAGCTTGCCGTATATGTCTTCCGGCTGCTGGCCCGAGACGAACACCAGCTTGCTTCCTGTCGCGACGACGACCTGGCTGTATATTTCCGGAATCGGCAGATCGTCGGGATTTATGCATTCGAGCGGCATTGAATAGGTCTCCTGCTATGACTGACTGGCTGCTTCGCGCAGATCAAAATACGGGGGTCTATTTGCGGAGCTACGACATTGTCGCCGGCGTGGGCGCTCCGTCACGACCTCACTTATACCACCGCAAGCGTCCGCATTTGAGCACCGCGGCGACTGATCCGCTCCGGGCTAGGCGGGGCTCCAAGGGTTAAAGTCAGGCTGCCATACGTTCCGCGTCGAGCATGGCGTAGTATCTTCGGCCTCGGCAGTCGGAATGTTTCCGAAAGGCTCGAGCCGTCGGCGTCGGCTTGGCCTCGTTGCGGGGGGCTGATGCAGGTTAAAATCGCCGGCAGCCGGCTTCCGAATACACAAAGGCCCGCACGAGGCGGGCTTTTGATGTTGGTTGCGGGGACCCGCAACCCCTTTTGTCATAACATCGCCAGGCTTCTGACTTTGCGCAGGTTTGGCGAACTCAAGGATGCCGAACAACTCGCCGCGCAGCTCGGCATGGACCTCGCCGCGCTTGTCGCCGGGCGTGAGCACGATCTCTCCAATCAACGAGCGCAATGCCTCGGCGGCAGGACGTCCGTCGTCGTGGTCGGCGAGCGCTTGCGTGAACTGCTCGACCCGCTTGGCGTAGAGAGTGGCGATGTTGGGATGCAGGTCAGGCACGTCAGCAGGCGCCGCCGCCAGACGCGCGGTGATCTCTTCCTTCTGCCACTCTAGGTCTTCCATTCTCGCTTTCATCGAAGGCTGGTACAGTCCGTCCTCGATCGCGGCCATGATGCCGGCGATGGCACGCTCGATCTTGTCGAGTGATTTGCGGTCCTGTTCGCATTGTGCGCGACGCTCCTGATTCAGGCGATTGGTCTCTTGCGCATAGGCTCTGATCGCCTCTGCCACTGTATCGGCCGAGACCAGCCTTTCCTTCAGGCCTAGGAGGACGCGCTGCTCGATCTTCGCGCGGGTGATGGTGCGGCCATTGTCGCAGGTGCCTCGGCGCTGGTGGTTGAGACAGGCATAGCGGTCGCGCGTGAACAGGCCGTAGCGCCCGCCGCAGCTGCCGCAGATGAGCAGGCCGGAGAGGAGAGAAACTGGCCGCCTCATGGTGTGCAGCTTCCTCGCTCGAGCCTTGTGCGTGGCGATCGTCACCGCCTCGAACTGACTGGCGATGGATTTCTGTCTCTCCTTCACGGCCTGCCACAATTCGTCGTCGACGATCCTGAGATGCGGCACCTCGGTGCGGATCCATTTGGCTGGCGGATTGGCTCGGGAGACGCGCTTGCCGGTAGTGGGATCCTTGACGAAATGCAGGCGGTTCCAGACCAGCACACCGGTGTAGAGCTCGTTATTGATGACGCCGGTACCCCGGATGACATGCCCACGCACGCTGGTATCGCCCCAGTGTCGGCCGAGCGGACCAGAAACACCCGCTTTGTTGAGGTCCACGGCGATCGCCTTCGGGCTCTTGCCGGCGGCGAATTCGCGAAAGATGCGGCGCACGATGGTCGCTTCCTCGGGCACAATCGCGCGGTCGCCGCGAACAGGCTCGCCTGCGGTATCGAGTTCCTTCACTACCCGGTAGCCGTAGCACAGCCCGCCTCCGGCCTTGCCCTTCTCCACCCTGCCCCGGAGGCCGCGATGGGTCTTGAGGGCAAGGTCCTTGAGGAAGAGAGCATTCATTGTGCCTTTGAGGCCGACATGCAGCTCGCTGATCTCACCCTCGGCCAAAGTGACGATGGTAACGCCAGCGAATTTGAGATGTTTGAAGAGGGTGGCGACATCGGCCTGGTCGCGGCTGATGCGGTCGAGTGCCTCGGCCAGCACCACGTCGAAGCGACCGCGCTGGGCGTCGCGTACCAGATGCTGGATGCCCGGCCGCAGCACCGTGCTGGCGCCGGAGATCGCCGCATCCTCATAGGTTCCCGCCACGCTCCAGCCCTCACGCGCCGCTTGCTCGCGGCACAGCCTCAACTGATCCTCAATGGAGGCATCCCGCTGGCTGTCGGAAGAATAGCGGGCATAGAGTGCGACACGGGTCATGGTGGCTGATCCTCTCTCCTTTTCCCAAGGGGTTCGCCATCCGGCCCCCTGCCGTCTTCCTTTTGGCGGCCCGGCCGATTGTCGTTGGCCACCTGCCCCACCTCGAACGCATCCCGCGCCAGTTGCCGGCCGATCAGCCGGGCGATATCCAGCACGACCCGATCCAGCCTGGCCGCCGTCACGTTTTCATGGCGATCTTCGGCGTCGATGAGGTCGCCGTTGTCGTTTACCGGAACCGACGACTCCGGCCCGGTCCTGATTTCCTCTGCCATCGCGGTCGCTCTCCCAATGGTGGATCGATCTGCCATGAGAGGCCTTCGGACGGCGAAGGAAAGCGCGAACTTCATGTCGTAGGGCTACAGCGTGCAATGACTTGCGCCGTGCGGTTTTGTCTCCCAGCTAATCGCCAAGAGAGGCGATAGCGCTCAGTTAGAGGGACGCCGGTTGGAGGGACTATCGTGCGTTCCAACTGGTTTCGGTGAGAGCACTTGCAGACACTCGAACACCTAAAACCAGGGGATTCCCTATGTCGTCTCCACAAACCGCCGCCAGAGCACACCCACGCGATCGCCATTACGGCGAACTCTCCGATACGCCAGCGCTTCCTTTGCGCTCCTGATGCCTTCCTTGCGCGCATGAAGCGACGATGGTTGTCGGATCCATGTGATGGTAGCGGGCAAGGTCATCGACCACCGACCGGATATGACGCCACGGGAAATCATCTGAATCCTCCCAATGTTCACCGTATCGCAGGATAACCAAGAGCTTAGCCAATACGCCTTCAACGGAGCATGCCGGAGTCAGCGGCAGGTCATCTAAAAGCGCCTGTTCTGACGCTTCCGACCTCTGTATCAGTTCGTCAGTTCTCGAAAACCCGATCTCGGCATCAGCAGCGTCCCAGCGCGCCTGATGTGCGGCTAGCTCCGAAGACGCCCGGCCCCATGCCACTTCGTTTTCGGGAGAATAGAGTTCGTCGAGACTTTCGACGGAATGGGCCGTCTTTTCCCCGCCGCCGGGAAGCTGCATCTTAGCACAGGGAAAGCCGATCGCTTTGACGAGATATGTCTCCAACTGCTGCTGTTGCCGGCATAGCACCAAGGTCGAGCGGTGAACCTCGTGCCAGCTCTCACACAACCGAAGAGCTGGGTCGTCCTGCAGGCCCTTGATCGAGGTATTCTGGCGCGCCCGAGCGCCAAATGGCCACAGTCCAGCCACCGCAACAAGCTGCGTCATCAGCAGTCGCCGGGTGACGGAAGGCAAAGGCGTGGTATTGTCGGAATCAGCCATGATCCGAGCTCCTAACAGCTTGGGTTGTGGTCAGGCCGGATCGGTGTTGCGTCACCGTTCCGGCCGCTTAGTGCACTCATGAATACAGTTAGAGCAGCATATGAGCAACAAAAATCACCATATTATGGTGATCTTATGACACCAGTCCAGTGTAGGATGGCACGGGCCGCCCTGGATTGGGGCGTCCTCGATCTTGCTAGAGAAGCGGGTGTTTCAACACAGACAATTGTGCGCCTGGAACGAGGCGAGGCGCTTAAACTGCCTACGCTCGATCGAATACGCGAGGCCTTCGAAAGTGCCGGAGTGGAATTCATTCCGGAGAATGGCGGCGGCCTCGGTGTGCGCTTAGCCAAGCGGCCTTAGCGACACAATGGCGCCTTCTATCCGCACTTTCCATCCAAGGCGGCGCTGGTCCGGGAATGCGTGGCGGCGGCCCTGGAGGGCCAGTCGCACCAGATCGCCGAACTGCTGGCTTACGGCGGCCTGCCAGCGGTCATAGATGCCTATCTGTCGGCCTTGCACCGGAACAATCCGGGCAAGGGCTGCGCTTCCGCCGCTCTGTTGCCGGAAATCGCAAGGGAGCAGCCCGAAACCCGTCAGCTCTACACCGAGCGCCTGCTAACCTTGGTGCGGCAGGTGTCGGCGGCTCTGCCGTCACGGACCAGGGATCCAGAGGGCGTCGCATTCGCCATCTTCGCAACACTCATCGGCACCCTCCAACTGGCCCGCGCGGTGGAAGGAACCGAATTGTCGGATCGTATTCTTGCGGCGGGGAAAGATGCGGCGCGGACGCTGATCCAGCCCTCAGATTAGACTAGAGCCACTGTCTTTTCGTACGCTACGGCGCGTTAGAGCCTCCGAATCTCGCCCAAACTACGACACTGGCCGGGAACAAACGACAACGCGGAAACACGTCCCCGGCCGATTTCGTGAAATCTGCCGGCCAGGCTAACTGGCAGACTGTTGACTGATCCCGGTGTTGATCCAGGCACGCGTCTGCTCCAGGATTTCATCCGAGAGCGCGGAATCGTCGATCGCCCTGGAGAGGATCACTGCCCCCACCATTCCCGCCCAGCTTCCGATCGCCGCGCGGCGTCTGTCTGCCGCATCCAACTCCGGAAGCGCCCTGCTGATCCGGTCAATCTGCGATCGAAGGCCTTCCGTCATGGCCGCGCGTGCAGCCGGGGTCTGATGGCGGATGTCCGCGGCAAGGCCCGCTGTCGGGCAACCACCGGCGGCATTGTCGCGATGCCGGGGCGCAAGATAGGCGTCGACATAAGCCCGAAGATCGCCCCCTCCGCCTGACTCCGCGGCGAGGACGTGGGCAAGGGTTTGGGCCACCAAATCGTCCTTCGAGCTGAAATGGCCATAGAAGCCACCATGAGTGAGGCCAGCGGCTTTCATAACCTCCGCCACGCTGACCGCGTCGAACCCCCTGTCGCGGAATAGCCGGCTGGCCGCATCCAGAATCCGGCGGCGGCTCTCCGCCATCTGCTCTCGACTGACCTTCATTTCAAAATTCTCCGTTGGGCCCCGTTGACTTTACATGATGGCCATCATATTTAGCGCCAATCATGATGATCGTCATGAATATAGATCCCATCGTCGAGGAGAGCAATCCCATGCCCGCCATTCCGTCAGTCCTAATCACCGGCGCCTCAACCGGTATCGGTGCCACCTATGCCGAGCGCTTCGCGCGCCGCGGCCACGACCTCGTGCTGGTCGCCCGCGACAAGGCGCGATTGGAGGCCTTAGCGGCCCGTCTGCGCCAGGAAAATGGCGTGGCAGTCGACATCATCCAGGCTGATCTTACGAAGCCCACCGAGCTTGCAGCGGTCGAGACAAAGCTGCGCGATGACGCCCGCATCGGGACCCTCGTCAACAACGCCGGAACGGCCATCGGCGGAAGCTTCATCGAGCAGAGCACCGATGACGTCGCACGGCTCGTTGCGCTCAACACGACCGCACTTCTACGGCTTGCCAGTGCCGTGGCCCCGCGTTTTGCGAAGGCCGGCGAAGGGGCGATCGTCAACATCGGCTCCGTGGTCGGGCTGGCGCCGGAGTTCGGCATGACGGTCTACGGCGCGACCAAGGCGTTCGTGCTGTTTCTTTCGCAAGGGCTCAGCCTCGAGCTCGCGCCGAAGGGTGTTTACGTCCAGGCCGTGCTTCCCGCAACGACGCGAACCGAGATCTGGGAACACGTCGGCGCCGACGTCAACACGCTTTCCAACGTGATGGAGGTGGGTGATCTGGTTGATGCGGCGCTGGTCGGCTTCGACCGCCGCGAACCCGTGACCATCCCGCCGCTTCCCGATGCCGGACAGTGGGACGCGCTTCAGGCCGCGCGCCAGGCCATGCTTCCGAACTGTCGAAACGAACATCCCGCCGAGCGCTACCGCGCGGCCGCCTGAGCACCAACGAAGCCATTCTAATGAACGACACCGCCGCCGCGGAGTCAAACAAAGGTGACCTATGACGAGCAAAACGCTGTTCGAGCCCTATACTCTCGGCTCGCTGACCCTCTCCAATCGTATCGTCATGGCGCCGCTGACGCGCAATCGCGCTGGCCCGGGCTTCGTTCCAGGCGAACTCGCCGCGGAGTATTACGGCCAGCGCGCGTCGGCCGGCCTGCTGATTTCCGAGGCCACGCAGATCTCGCAGCAGGGACAGGGCTATCAGGACACGCCGGGTATCTACACCCAGGCCCAGATCGACGGCTGGCGCAAGGTCACCGACGCCGTGCACGCCAAAGGCGGTCGCATCTTCCTGCAGCTCTGGCATGTCGGCCGCGTCTCGCATGTCGATCTGCAGGAGAACGGGGCGGCGCCGGTTGCACCCTCGGCGATCCGCGCCAAGACCAAGACGTTCGTGAACAATGGCTTCTTCGACGTGTCGGAGCCTCGCGCGCTCGAACTTGCTGACCTGCCGGGCATCGTGGACGACTTCCGCAAAGCAGCTGCAAATGCCATCGCGGCGGGCTTCGATGGCGTCGAGATTCACGGCGCCAACGGCTATCTGCTCGACCAGTTCGCCAAGGACGGCTCCAATGTCCGGACAGACGCATATGGTGGCTCTGTCGAGAACCGCGCTCGCCTCATGCTGGAAGTCACGACTGCGGTCGTCGACGAGATCGGCGCCGAGCGCACCGGCATCCGGATTTCGCCCGTCTCGCCGGCCAACGGCGTTTCCAGCAGCAACCCCCAAGCACAATTCGACTACATCGTCGATCAGCTCGACGCCTTGGGCATCGTCTATATTCATGTCGTCGAGGGCGCGACGGGCGGACCGCGCGATGTCGCGCCATTCGACTTCGGATCGCTCCGTCGGCGCTTCACAAACACCTATATCGCAAACAACGGCTACGACCTCGACCTCGCGGCGTCACGGCTTGCCGAAGGCAAGGCGGACCTGTTCGCTTTCGGCCGACCGTTCATCGCTAATCCCGATCTTGTGGAGCGGCTGGTGACCCACGCACCACTGGCGTCCGTCGACCCGACGACGATCTATGGCGGGGGCGCCGCAGGATATACTGATTACCCCGCTATCGCCGCAAGTCGACCCTAACCCTTTAGGGCCGCGCAGCGGCTGCCCTGATCCGTCACACCTTGTCTGCGAAACGATCTTGGCCTGAAAGCCTGCATTTTACCTGGTTTCGAATCGATCGCTAGGATCTGCGCAAAAGGTTCGGGCCAGTATCTCGGGCTTTCTTGTTGGATGCCACAGCGTCACGTGTTGCTTCCGAAACGTTCGGGTGGGTAGACTGCCCCCAACGACCTGAGTGTGCCAGTCTGCAAAATGAGTAGAATCAGGATGCCGGTTCCAGGGTCTTATATATGCCTGTCGCGCTGGCCTCCGGCGTCCATTGGTGCGTGTGCCCGGAACGCAAAACGCCAATAACCACCCGATTGTTCAGATCGGGACGGTTGTGGATTTATGACAAAATTGGTTGCGAGGATAGGATTTGAGCCTGCTGACTTCGCTTGCGAAGTCCCTTCAACAGACGAACTCGATTGCAGCGAGGCGCCAGGCAGAAAGTTCGAAAAGCTTCCAAGAATCCCAGTCAACGCCGAATTGTAGAACCGCCTGTTGGCCGCTTTGGAGCCGAAACCGGACCGGCCTCTTAGGAATAGTAGTTCCCTAAAAGCTGCCGATCCGCGTCAGTGAGGCATCTTCTGGGAATTCGTTGGCGTTCGATTGCTGACGACGCCACCGAACGGTTCTCCAAGTACTCCGACCCTCCCAAGAAACTTAGCTGCGACGTCTCGGTGTAGGCGACGAACATTGGAGAACGTGTGCCAATCGGCAGTCGCGACACTTAATCAAAGCGTCGACACGTTCGCATCAATACGTCTCACGCGTCGCAAAGCGGATCGCGCAATTTTGTTCAAGAGAGGAGCGTTCCATCGCTGCAAAATGGTCACAACAGCGAACTGTAGGAAAGATGCATCGCTTGCAGCGTCTTAGACTGTGGAATGCAACTAAGATACCCCCGGACTTCACCTGCTGATCGAGCTGACCTGCTGAAGAAAGATAGAAGCCATGCGCGAAGCGATGGAAACATTGTTCGATTTGACACCTCCGACCCAAGAACAAATGAGCGAGTTAGTGGCCGACCTGAGCGACGACGAACGGCATTTGCTGCTTAATCACGGTGAAGAAGCCCCGTCCTGTGGTGTTTTCCTCCATGAGACACGAGAGGGACTGTACACCTGCCGACTTTGCGGTCTGCCTTTATTCAAGGGAGGGTCGAAGTTTGAAGCTGGAACGGGTTGGCCGAGTTTCACCGCGCCCTTCGCTCCAAATCATCTCAGGAAAGTCCGCGACACCCGTTACGGCATGGTCCGAGAAGAGATCGTCTGCGCGCGCTGCGGAGCGCATTTGGGCCATGTCTTTCCAGACGGCCCACCCCCACTGGGAGTGCGGTTTTGCATCAACTCAGGGTCGCTGGAATTCACGCCTGACGGGGACCTGCTTCCTAACAAGATCCGAAAGACCCAACACCGGGAATCGATAAGTTGTCCGATCCAAAACATGGACCCGTAGATGAGGTGCGCGCCACAAGGGGTGTGGCGTGAAGATATTGGCTGCTGTCAGGTAGCTCTCAGAACAGCGCACGATAACCCAAGACTGTATGCGCTGAATAACCTGCGTTCGTGAATTCTGAAAGATCGCGCTCGGCGGGTTTCGCATATCGGCATCAATGGAAGGCTTCATCAACGTCGTTCGAAACGCCGTTGAGAGCCTCAGCACAATTTGGAGAAATGAATGCAGAAGATCTTTCTTGCCACTGTCGCGTGTGTGTTCTTCGCGGGCACGGCCTTTGGCGGCAGTTACCCTTACGGCTCCAACTTCAGCTATGATTTTGGTCGTTATTCGTCAGCCACGGCGTCTACCCGGCCCCAAGGCTCACATCCTCTCGATCTTCACAGCACCGGAAGTACAGAAACTTTCAAGAGCAGCCCACACTCAGGGTCAAATCAGGGCTTTGATTATCCGGCACCTGGCTACGGCCAGGCAATCTGGGGGCACTGACCACTGGTGGAGACCACCCCAAGCGGCGGGCGAGCCCGTCGCTTTCTACCGCCTACGAGGGGCCGAGAAGCGACGATTGGGCGGCTCGTCTGAACCTCGCAACAGTCGCCGCCAATGGAGGACAAAATGATCGACCTGAGAAGTGATACTTGCAGCCGCCCGACCAAAGCTATGCGTCAGGCCATCGCAAACGCCGATGTAGGCGATGATGTCTACGGCGACGATCCTACGGTAAAGGCTCTGGAAGCTGCGACCGCGGAACTGCTCGGCAAGGAAGACGCAGTATACATGCCCACCGGAACTATGACCAACCAGGTCGGCATACGCGCGCACACTGAACCAGGCGATGCTGTGATGTTTGATCAGAATGCACACGTCTACATTCTGGAAGGCGGCGCACCATCAGCATTTGCTGGGGTACTACCACGGCTCCTTCCTGGCGTGCGAGGCGTTTTCACCGCTGCAGATGTGGCCGCAGCATTGGGCGAGGCTCATCCATTCTTCCCGGCGACGATCCCGGCGCCAGTTCGGTTGCTTTGCCTCGAAAATACTCACAACATCGGAGGCGGATCGATCTGGCCGATGGAGTCGATCGCCGATGTAGTCAAAGCTGCTCGTGTACGCGGTGTCGCTTTGCACCTTGACGGCGCAAGGTTGTGGCATGCGACGGCGGCCACGGGTATCTCCGAAGCCCAATATGCCTCCGGCTTTGACACGGTCAGTGTATGCTTTTCAAAGGCGCTCGGTGCGCCGGTGGGCTCGTGCCTAGCAGGTAGCAAGGCGTTTATCACCCGAGCGCGTCGTTTCAAACAACAGATCGGAGGCGGGTTTCGTCAAGCCGGTATCATAGCAGCTGGCGCGCTCTATGCCCTTAACAACCATCGATCTCGATTGGCGGAAACACATGCAAACGCGCGCCGTTTCGCAGAGCGGCTTGCGGAGCTAGATCAAGTGGAACTTGATCTCACCACGGTAGAGACGAATATCGTGCGGTTCCGTTTGAAGGGTGTCCGCGCCTCGGATTTTGTTGAAGAGTCATACCGGCGTGGTCTCCACATGTTGCCCTCAGGAAGGGACGCTGTCCGCGCAGTGTTCTATCTCGATATCTCAGAGAATGACGTGACCAGCGCTTTGAGGGTCGTCGAAGACAGCTTGGCTGCGGTTCCCAACGTTACCGGGGCCATCACGTCTGACCAGCGAGCGTCTGGGTATTGAGATCCTCCGCTCGCCCAATCTGCACTCCATGCGAAGGGATCAAAACGATGACCGTGTCATACCCAAGCTACAAGGCCGAACTGACCGCACTTCTGCTGGTCGATCCATATAACGATTTCCTTTCGGAGGGCGGGAAAGTCTTCCCCCACCTCCAACCGATCGCTGATGAGGTGGGGCTTCTCGATAACCTGCGGCGACTAGTCCACACGGCCCGCGCAGCAGGCATTCAGGTCGCAATCGTCCCACATCATCGTTGGGAACCCGGCGATTACCACGATTGGCATCACCCGAGTCCCTCACAGCAATTGATCATGAAAGGCCACCATTTTGCACGGGGCGAATGGGGTGGAGAATGGCATCCCGATTTCGAACCAATGCCTGGCGACATCATCGCTCAAGAGCATTGGGGATCAAGCGGCTTCGCCAACACCGATTTGGATCTTCGGCTGAAACAGAGGGGAATCAGCCATGTGATTGTGGTCGGATTGCTAGCCAACACCTGCGTCGAAGCAACTGCTCGCTACGCTCAGGAGCTTGGATATCATGTGACGCTGGTGCGCGACGCTACCGCCGCGCTCCGGCAGGAAATGATGTATGCCGCACATGAATTGAATGGCCCAACCTTCGCCCACGCAATCCTTACGACAGATGGCCTTGTCGCTGCCCTGCCAAAGGCACCAGTCGCCAGTTCCGATATATAGACGGGTAAGCTCATCTTTGGCTCGGGTTTCGCAAATTGCCATTCCAACCAGTCTCGCTAGAGCCTAACTCTCGAGGTTAACTCCGGCTCGTTGAAGGTCTGTAAGCTTTTTTGCCGAAATGCCCCTCCGCCATTCATCTTCGGCCCCGGGTTCGGGAAGAAATCTCCCGAATTCCAGCATCTGAGGCGCTTCGATATCTTGTAGATAAAACCAGACATTCTCCTTATCGATAGCCACGATTTCGAGCAGCCGCTCGAGAGCGCTGGACATAAGTGATTGCTTCACCTGCTGTGCTCGCCCTCCGCGGATCAATCCATGGACAAAAACGTGTGGGGTAACATTCGGCTCTCCGCCGATGAAGTGTTGATCGTCACCTAACTCGTTGAAGATGACTTGCGCGAAGAAGCCCGGAGCTCCAGTGTTCAAATGATGTGCATCAGTGATCGCCTTAGCAAGCCTTCCCTTTTGTGATTTTGTAAGCGTGAGGTTGGCGACAGTTACGGTATAAGTTGGCATTGAGTATCCTCCAAGCTAATGAACGTAAGATGTGCTGAGACAGCGATGTGCGGCTGAGTGCAGGGTGTCAGAGCTTTGAGCATGTTTCCTACTATCGACTCCTCGCCGCTGCATTAGTTTGCGGCGCCACGTCGGGTAATGCCAGTATCCGACACCTCCTCGGCGCCAATATTGCAAGCGGCCACCCTGCGGTCTTGGCGATTCCTTACCCTGCGACCTTCGGATCCATTCGCATCTTTCATATTTAAGGACGCGAACGGCCGAGCTAATCGAATTCCTCGACATCATTTTTTGTGGTAGGGAAAAGGTCGCCGGTTCGGTTGCGCTGAAATGAAGCCGTCGGGACCAACTGATAATCAGTCGAGGACGTGGAGCGACGAAGCGTTCCAGGCCACCGAGTTCTTGTTCGCCAGCTATCGCGATTTCGTCTTTCCCCCGCACGTACACGAAACTTTTGCGATTGGCGTCATCGAAGCTGGCGGCCAGCAGTTTCGGCCTGGGCGAGCGCCATCCCTGATCATGCCGGAGCAGACGCTTTGCGCGATCAATCCAGGCGTAGTTCATGAGGGCCGGCCTGCAACTGCTCAAGGCTGGCGGTATCGCATGTTCTATCCGGCACCCGCGCTCGTCTCACGAGTACTGGAGGACTCCAGGACCGCACGGAGCGGGGAATGGGGTCTCGAAGGTCACGTCATCGACGACGCTGAGCTCTTCGCAGACTTTGAAGCACTCCATTTCTCGTCGCAGCTCGGCGAGAGCTTGCTTGAGCGGGAGTCACGGATCGTCGTATTTCTCAGGCGCTTGTTTGCACGCCACGGGAATTTTTCCCCTGAACCGAGCTGGGCGCGCTTTGCTCCGCGTACGGTAGCAATCGTGCGCGACTATCTCCACGCTAAAGGTGAGAGCCAAGTCAGCATCGACGACCTTGCGCAAGCAGCGGGGGTCTCCGAAACTCAGGTCATCCGGGCATTTTCAGCTCAAACAGGCATGCCGCCGCACTCGTACCTCGTCAGCCTCCGGGTCGACCGGGCAAGAGCGCTGTTGAGGGCCGGGACCTCTCCTGCTGAAACAGCGCTAGAGGTTGGTTTCTCCGATCAGAGTCAACTGACCCGGCACTTCAAACGTGTGACCGGAGTAACCCCCGGACGTTTCGCAGCTGAAGCCTCACCGCTGCATCGAAGGTAAGGAATCGACAAGACCGGACGAGCCGACAGGTCCCAAAATACGCGGGTGGCTGGAAATGGAGACCAGATCGCATCCGGTGCCTTCCCCAGGTCATGCACAGGTCAAGTTGGCAAGGTGTGTCCGATGGCTAAAAGCAGCAACTCGCCCCACCCGGCTCACGATGCAACTGCGTCGTCGATGCCTTGGTTAATCTCGTGGATCCTGCTGGGTCTGCTCGGTGTAATCTGGGGCACGAATTTCCTATTCATGAAAATGGCGGTGGCGGTCGTGCCGCCGCTCGAAGTGGCATGGCTCCGAACCATTTTCGGAGCTATTCCAATTGCTGCCCTGGCGCTGAGCCGAAGGTCGTTGGCGAAGACTGACTGGCGCTTCATGCATCATTTTGTCGCCATGGCGCTCCTCGCCAATGTCGGCCCGTACGTCTTTTTCGTCATAGGCACTTCGCACTTGCCGTCGGGTGTTGCGGGGGTGATCAGCGGGGCTATCCCATTCATTACGGCCGCGATCGTGGCCGTAGCGCTCCCTGATGAACACTTGAGCAGGGGCAAAGTGCTTGGCCTGGGGATCGGCTTCGCTGGCATTATTCTCGTCGCACCACTCGGTCACGGGACAGCTTCGGCAAACGGCAGCTCGCCCCTGATCGGCGTGGCTGCAATGTTAGCTGGGTCAATTAGTTACGCACTTGCGTTGGTGTACGCACGACGGTTCATGGTTTCGCTTGGCCTAGGTCCGGTTAAGCTAGCAACCTACCAGATGATCATTGCGGTCTTTCTTTTGGCCCCCTTTGCTGCGCCTGGACATTGGAACGCCCTCGCAGCCCACAGCAGTGTATTGCTCGCGTTAGCCCTAGGCCTCGGGCTGGCGGGAACGGGAATCGCTTTCGTTATCTACTACCAGC
This sequence comes from Mesorhizobium sp. 128a, assembly GCF_053848025.1. Taxonomy (NCBI): domain Bacteria; kingdom Pseudomonadati; phylum Pseudomonadota; class Alphaproteobacteria; order Hyphomicrobiales; family Phyllobacteriaceae; genus Mesorhizobium; species Mesorhizobium sp. 128a. Next base: position 25,347 of record NZ_JBSPKY010000003.1, on the reverse strand, counting down.
TTATCAAAAGTCTCGGGGCATTGAGGGCCGCTTCGGTCTATTACATTCCTCCGGTTGTTGCGCTCGTTATTGGATGGGCTTTCGCCGGTGAGACAATAACTTTGGCCCAAGCCATGGGTGCAACGCTTGTTATCGCCGGTATATTTTATGCAAACCGGGCCTAAGAGCGGCTGCATACTCCTACAATCTGCGCAATATCATTCAAGAAGGCCTCGCCCGGACCCCTATAAGGGGCGAACCATTAGGATAACCTGAGTGCTTGTTTCGGCAGGCTCACATGAACCTTGGGCGGCTTGGCGCTTTGACGGACGTGAACGCCCTCGCTCCGCCCTAAAAGTTTGGAACGCCCGACTACAGCAGCAGGGGGACATTGAGCGGCGGCGGCTGAATAGGTGACGAGATGGAAATGGCAAATTCAAATGCGAAAAGCCAGGACAGGATGCGGACCTGGCTAGAGCCGGATCTCGGCGACACGCTCTTCCTACAGGCGGATTACCGCGAACAGATCTTCGATCAACATTTCCACGAGGAGTTCGCCATCGGCATCATTGAGAGTGGATGCCAGAAGTTTTCCTATGACGGGCGCCGTCGCCTCGACATGACCGGTGGCACGATAGCGCTCATTTCGCCAGGAGTTGTCCATTCAGCCGAGCCTGCGGACGGCGGGTGGCGCTACCGAATGCTTTACCCGGCCCGTTCGGTTGTGGAGCGCCTTTTGGAAGGTACCCTCACCCAAGAAGCATCAACCACTTTCCACGCTCCATCTCTGGTGGACGACGATCTATATGTTCGCCTCGAGCGCATGCATCGCCTGAGCCAATCCAGAACGGCAGGGCCTTTGGAGTTGGAGGCATACCTGCTTGACATTCTTATTCGAGCATTCACTCGCCACGCGGGCATTCGCACCCCCTCACGTCCCTCGCATCATCGTGTAGGGCTGGCACGCGCCCGAGACTATTTGATTGATCAACTAGCCACCCAGGTTACTCTCGAGCAGGTTGCAACCATCTCAGGACTAAGCAAATACGAGTTTATTCGACAGTTTCGAAAGGTTTTTGGCTTGCCGCCGCACGCCTATTTGCGACTTGCGCGCGTGTGGCGAGCTAGCGATCTCATTCGTCGCGGAACACCTCTTGCCGATAGCGCCTTCGCGGCCGGGTTTGCTGATCAAGCGCACATGAATCGCGTCTTCCGACGAACACTCGGCTATACGCCAGGGATGCTCGATCGGGCTCGCGATGCGGCGTGCTCAGTTCCAGACGACGTTGGCTTCAATCGAGGAAACGACCACGCACGAGGCCTAGGCGTATACGCCGCATCAGTTTGAACCGGCGGAGCGCCGCAAGCGCCGCGCGTGGTGTTGCCGAGTCCTCCGATCATCCAACCAAATCTGCTGACGACCTTCGGCCTCTTTGCGGTGCCGCGACAGCGCTACGCTTCGAATACTCACGTCCTCTCCTCAACCCGCAGGGCCGCCGTCTATCAGCGAGGGTAGCTGGGGTGAACTTTTTCCTACTCGGCTTTGGAGCAGAGATGAAACTCCCGTTTGCGCAATTTTGTCCAAGAGATCCAAGCGACGATCGGGTTTATAGCAAGCATATTAAAGGAAAAATCTCGGTGTCGGAATAATGTCGCAAGAACTAACAATATCATGCGCTGGGAAGCATTGGACGTCGTCACGGCTATTCTGTGCGTCAGCGCCGCTTTGCTCAGCCTCGCCAAAGCCGGACCGGTTGCCGGGAACACGGGCTCCCAACTGAGCAGCGCACGGTCGCTGCCGCAACGTGCTCTACCAAAGGCTCAAAGCCATATCTGAGGAGAATGCAATGGCAACTCATGTCAAATCTGCGGCCGGTCCTAACGCGAGCCCCCAGCCCGCAGAGACCAACAATCTATTTCTCCCCGACCAACTCGAGGACGCCAAGAAGGCGGGCAAACTAACGGAAAGCGACTTCAGTGCGCTGCATTCCGTCGCGGACTGGATCATGACTTTCGTCGCTCGCCCGCACCGAGACCTCGGCCGTACTGGGCCTGTCTGTCCGTTCGTGCCAACGACTTGGGATCAAAAGGCGCTTTGGCTTGCTCCTGAGAGGATAGTTGGCCTGAGCGCTTTGGACGTTACCGCTCTGATAACCACCTATCAAAGACTGTTGCTGAAGGCACAGCCTGCTGAAGGCAAAAACTCGATCTACAAATCGATCGTCATTGTTTTCACCGACTTGTCGACGCATAGCGCAAAGGCCCTCTTTGACGAGGTACTGCGTCATGTCGGCATCCCTGCATACGCAGAAAACGGCCTGGTTCTTGGCGGGTTTTACCCGACCAACGAGGGCGGCGCCCTATACAACCCCAGCTTTCGGCCATTCGCAGCTCCTGTCCCATTTGTTCTGATCAGACCTGGGGTCATCAGCGACTGGAAGTTCTTTCTGGACGACGAGAACCGGTTGGAACTTTGGGCTGGGCGCTATGGAAAAGCCGCAGTTTCGGCACTCGCCGAAGAGCTACGCCGCCTGCCGTGGCGCAGGGGCGAGCAACTGGAAAACGGCCAGAGATAGTCCCGCGAATCTCAAGCCGTTTCGCCACCTTCAAGCCTGACAAACGTAAATCATCAAACAAGGACAATCCAAATGAAACCGTTGATCAAAATTCTCGCCGGCGTCGCAGCTGGTAGCCTGCTCGCCTCTGTTGCGTTCGCCCAAACCGCGATGGAAATCCGCGGTGCATCACCGTACGTCTCCATAGAAAGCGAGCCGGCCCCCAAGCTGATTGTTGATCCTCCGTTGCAGGTGGGGCTGACCCAAGGCGTCTTTTGGGCCCAGTACCGCGTCGAGAACTTGCACATCGTACCGGTGTTCGGGCCGGGTGCGCTTCGGGTATCTCCACGGGTTGGACACTTGCACGTCATTGTCGACGACCTGCCCTGGTGGTGGGCAGATGCAAGCGACAACAACACGATCGACATCGCCGGGTTTCCTCCGGGCGAGCATAAGGTGACGATTCAACTGGTCGATGCCAATCACAACGTCATCCCGGGACAGGTAGTTACTGTGCCCTTCACCATTCCGGCCTCGGCTAAGCCGACCCACAAACATACCGCCAACTAAGGCCATCCATAGCACATCGCGCGGTCGGTCTGTCTTGGCCCTAGGCAACCTTGGGTGGGTCGCCATCGGCCTATTTTGACCGGCCGCCAAGTCTCGAACACGGAAATATCGGAGTAATCCAATGATCGACTGGAAGAAGACGATCCAGGACGTCAATTCCCGCCTTAAGGAACTTTCGACGAGGACGCCTGATACGCTCAAAGGGGCCGTTCTCTTGGGTGGCGCGGGCGCGAAAACCAACCATCTCGATGCAAAGACGCGCGAACTGATTGCGCTCGCTGTCGCAGTAACCACCCGGTGCGACGGTTGCATCGCCGTTCACTCTGCCGAGGCGCTAAGGCATGGCGCCAATGACGACGAAATCGCCGAGGCCCTGGGTGTCGCCGTCAACCTCAACGCCGGGGCAGCACTGGTCTACAGCACCCACGTCCTCGATGCGGTGGATCAGCTGAGGCGCGCCTGACGACCTCACAAACAAACTGCAAGCCAATGATAAGGAAGGATAATTCATGCTTGAGAACAAGACTGTGCTGATTACGGGCGGTGCGTCCGGAATTGGTCTTGCCTCAGCCAAGCTGTTGCGCGAGGCGGGCGCCCGGGTGGCGATCGCGGGTCGGGACCAGTCCAAGCTGGACAATGCCCGCGAGACGATCGGCGACGATTTGCTGACAATCCAGGTCGACACCCTTTCGATTGAAAGCCTGCGAAACATGGCTACGCGGGTCAAAGAAGAGTTCGATTTTCTGGACGTGTTTTTTGCCAACGCTGGTGTGGCGTACACAACACCACTCTCAAATACGACCGAAGCAGCGTTCGACACTCTCATGGATACGAACGTCAAGGCGGTCTTCTTTTCGCTTCAAGCAGTGGAGCCGATCATGCGCGAAGGCGGTTCGGTCATCCTCAACAGCGCATGGCTTAACCAAGTTGGCGCCCCAGGTCGAGCCGCGCTCTCGGCATCCAAAGCAGCAGTTCGTTCATTCGCCCGGACATTTGCGGCGGAACTGCGCCCGAGAAGGATCCGGGTGAACGCTGTCAGCCCCGGCCTAATTGACACGCCCATTCTCAGAGGTGTCGGTCAGTCGGAGTTCCCCGGTCAGACCGAGGCAGAATTCAGGGATTACATCGCGGGTGCGGCAAAGCACATTCCGTTCGGCCGATTGGGACATCCCGAGGAGGTCGCGGCTGCCGTCCTGTTTCTTGCATCCGATGCCTCCAACTACATGCTTGGCTCGGAACTGGTCGTCGACGGTGGTCTCGCCGAGCTTTGAAGAAGAGGCCGATCTAATTTTTCAATCGTAAGGAACCGACCATGACTGGAAATTCTTCAACGGGAACTCTCCGAGGCATCGTTGCCAGCGCAAGTGCAGTTGCCGCTGGATTGCTTGGCATGCCGATGGCCCCATTGGCAGCCCACTGCGAAATTCCCGAGGGCCCCGGCTCCGTCACAGGTGCACCGGACCTTCCCGAAGGGTTCACTGAAACGTTCACGAGCCAATACATCCAGGCCAATGGGATCCGCTTGCATGCGGTGGTTGGGGGAAAAGGTCCGCCGCTGCTGCTCGTTCACGGCTGGCCCCAGACTTGGTACCAATGGCGCCTTATAATGCCGGCGCTAGCGCGGGACTTCCGAGTCATAGCGGTAGACCAGCGTGGGATTGGGCTCTCCGAAAAGCCGCAGGATGGATACGATTCCGGCACGCAAGCCAACGACCTCGTCGCGCTGATGGATGCGCTAGGCCACGACCGCTTCGCTATGGTCGGGTTCGACACCGGCATGGGAATTGGCTACGCGGTCGCCGCAGATCACCCAGATCGACTGGAGCGTCTCGTAGTCGGAGAAGCCCTTGTCGCCGGAGTCACCCCTTCCGTGCCCATGATCGTACCTGCAACGCTCAACAAGCGGCTCTGGCACATCCCATTCAACCGGCTTGACGGCGAGCTGAATGAACGCCTCGTGCGGGGTCGCGAAGACATCTATTTCGGTGCGGAGTACGCAGCATCGGCGGGAACTCCGCTGCCCGCAAGCGTCGTCAAATATTACGTCGACGGCTTGGCCTCGAGCCCCGAAGCGCTTCGCGGCAGCTTCGAGCTGTACCGTGCGATCGATACCGACATCGAGCAGAACCAGCGGCGCAAGAGTCGCTCGCTGATCCTTCCTGTTCTGGCCGTTGGGGGCGAGAGAGGTATCGGCGAGGGCGTAGCAAACACGATGAAGCTCGTTGCGCAGAATGTGCAGGGTAAAGTCATTTCCGGAAGCGGCCATTGGGTCGCTGAGGAAGCTCCAGCGAAGTTGCTCGAGGCGCTAACCCCGTTCCTAGCTCCGTACCGCCTCGAAGCCAGAGACAGCTTCTAGCCCATCGAATCCTGGTCGAAGCACTGAAGGTGCGATCGATCCCCGAAACTCAAAGACTTACCCGGAGAGAAACGCGACGATGAAAGTCTTTGCCCTGGTTGCGAAATGGCTGGCGTTCCTTTGTGAGTTTGCGGCACCGTTTCTGAATCCGGAACTGCGCTACGCGCGTGTCACCCGACGCAAGCACCCGCGGCCGATCGAACAGAAAAGAGTGCCACCGCACTTTCGCGACTCCCGTTGGTAAATCGGTCAATTTCGATTTTGGCTAACGGAGAGCGCATCGCGGCTCAAAGTCCTCCCAAGTCAGGCTCTCCCCTGATTGAGCCGCTGAATGATGGCGGGCCTGGCCCGCCATCATTCACCTACATCCTATTAGCGTCGCCACCGCGATGACTATGGACACTGCTTGAAGCAGCACTTGGAAGAGGTTGGCGCTAGCTGTCCCTCCAAGCCTAAGGACCCCACTATGCGTACCCTATTGCTTCCCTTAGCCGTCAGTGGCCTCGCTTCGGTCACGTTTTCCGGGCCAGCCCAAGCGCATGCCAAGCTTGAAGCGTCACAGCCACCGATCGGCAGCACGGTCAAAGAGCCGCCGGTCGAAATCGATCTGACGTTCAGCGAGGAACTCAACTTGAAGTTCACGGGGGTGAAACTGCTTGGACCCAACAACGAAGAAGTCAAGACCGACAATCCGATGCTGACGAATGGCGACAAGGAGTTCATGGTTTCACTGCCCGCCGGCCTTGGGCCCGGAAGCTACCGGGTCGAATGGCACGCGGTTTCCCGGGATGGTCACAAGACCCGCGGCGCCTATGAATTCACAGTGACGCCGGCACCGATTAAGAGAGCGTCGTCAGACTAATGGCACCCGACGTTCTGCTCGCGGCCGCGCGCTTCGTGCACAATGCCACTTTGATGGCGTTGTGGGGCGCCTCTGCCTATTTGGTCCTGCTGGTGCCATCAAAACTAGCGCAACGGATAGCGGCCAAATTGACGGCCCCTCGCTTGGTCGCGTCGATACTTGCCCTTTTGTCGGCCACCGCCTCGCTGCCCTTGCAGACAGCCGCGATCGGCGATGGCTGGTCCGACGCCGTGAGCAGGCAGATGCTGTGGGACGTCGTTGTCTCGACCAATCTCGGCACGCCATGGTTGGCACAAACTCTGGTCGCCGCCTTGCTCGTCGCACTACAAGCGTTTACGCCGCGTCAGAGGCCAGCAGCAACGACTATAGTATCGGCGATTGGCTTGGCCTGCCTTGCCCTCAGTGGACATGCCAACGTGGGGGATTTGTGGCATGGCATTGCCCATCCGCTGAACGATGCTTTGCATGTCCTTTCGGCAGGCGCATGGGTCGGCGCGCTCGTGCCGTTCCTGCTCATTATGAATGTCGGAAAAACGTCGTTCGACACAGATGCAGTGACCGCACTGCGGCGCTTCTCGAACGCTGGTCATGTCGTTGTCACGCTGGCGGTCCTATCGGGAATTGTGAACAGCTACTTCATTGTCGGCTCGCCGATAGGATGGTCTTCGCCATATCGCGTGCTGTTAACGCTCAAAATCGCTTGCGTGTCTGCGATGATCGCGCTGGCTGTGGCCAATCGCTATTTGTTCTTGCCGCGCTTCCGTCGGGCTCGCATGTCCGCGCTCCAAGCAATATGGACGGGCACAGTCTTTGAGATCGCGCTGGCGCTTATTACCATCACGCTTGTTTCTATTTTTGGACTTCTCGATCCCAACCCGTGACGAATGGTCTAGTTCCGTAAGAACGCCTGCGAATGGAAAAGACGTCTAAAGGGACCAATTGATGTCCGCTTTCGGGTTATGCCGAAGCGCTCTGAATTGTCCGGTTCGAGGCGCATACCCGACATTCAGCAGCAGACCATCCGCGGCCGGTCGTCTCATCGCTTCCACATCGTCGATCGGAGAACAGCCTGCATATGCTCTGCGAGGTCGAGTTCGCCGTGCGCCTCGATCTCTAAAAGATATCGCGCTTTGGCCACGCGATCCCTTTCCGTAACCGCAGCGTAGCCGCAGATGGCAAGCAGCGCCGTCTCCTCCACCCGGCTGGCTCTGTCGGAGCCGCTGGTTCCACTGCCTACGTTATGCAGGGCGGTGCCGAACGCAGCGTAAGCTATCTTGTGCGCCTCGATCAGCGCTCGCAATTTATTGGACGGTTCTTGGTCTTGGCCCGGCCGCTCTGTGCCGAGTGCAGGTGCCGCAATCGTCGAGGCTACGACTGCGCCACCGGTGTGGAAGAGCAAGGCGCGGCGGTTGATCCTGGACGTGGCGAACTCTCCATTTGCTTCGGGCTATTGAAACGGTAACGTAACACCCTCAGACCGTAACACGCCGGTTTGCATATTCGTGTCAGGATGGAAAGTTCCATGTCAGTCGAGGGCCATTGCGGTTGGGCGATGGGCGGCACCCGCATTTCGGACAGGATACCGAGCCCTAGAAGCCGCGATGGAAGCTGGATCGGGGCAGGCTTGTCGCGGCCCGGGAGCCCGTGCATTCGTAGTGCGGAGGATGGCCAGCCGAGAAGCCGGCGCTCGGCCGCCATCCTACGGCCGACGCTGGCGATGTCGGCTCTCGCCTAGCCGCAATGAATACCGCCCAGGCAGCCGTGCCGACTGCCGATCGCGGACCACCGCGAGCCACGGTCGTTGAGGTTATGACTTTGGGATCCACCAGCTCAGCCTCCTACCGACCGGAGGTCGCCGAAGGGACCCGCGTCCTCTTCCGAGAACTGGGTTTTGTGTTGAGCTCTCGCTGCCGTCTCTGTCCTGCCTCCTTCCCGACCCGAGCCTCCCAAACTGCCGGCCGAGCCGCCGCACACTGCATTAATTCGCGGAAATCGCTAAGAAATCGAGATTCTCGCAATGTGCAGCAAACACCCACACGTTGCAAAACCACCTTCTAAGTTATTGAAAAACGACCGCAAAAAAACAGCACAATGTGCGGGCTTTTATCTTGCCATCCCTCGGTTGTGTGCAAGCGTCCGGTCTCTGCACCCAGATTGAGTAGTGCATTCGACCGACATGTCGGGCTCCTTCGTAGCATGGAGGACCTCCGGTGAATTTGAGACATTTCGAGAACAAGGCACGGCAATCCTGGTGGGTGGTTCACGTCGAGGCGTGGCAGCGCAGCGGCCTGACGCGGACGGAATATTGCCGGGTGCATCGCCTGACGAAGGACACGCTCGATCGCTGGCTGAAGTACTTCGCGAGCAACGACGCGGCGCGCAAACAGGCGGAATATCAGGCAGAATTGCGCCGCCAGAAGCGTCTGGAAGGGCGCGCGAAGCGGCAGAAACAGCGCGCTCGGCGGCGCTTCGCGGTGAGCACGGATGTGCGCAACCGCGCCGTCCAGGCGTTCTGGGCGATCTATGTCAAGGCTATGAACTGGAGCGGCATGGGCGTTCGCGAATACGCTGCCGCATTGCATCTTTCGCCGACGAGCTTGCGCACATGGCGTGACCGATTGGACGAGGGCGTGGTCGAAATCGACTGGCGGGCACATTCATCCCTCCGCCCGCCCGGCCGTTAGCGCTAGTCTAGCGGAACGCCGCCGGAATCGAGCTTGACGGCGCGCCGAAGGATGATCCCGCGCGCCCCGGCAGCCTGCCCGGCGCTTCTTCAGCGACGCGGAATAGCGCGCCATCGCGCTGGAGAGCGACCAGCCTGGTGTCAGCGTCTCGCAGATCGCGCGCAAGCATGGGATCGTCACGGGCATGCTGTTCCGCTGGCGCGTGCAGTCAGGCGTGCGCAGAAGAAGCGCGCCAAGCTTGCGCCCGTGGCGCTAACCGAGGGCACGCCAGCGGCACTCCTGCTGCGTGACCTCGTGCAGCCGCCGAACGGAATGACTGCGATCGATCTTCCTAAACGGCCGGCGCGCGTTCGCGCCCGCCGGCAGCGATCCGGCCGCCGTTCGTGCGCATCTCAAGGCGATGTCCGACAGACCTCCTGTTGCGCAAGGAACTACGAAAGGAACAAACTATCGCGCTGATGCTTATGGACCCGCTGTTCAGCTGTAGCCGATCCGCAGCCGCCTTGCTGATGAGAGCGCATTCCTGGCACGATCGACAGCACGTTGGAAATGCCGGCTTGACCTTAACTGGCCGTGGCTGGTCCTGTCATATCGACACCGCGAAGACGTGTCAGAAGCTGGCTGAACAACTGGAGGTAAGCCAAAGTGTGGCAGAAAGTCATTCTTGTATTGCCTGACGACCTAATTGCTTTCGCCTGGTCCGCGCCGATGCGGGACTTGGCGGCGAAACTCGAACTGTCCGATGTGGGGGTGAAGAAGCTACTGACGCGATTTGGAGTTGCGTCGCCGCCGCAAGGATACTGGAACAAAATCCGTGCCGGAAAGAGGGTGCCAGCACTACCCAAAGCGCCACCGCGGCGCCCCGGTGAATTGGGCCGAGCAAGTGTCGACGCTCGCTTCGCAAGGGTTCTGACGATTGCAGCCCCTCTTGCATCCAATGGGCCATTTGCATCCGCTCTGGTTCCCGAAGACCTCGACGAACTCCACGCACAGGAATTGCAAGCGATTGGCAAAGCTTCCGTCCCACACATGTTGGACAGGCCCCACAAAGGACTCGTTCAAATACTCAAGCGGGAGCAGCGCCGGCGCGATAAAAATGTAGAACGCGAGTGGAACTTTGACGAACCCAAGTTCGACAATCCGCAGGCCAAGCGGCGATTGAGAATCCTCAATGCGCTGTTTTCCGCGCTGAGCAAGCGCGGCCATGACGGTGATGCCTACGAGCACGATGGCGAAATACATGCGCGAGCACTCATCGGCGACACGCATGTTGGTTTGGACATAGGACTAGTCGGCAGCCACCGGACCGTTCGTCAACAGGGCTACTTACGACCCGCACCTCTGCCAGCTTCGACGCCCCTCGCCCTGCGCATTGATCCGGGTTTCGACCGCAGGGCCCCCGTCTCTTGGCAGGACGACGGTGATATAAAGCTTGAATCTAGGATCGCTGAGATCGCGGCAGCGATAATCGTGGCCGGCGAGAAGAAGTTCCGACTTAGCCTGCGGGAAGCCGAGGAGCGTGCAGAGCGGGAGCGGATTGAAAAGGAGAAACAGCGCCAGGAATGGCTGGTTCACCTCAACCAAAAGCGCCTACAAAATCTGCGGACCAGCGGCGAGCTGCTACGTCAAGCCGAAGACATTCGCGCGCTTGTTGAGCGCGTCCGTCGCGCGATCGATGATGGTTCGGCTGATATCGATGCCTTGGTACTGGAAGCATGGCAACGTTGGGCACTCGCTGAGGCAGACAGGATCGATCCAGTGCGGTCTGGTCAAATTTTGACGCATCTCAACGAGCCGTCGCTATAATAGGTCACCCCGACGGTCGCCTTCTAATCGACCGCCTGGCTGCAGGCGAACATCGCTGGAAGCGATATGGAATGGGGAAGTGAAGGGACGCGAACGCCATGGATTTTACTCTCTGAGTCGAGTGCGGCCGCAGGTCGGGGCGACGACTGCGCAACCGGGGCGGAGGAGCGTGGCGCGGCGGTTGATCCTAGACCTGTCGAACTCTCCCATTTGCTTACTCGTCCCCCAGAATGGAACTTCGATCATTGCGGATCAAGACACCCGGCGTCCTTGTTGTGCACACGTAATTCGAGCGGAGGTCGCAATGCAGAAGGTACGAAAACTTACGAAACCCCCAGTCGGTCTCTGATTGTGGAACGGTCTGGTGACGGCTTTGGGGCCGTTTCCTGCCTGTCCGGTTGTGGGCAGCGAAATAGAAAAAGCGGACATTCGGCGCACGGCCGATTGGTTCGAGAAGATGCCGCCGCACACAATCGAGGACGGCTTCCCAAACGCACCGCGCGTAGGCCGGGGACGCTCGCCGGAAGCCCTGGCGTTGCCCCGACGGCGAACATCGATCTGGAACGACCGTTTCCCTCCGAATCCATCCACGACTCGGCCTTACATTTTAGATAGGCTGCCAGATGCGGGAACATCCGGGCGAAAGAACGCCCGTGCACCAGCGGCAGAATTGTACTCCAACATGACACCTAAGGGCGCAGGAGCATGCATAGCTCCCTGATGATACCAAGCGTTGGGATGTTTCGTCCCGTGTCCAAGGCTCCCCTGGCCGATCTCGGTCGGGGGTCCAGAGACGGGGCGTCGAGGTACACGTTGGCCATATGGATCGGAGAAACGATCTTGAAGGCGGCGTCGTCCCGCCACGCCATCAGTCGGAACGGGGAATCCACAGGAGGATTGCCGTGCTCGTGGAAGAACGTCACCTTGCCGCCGCTCTCCAGGATCAGGACGCCCTCTCTCTGGTGGGAAGTCAAGCACGCATGCATCGTCGTTCCAAGGGTGAGCCCGCCGATTCTCAGAGTGATCTCCTTACTGAGTTCGAGTTGTTCCGACATTGCCACGAACTTGGCCCAATCGAAGAACACCCTCGAGCCCGGAGGAATCGTGCAGGCGACGTAGCTTCGGCCCTGACCGGAGCTGAAGGAAAGGCGTTTGTTCGAACTACTCGGCTGCACACGCTTGAGGAACAGGCATCTGTTTCGAAGCCGTCGGAAGTGCCAGCGTGTCGTGAGTGACTTCCACATCAATGTCGACTGGACGGCGTCGGCCGCGCTGTAGGCTCGTTTCACAAGTAGCGGCGTGTGGTCGTATGCGACCTTACATTTGTCGTCGTACTCCCGCATCTCATCCCCTCCCGGGGAAATAGGATCGGTGTGTCCCAGTGTCAGATAGGGCGTGGCGACATTCTGTTTGAAAACTCGTCCCGGAGCCCTGTATAGGACGCGCCCGAGCGCAAGAAGGTATGCTCGCATCAGGACAGCCAGCATGATCGCCATCTGGCCTACGGAGATGACATTGAATCCGAGGAAGGTCGCGTCGACGGTTTTGGAAGCGTATGCCGCAGCTGCCTCGGACTGCCCTTTCACACCCGCCTGCAAGGCGTCGGCAGCCTGATCGACGGTCGCGGTGACCTGATCTCCGATGTTGGTTACCTTCGTGAGCAGGTTTCCTCGAAACTTGTCTCGCGGTCCCCGATAAGCATCGTTCAACTTCTCCAGGGCGATCTTCTTGGCAAAGCAGGTCGGCCGGACGTAGAGCCATCCTATGCAGTCGCTCATGCTCGGCGGCCTGAGATTGGGGAAGATGTCGTAGATATTTGCGGGGAGGATGCGGTCGTAGGTCTCCATGACCTTTGTGATCGCCGCCTTAACCAGTTCAGGCGTTTTGCCTTTTGCTATTGCGGCGTTACCAAGCGCCTCCGCTTCGAACCTTGCAAACTGCCGCGAGATCGCTGCGTTGACGTCGTCCCGAAGCGTGTCTCGAGACGGATCGCTGTCGTATACGGGGAAGCTCGACTTCTCCAACCCGCACGCGACCTCCACATTGCAGTAGATGACATCTGACACGGCCGAATATATCGTCTGGTTGAACTCGATGATCGCGACCACCACGATCGGAAATGGCAGCCAGAGCAGTGCGGTGATAAGAAACGAGTTGAGAACACGACCATGCGGAAAGCGTTCCGGGATCACTCTGTTGTCGAGGAACGATCGATAGAGGAAGCGAAGCGCGAAGGCCGAAGCGATACATATGAATGCGGGATAGAGGACCAGGATGCTGTCGACGATTTGGTCATCCAGGCTGATCGGCAAGCTCGAAACTAGACCAATCGCGATCGTTGCGACTAGCAGGACCACAAGGGTGGAGCTGCGAAACCCCGCCACGTAGACCAGCAGAATAAAGGCCAGCGAGGACGCTAGAATGTACGGGAAAGCACCGACGAAGGCCTGCTTCTCGAGGATCTGGCGCTCGAGCATCTGGAATTCCACTTTCGCACCCGACCCGGCCGCTACGGCGATGGAATACATGTTCTCCGGGCTCGGAGCAGCCTGCATGCTGGCGAGCTGCTGACTAAGGGCTTTGAGCTGCGCGTTGTTTGCCGAAATTTTTCGCTGTACCTCTGCCCAGCACTTCCCGAACCCGACCACTCTACGGGGACAAAGCTGTGGCTTCAGGGTTTGGTTCTGTGCCTGGATCTGTCCAATTTGCGTCTGTACTGCTGCGGCGGCGTCGACGAGGGCGACTGCTTCTTGCCAGAACCTCTTGGCATCCGCAGCAGTGACATTCCGGTTTGTGAGCTTGTCGGTCGACGGGATCTGTGGCGGAACGACAGAAAACAGCCAGCCTCCATCCGCAACTGCCTGATCGAGCCTGCCAATATCTGCCTTAACCTTCTCGGCATCGTAGACGTCGGGGTAGTACTGGAATTCCGTGAGTTGCGATGTCCGGAACGCCCCGAAGTGGTCGGGAACGGTTAGCATCAGAAGCAGCCCAGGTGTCAGCATGACAGCTAGGATCCAGCTCCTGTTTGCCTGAGCAACGAACGCTCCCGCCAGGAGCGGAACGATCATGAACATGCGCAGCCAGCCGATCTCGACGGCATTCGCGTTGAAGGCGACGGATCCGAGGATCCAGCTTGTCGGATAGAGAGCCACGATCGCCGCGGCCGGCGCGATCATTACGGCCACGCACCAGTAGCCCCAGCGCACGTCATGGGCCATTTTGAGCATGAGGCGCCACGCATCGGACGGAAAAGACGGCAATGCGACCCCCTTGCAAAACCGATGATTCAACCCTTTTTAAGCTTATAGCGTGCCATGAACGTGAAGTAAAATGTAGAGTAGCGACACTCTGCTACGCACTTTCTAAAAACATTTGGTATACTCTGCAAAGCGACGGCGTCAATGGATGCGACGGAGGAGTCCGAACGGATCGGCAATGAACTCAATGCGGAGAAGGTGGAGGAATAGGTCAAGAATCCCTCTGATCTTGGGCGCGGAGCGAGCCAGGGAAGCGGCAGGAGCCGTGGACGGCGTACATCATTTGGAGAAAGCCGCAACGAAGGTGGTGATAATTCAAACCACCATACCTGGGGTAAAGTTGCCCCTCTAGGGTGAGAAGCTCCTGCGGATAGTTATCTGATCAATTGCGAGATGCCATATGATGCGTTTTCAGACAGCTCGTGCGTTTGCAGTTGCGGTCATCACGGTACTCCCGCTTTCTGGCTACGCCGAAACTGAATTGGTTCGAAAAGGCGAGCAAACCCGTGTAGCTGCATGGGATTGTTGGGGGTTGTATTGTCAGCGTTCCATTTGTGTTGACATTGTCAACGTCACGGATCGACAGCCGGCCAAGGCGCGTTTTTATAAAGAAGACCTATTCGGCGAGCCGAGGGACCTTGATGAGCATACCGGCCGATATTGCGTAGAAAAGAGTGGCATTGGCTACGTTGCGTTTACGGTGCTCATCACTCCCATCTCCGACGATGTCTATGCTACAACAGCAGACGACGTACACTAGGTCATGTGTAGCATTCGGCCCCCGCATGCGGCGCCTCCGCCACGCCTGACCGCTACGCGCATTGGGCGGCTAGGTTCACTGAGCCGACAGAAATGCCTCCTGCTGGGCTACCGCGACTTCCAGTGCGGTCGTCACTAGACGTCATGTTCCGGGGCGGAGATCGGTGGCCCGCCCTTTCGTGCGATTAAAAGACGAGGGTTGCTCGGATGGGCCGAGCCGATCCTCACGCACGGAGGGCGAGCCATGGGAGAGTATAGCGAAGCATTTGTTGCGTTTGATGTAGCCAAGAAGAAGCACGCGGTGGCGATCGCGGAGGGCGGCCGCACTGGCGAGGTCCGCTTTGTCGGCGAGGTCGAGAATAGTCCGGCGGCGATAGAGCGGACGATCAAGAAGCTGGGAAAGAAGTATGATCGACTGCACGCCTGCTTCGAGGCTGGGCCGACGGGTTATGGGCTATGCCGGCAGGTCCGCGATCTTGGTCACGACTGCATGGTGGTTGCGCCGGCCCTGATCCCGAAGCGACCGGGCGAGCGCGTCAAGACCAACCGGCGGGACGCCGTCACGCTGGCGCGACTGCATCGGGCGGGCGAACTGATCGGGGTGTCGGTGCCGGACGTAGTCCACGAGGCTGTCCGCGATCTGGTGCGAGCCCGCGAAGCCGCAGCCGATGACCTACGCCGCAAACGCCAGCAGCTACTTTCCTTCCTCCTGCGCCACGGGCGGATCTACGAGAACGGCGGTCATTGGACGTTGGCGCACCGGCGCTGGCTTGCCCGCCAGAGCTTCGAGCATACCTGCGCAGCAGATCGTGTTCCAGGAGAAGATCGACGCGATCGCGGACGCGGCTCAGCGACTACACCGCCTGGACGAGCAGTTGCGCGCCGTCGTGCCAACCTGGTCCATGGCGCGGGTCGTCGAGGCCTATCAGGCGATGCGCGGCGCCTCGTTCCTGGTCGCAGTGATCTTCGCGGCCGAAATTGGGGATGTGCGTCGCTTCGATACGCCGCCGCAGTTGATGGCCTTTCTCGGCCTTGTCCCGGGGAGCGTTCGACCGGTGACACGGTTCGCCGGTCGAGCCTTACGCTCGCCGGCAACCGACGCGCCCGCCGCGCCTTGGTCGAAGCAGCATGGACTTATCGCTATCCTGCCAGGGTCAGCGAGGCCCTGAGGGCCCGGCTCGAGGGGCTGCCCAAGGCTGTCCGCGATATTGCCTGCAAGGGGCAGGTCCGGCTCTGCGCCCGCTATCGTCGCCTCAGCGCCGCCGGCAAGAAGCCGCCGGTGGTCGTGGCTGCGATCGCACGCGAGATGGCCGCCTTCTTGTGGGCCATCGGCCGTGAGGTCGCGCCGTCATAGCCGGCCCCGACCCAACCCGCTGCACAGGGCTGGGGGTGGGGCCACGGTGAGGAACTCCCGTCGCTAGTTATGTGGCCGGGCCGATGCGCCCGACGCCCGCCCTCTAGACCGAGGACAGCCCCGAGACGAAGACACGGAATGCCCGGTACCCAACCCGCGGATGAGAGTCTGATCAACCGTCGTCTCTGAGCTCCCACCCCCAGCCCTGTGCAGCCTTCAGCCGATCCGACTGCATGGCAAACCTGCCAAGCGGGCGAGCCTTCTTGCCTTCAACCTTGACAGGGAACATGCGAGACTAGCGCCTGCTTTAGGCAGCTGTTGGATGATCGGGACCTGTTCCGGAAATTCAATTCGACGCGCCTTCATGGTAAGATAGCCCTGAGCGACAGCCTGGACGGCTCGGCTAGGAGCATCATTGTGCTAACGACGACGCAAGCTTGTGTCGTCTCCGCAACAGACTTCGAGCCATTTGGCGAGCGACCCTGAGCTCATCTAACGCCGGCGACAACCATCTAGTGGCAGCCAGCGGGACCCAAGGTGACGCGCAGGGCACGGTTCGGCTTGCTTGATGTGGCGACAACGCCCGCTACTTTCTCTTTGAAATTGCGCGCATCTTCCGACTGGACGGCAGTCACCATTTAAGTAAAAGTTGAGGTCGAAGGGAAGGATCTATGCTCGGGGCGGTTTTAGAAACGGCTAAGTGGCTGCTCCTGGATCAAAGGAAGCTGATACGAAATGGCTTTGGACAGGGCAAGCCTTTCGCCGTTGAACTCATCCTTCCTAACTACGGCAATAGGCAAGGAATACCTTTTCCAAGATTTAGCCGAAGACGTGTAGCCTTCTTTTGGCAGCCCGAACATTTCTCCGAAGTACACAAATGTGCTCCTGAAGTCATTGACGTGAGCTCGGCCTATTCATTTTTGAAACCGTATTTTGGTGACGAATCAGTGTTCGTTGCGCGCGGTTCTGGTCACGCGCCTGCAAAGCAGGCAGTATATAGGACTATTCGTCAGCACATGAATATCGAGGCCGACGACCTTTTGTTCTTCAACTATTCGGTGCTTGAGCGTTTCAAGCCGGGAATCTATCCAGCACTGAAACCGATACAGGAAGTCTCTTTAGCCTTTCTTCTACGAACGATATTTGACGTCCAAGGTTCCGAGGAGGCCGCAGCCACTATCGAGCAGGCGATTGCGGCTGCCGGCAACGCATCTGGCACATTTCTACTCCTTCCCAATATTGTGCGGTGGACCCGGCGTTGGGGGGTTGGGCTCGATATCCGACGGCAGAGGCTTGGCCTCAGACGCTTCGTGCTGAAACAGCTTGACGGCATGCTTGTCGCCCAGAACTGGTTCGGTGAAACGCCAGAAGACGCGCGAACTGAAATCCTGGACAACCTCATGACTCTGCTCATTGCGGGTTTTGAGACCACTGCCACGACTATCTCATGGCTACTCTACGAGTTGGCCGCCGACATCGACCTTCAGGCCGAACTCAGGACTGAGGTTCACCAGCGAATCGGCGGTGATCCTCTCGAGTACTTTGCTGACGACCACACCCTGCTGGCGCGGTGTGTCCAAGAAACGTTGCGCCTCCACCCTTCGATCCCTTTTATTATCCGCGAAATCTGCGCGCCGACCAACGTCGGTGGTGTGGCTTTGGCCGCTCCTGACTACGTCGTCCTCTCCATCGAGGAACTGCATCGCCGAGGTTTCGATGGTGGTGATCAGTTTCACCCGGCACGGTTCGAGTCCAAGGCGGGACAGCTGAAGATCGCCACTTTTGGGGGTGGCGCGAAAATCTGTCCGGGTCGCGCAGTCGCCGTTCAGCAGTGCCGGATCATAGCCGCGCTCCTGCTGTCGAAGTACTTGATCGAACTTACGCCTGGTACTAAGGCAGACGTGATGCGCAATCGCGTGTCCGCGACTCCGGAGGGCGGCATGGTGCTGAACTTCTCTCGAATCCAGTGAGGGGCCGTTTAATGATGCCGATTACGATCATCGGCTCTGGCTATATCGGTCGCGGACTCTATACGCACCTTGGATCGCGAACCGAAACGGTGCTTCTATCGGCACGAGATGTCATCGCTGCAAACGAGACTTGGCTCGATAAGAACATGCCGGCGCGAGGCGCAGTTGTATTTGCACAAGGCCGAAGCGTGAACGTCCACAGATTCCGCCGTCATTATGACGAGATCTTGGCCTCACGAGTGGTTCCTATCGAGCGGCTAGCAGCGCGTGTCAGACAGCAAGTCGTCATCCTGATAAGTTCGACCACTGCCGCAGGGGAAGGACGGCCCCAGTCTCTGCCCCTGCTTCAGCAAACGTATGAACGTAGGTTCGAACAGCTGTTCGGGACTGGAAAGTTCGCCATCTTGCGGGTCGCCACTTTGGTGGGTCCGGGAGCGCAGTTTAGCATGGGCCTTAAGGAATTGGGCCGCACCCACCTTCTAAAGCGGCTCCGCAGCTGTGCCTCGCCACAACTGTATTCTGCCGACGTCCCCCTCGTCGCATCCGCCATCGAAGCGGCCGTGGCAAGCGCTGGCGTTGAAAGATGGAACGTCTCTCACCCGCACCCATTAGATTTGAACGGAATGCTCGACGACGTCTGCCGAGATTTCCGGTTATATTTGCCGCAAGCCATCTTCGCCGCAGTCTGGCGGATTCTTGGGTTGCGGTCCGACTTCATGGAAATAGACTGGTCCGACCTGAAAGCCGGTGCTTGGCGTCCCGCACCAATATAATGCCACCTGACTCCATCCGGTTTACACGTCTAGGGTCAAAGCCGGAATGTAACGGCGGATCGCTCACGATGATATTGTGGCTAATTAAACGACGAGTCGTCATGGAGGCCGGATCAATCTCGCAAGAGCCCAATACCATGGCATCGCTGATCAGTTCGTGCGTGGCCATCAGCACCAGGGCCGTGAGGGCTTACGATGTCTTTGACCATTGTGATTCACGGAAGCATTCGATTGAAGAGGCCCTAGGTCAAACGAAACTAGTTACCATCAGATCGGCAGACTACGTGCTCGCATCTGTCACTTTGCAGGTATAACATTGAAGGCTGCGACAGTTCCGCCGTTTGCTCGCCGCAACCTAATGCTGGAAACCGATCCTCCAGTAGGCCGCGATATGATATTGGAATTTATGGCGATTCGCGGCACCGAAACATCGAAGATACCCCGCGCCGGGCGAGGCAGCCACTGGTTGGGAGTAATTTTGAAAACCTGGCCGGCCACTCCGAGCAGGGGGCACTTCATCATGAAATGAGGATCGTCTACTATTTGGCTTATGAGCGACTTAACTGGGGCCTCTATCCTTAACTCACCATCTACGGCAACATTCAGGCGTAGTACGGAAGTGTTATCTATGACTGCCGCCTGCAGTTCTACCTGGCGTGTTTGGCGAGGCACATTCGCGTTCTCAGCGATTTCTTTTTCCCATGGAGCGAAGCAAAGTAAATGGCCAGCATCCAGGGGCGTAAATCTAACATTACCATTCGCATGCGCTGACGCCTCCGCCACAGTCGTCGCAGATAGTGCAAGGCGAGCAGCATCAAACTTTATGGCAGATATGCAAAATTTTCCGTCGCCGGCGATGGCGAAATCATCGCTCTTCACTTGAGCTACGTTCCCCAAATGCTGAATGCGCTTAACGGCTTCCTTAAGGGCCTCGCAGCCCCCCTTATCCAAGCTCTTGCCGGCTTCACACAGGCCCTTGTCGGCCGACTTTGACGCTTCGCAGAGCCCCTTCACTGTCGATTTGCGCGTTTCACAACTAAGTTTGGCAACACCGTAGCCAACGTTCTGCCCCCCCTTTGACCCTTCGCACCACCCTTTCGCAACAAGGTTCCCTTTGCATTTTCGCTTATCCTCTTTTCGATTGCAGCTGATGCTGGGCCGGCATTCCGTGGCTTGTTCACAGCCACGGTTCTGCTCGCATCGGATGGCTTCTGAGTTTGGTCCAGGTATGGTCACGTTGAAAGGCAAAGGCTTGCTGCCTACCGATACCGATGCACATATCGGTTTGCCCTTGAACGTGTTGTTCACTGCAGAACCAAGGAAGGAATCCGAAATGTACACAAAGCTTAGTTTTCGAAGGGTTCCTAATCCAAGGGTTTTAGCTAGTATATCTTGCAGCCGCCTGCGCAATAAGGGCAACTCGACATTTTTCTGCGGTGATGTAACGCTTGTGGAGTTTTTTGTCACCACAAACATACGATCTTGATCCAGTATCAAAGCTACGAGGCCAAATCTAATAGATAGGGGCAAACTGGGTGGGCTAATTGTAAACGAGATATCGGTGCGACTGGATTTATCTTGCTTCATCTCGATAGTTGTAGAGAGTAAAGTTGGCACCCTTATCTCAATTCTGTCTACTATTTCCTTTACTGTGTTCAACAAAGCTTGGATCGACGCCTCGGCCACGGAATTTGCAGTAGCACTGCTTACCCCTACACCAAGAAACGTAACATTAGACTCCGTGATATATACGTGCATATCTTCAATGCTTAGCGCGAGTTTAACTTCATTCGGATGCTCCGGGTCAAACGAAATAGCGATCGCAAGTCTGCCGGACAGTGCGGCTTTCAGATCAATGTCAATGCTTTTTGCCTGCAAAGGCCCGTCGTACCGGATTTCAATCGACGCCGTCTGCTCACCAAATTCGATTTTTGCAGCAGTGAAGTTCTGCTTCCGTTTGGATAGCTCCGCCGTAATCAATGCTGAAACGGTCTCCTCGTGAACCGTCAGCACAGTGTCGGCATCTTCGACCAATCCCAAGCTATTGAACGCGTCGTCGAGCGCATCTTGAGCAGTCGTTGGATGGAATTTGACGTTGAATTTACTTTTTAAAAAGTTCGCAATTTGGCCTTTTAGTTGACTCTCTTGGGACGCCGCGCGGGTGCAGGGCGCTCCTAGCCAAACTATCGACACAAGCGAGATAAATAAAAGGCGACCTAGCGGCGACATACTTGCCTCCCACCATTGGACGAGATGATTATATCAGGTTCTGCTTGCGTGGAAAGACGCGCGGGGCTCGAAACACTGATGTCGGCAATAGGACAAATAGAACCTGGATCACCGTCCGTACGCCTGAGGCCGATAGTAGCCCCTAAGCCGGGAGACCAGCCAGACGCAACCCCTCGCGCAGGCGCTCTCTGTTCGCCGCCTACTCGAGAACCGAGGACGAGACGACCCGGTCCACATCAGAGGAGGCGTCCGCCCCAGGATCGCTCTGCCACCGGGAAGCGATCTCACGCACGAGTTCCTGGCTAATGCGCCTTACTTCGTCCAAACGGTCGTCGAGCGCGCTGGCCGCCACGCGCCGGGTCCTCAGGAGGCAGCCGGCCACGTCCCACTACGAGTGAAGTTGAACCGGGGCGAGTGGCGGGGATTGAGCCTGCAGGCGATCTCGACGGCTGGCAAACCTCCCTCGGGGTTTCCCCGCACGCTTTGCAGCCACGCCTACAGGACCCGAATGACAGCATCGTCAGCTAATTCCGGGCGACTTCGGTCTGCGGATCTCGCTCTGGACCTGATAGAGTTGGGCGATACGGGGAGCGCCTCCGTCGCGATCGGCGCGGAGCCGGATTGCGCGAGTACATAGAAGCGTCTCCCGCGCTTTCGCTTCCTCCATTGAAGCGACCGCACCAACGCAAAGCTCGACAGCAGATTCCATCCGCTACATAATGAGAAGCATCGGGGGAGGGGCAAATCCATGTCGTCGCATTTCGCTGATCTACCCCACGGTCGTTCCCGCCTACTTTGCTGGGTTGGCTTGTTGGCGTTTTTCCAGCTGTCCTCCATTTTGAATGCGGCCTCGGCTGATTTCACGACTTTGTCGCTGCGATGGGGTGAAACGAAGGACGTTTATTGGGAGTTCAATCTCAAGGGAAAAGTATACCTGCGTATCGTTTCTGCCGAGGGGGTAGGATGTGCACGCCTTTTCTGGAACACGCTCCCTTTCGACGAACAAATCTCCTTTGGCAAATTGTGCGGTGACGTCAGTCTTGAGGTTCCGGGGGGTTGGTCTGTAGCTTCCGTTTTGTGGGCCTATGCAATCGACAGCGACATAAAGATTCTCGGCACAAGCGACGAAACCCTCGCCCATAATTTTCCCAAGGATATAACCTTTCCTTAGAAAGCTTGATGTCGACGGGTCGTGGCCGAAGTCTGTGCAGGCCGGCTGGACGAGGGAGATCGGAATGATTGGCAAGTTATTGTTAGGGATGGCGGTTCTGGCGGCTACACCAGCCTTTGCCGATTGCGGCGTGGTCGGCGAAGTGGTCGGCATCTGTGACTTGGTTGAGAAGACTGACGGGCAACTCCGTGAGCTTCGGGAAGCACTGGAAAAAACGGCGAACGCAGCGATCCGGGCGATACCAGGCGAGCGCTACCTTCAATTGGTAGATGATCTGAATGGATCGGATCCTGCAAAGGCGACTGCCGCGCGCGCCTTTCTTGCGAAGCTTGCAGGAGCAAAGGAAGGCGCCACCTACCAAGCGACGGCCAATGCCACCTACGAAACAGTGCCTGGCGCGGATGGGAAGCCGGTTGCGTTCAAACTGGACATGTTGCGAGCTCGCTCTCCGACGCGTGAGACGGTCGCCGGCTTCAGCCAACAGAACTCGATCAACGTTTTATCTATCCAAAGTGCGGGCGTCGTTCCGAAAACGCTGGAGCAGGTGAGACAGGAAGTTAAGGCGAAGGCTGACGCATGGGTGCAAAGGCTGTTTGGGAATGTGACGTCCATCAGCGTGGAAAGCGAGGGGGCAGGGACGCCTTTTGTCGGGTTTTCTAACAGCGTGCTTGTTCGCGGTACGATCCCTGTGCCCGCTGGTTTGCGGCCGGACGATTTAGCGAAAACCCTTGAAGCTGAAAAAGCTCAAATTGCGTCACAACTCGGTGATTTAGTGGAGTCACTGCTTACCATCCCGCAGGCCCCGGATGCTTCGCTGGGCCCCACTATCCCTTGGGATCCCGTCATCCAACTCCCGTACATTTTTCTCATTATCGACAAGCAGACTTATGAGAGCTTTCCTGACTTCAGCATTGATGTGGCGGTGACCGAACTTGGCAACAGCAACGTGACGTTCTTCCATAACCGACCGCCGTTTCGAGTGACGAAGCGGGACTTCGATCCTAAGGTGCACAAGCCCGTGACGCACGACACACGCGGTGACTATTACTGGACATTCGTGGAGGTTACCGGGGAGCTCAATCTAACTCCTGAGCTAGTCGCTGAGCTGGACGCCCTCAAAAAGTCGATTGCAGCTATCGAGAAGCCACAATAGGAGGCGCCAAAAATTGGTTTGTTCGGGCGAACGGCCACTTTCGGGCGACGCACAAACTAATTCAACGACCGGCATGAGGCGCAAAGCTGCCATTCAGAACGTATAGGAGGGGGTGCGCTGTCACCAAGGCGCACGTGCCAGGAGGTCAACGCCTTCCAACCTAATCCAGATCCGAATCTCGTCTCCTATTTTGTCCATGAGCTCCCGCAATTCGGGCTGAGACGAGACCCAGAAAGTTCGAAAGGCTTCCAGGACCCCCAGGCGAATAGGATGCCCTCTGGGGCAGGCCTCCCGCCAAACCCCCAATTCACAGCGGTATTATCTCGGAATCGCTCAGAATTGCGATATACGACTGAGGGGCGAAGCGGTCCTTTGACCCAATACCAGGAGCGAATACTTGAGCGATCAAAACGAAGCTGTGACGGCCGATCTGGTCGGGCTGACGGCCGACATTGTCTCTGCCTATGTTAGCCAAAATCCCCTGCCCGTCACTGGATTGCCAGACCTCATCGCGTCGATCCATTCGTCGCTAACAGGCCTTGGTCAGCCGAATGTGGCCGAGCCGCCTAAACAGGAACCCGCCATCAATCCGAAAAGGTCGGTAACGCCGGACTACATTATCTGCCTGGAAGACGGGAAGAAATTCAAATCGCTGAAAAGGCATCTCGCCGTACATTACGGGCTCACTCCAGACGAATACCGTGAGAAGTGGGGATTGAACCCGGACTACCCGATGGTTGCGCCAAGCTACGCGGCCCAAAGATCGACGCTCGCAAAGGCCGCGGGGCTCGGACGCAAACCGCAGCCGACGTCGACCAAAAAGGCTCCTGCCAAACGCAAGCCTAGGGCTTAGTAGAGGCAGGCTTTCGGAGCGGCAACCTCGGGCGTTTGATCAGGCGCGGGTAGCCAATCGAGACCATCTTCGTGGGCGCGCACCCCCTTCATTGCGGGCGATATCGGCGACATTTACGCTTTAGACTGAGCGGCGCCGATAGCAGAAGAGTGCTTCGTCGATAGTGGGTCTCACGATGTAGCGCTCTCCCCCTACCACTTCAAACCCACTATCGTGTCCAACGGCCGCACCATAGCGGCCGCCGATTGGGGCGGGCTTTCTATTGTACCGCGCGGTAGGGAATGCGGCTCCGCCGACTTCCGCTAGTGGCGGATGGCGTTCTTCAGATCGAGGAACTTGGCCCGCAGATTGTGCTGATGCGTCAGCAGAAGCCGTTTTCGGTAGCAGCTTTCCGACTTGATATAGGCTTGGCGGAACCAGGCGGTACGCATGATGTGGGCGAGGCCAAGCGCATCGGTCTTGTCGGTCTTGTTGCACTGCGTCGAGATCGCGGCAGCACGTGTTGCATCTCCAGGCAAATGGCCAGCAGCCCGAGTTTCTCGAGCTCTGGATGCGGCCACGGCGACAGCGATCCTGCCTCGTGACGGACGCGGCGAAGTCGCCGCAAGAAAACTCGTGATGCTGCTGGAAGTTATCGACTGGCGTACCTCGGACCACGTTTGGCGACCGCTGCTGGCGGTCGCGCTCGCCAACAAGACCGGCCGAATGGTCTGGGCACTGATGACCAGCGGCAAGCACTATTAGGGAGCCGATCACCGGATAGAACGAGACAGGCGCGCGGGTCGCCGACGAGGTTGGAAAGGGCGAACAGGAGCTGATGTTTCGATCGGCACCTGAGCCCCGCGAATGGATAACGAGTCCGGCCGGGTCAGTCTGAGACAATTTCGTAGTGAAGCAGCTGGGCGTCGCCGAGGGACGACTTCAGCCCAGGCGAAATGAACCCGGGGCCGAAGAGGAGAATATCTTCGCGCCGTACGAATATTTCATGCCCAGGTCCCATCGACACAAATGTG